>CAZZYY010000125.1:0-8133 GCA_964658475.1 uncultured Candidatus Methylacidiphilales bacterium | reverse complement strand
TCCAAAACTTCCGCGAGCTTCAGGTTATCGGTCTTATCTTCGAGAAAAGGATCGTCATGAGTTTTTCCGTGAATGGAGTAACCACCGTTCGACTTCGGGTCCTTCGCGAATGCGGAGACGTAAAGGTAGATGTCCGGTTGGATACGAAAAACGGCGTAGTAAACGACGTCCGTTTTACCCGACGTCAACAGTTGAAACGAAGGCTGACGGACGGTCTCCACAAACTCCTCGACCGAGTCAAAATGCAGTCGCCATGAGCGATATGAACTATCGGAATCGACCGGGAAGGTAACGACTTTCGCCTTTATTCCAAATGGATGTGCGTAAGAGCCATCCACCACGGCTTGCGCTCTTGAGAAGAGTGCAGCGAGCAGGAAAATTGAAAGCCACAACCGGCTCATGCCCAAGGAAAGCACGCGCCCTTCAAAAGAACATCCCGAAATCAGGTGTCCTTCCGAGGATGGCGGTTGCGCTACCTTTCGCAGGGCGCAGCGACCTACGCCTTGCTCTCAGCCCGGCGGCGCTTGTTCTCGTCGAGGATGCGTTTGCGCAACCGGAGGCTGGTGGGCGTGGCTTCGACGAACTCATCCGGCCCGATGTATTCGAGCGCGCGCTCGAGGCTCATCTTGATCGGCGTGTCGAGCTGGATGCCCTTGCCGTCGCCTTGCGAACGCATGTTGGTCAGGGCTTTCGCCTTGCAGGGATTGACGGCCATGTCGTCCGGACGCGAATTTTCGCCCACGACCATGCCGGCGTAGATCGCCTCGCCAGGGCTGATGAAGAGGCGGCCGCGTTCCTGGATATTGTTGATGGCAAAGCCAGTGGCGTCGCCCGATTCCATGGAGACGAGCACGCCGTTGAGGCGGGTGGTGATGTCGCCGCGCTTCGGGCCGTACTCCTTGAAGAGATGGCTCATGAGGCCTTCGCCGCGCGTCAGGTTGACGAGGTCGGTCTCGAAGCCGATGAGACCGCGCGTGGGGATGATGGCCTCCACCGAGACCGTGGTCTGGTGATGGTTCATGTTGACGATTTCACCTTTGCGGTTGGCGAGGTTCTGCAGGATGTCGCCAAGTTTGTCGCTCGGCGTCTCGACGTAGAGCGTCTCGATCGGCTCAAGCACGTTGCCGGCGTCGTCCTTGTGGAAGATGACTTCCGGGCGCGAGACCATGACTTCGAATCCTTCGCGGCGCATCTGCTCGACCAGGATGGCGATCTGCATTTCGCCGCGGGCGCTGACTTCAAACGTGCCGGCCGCATCTGTGTCGGCGACCTGGATGCTGACGTTGGTGCGCGTCTCGCGGATGAGGCGGTCCTTGATGTGGCGCGCGGTGAGGAACTTGCCCTCGCGGCCGGCCAGCGGGGAGTCATTGACGAGGAACTGCATCTTGATCGTGGGCGGATCGATGTCGACGAAGGGCAGCGGCTCTGCCGTCTCGGAATCGGTCAGCGTCTCGCCGATGAACACGTCCTCGATGCCGGCGATGCCGACGATGTTGCCCGCCGCAGCGTCGTTGATTTCAATCTTGGCCAGGCCGGCGTGCGAGAGGATCTTGGTGACCGAGCCCTTTTCACGGGTGCCGTCCTTGTGAATACAGATAATCTTGTCGCCGACGGTAACCTTGCCGCCGGTGATCTTGCCGTAAGCGATCCGGCCGATGTAGTCGCTGTAGTCGAGATTGGAGACGAGCATCTCGAAATGCTTGTCGGCGTTCGCCACCGGCGGCGGAATCTTCTCGATGATTGCGTCGTACAGCGCGGTCATGCCGGCGTTGCGCGTCTCGTCGTCAAGATGGCCCTTCCATTCCTTGACCGCGAAGCCGAGCTTGGCGGAGGCGTAGATGGCGGTGAAATCGAGCTGCTCGTCGGTGGCGTGGAGCTCGAGAAAAAGCTCGAAAATCATGTCAAGCACCTTGTGCGGGCGCGCGTTTTCGCGGTCGATCTTATTGATGACGATGATGGGCCGCGCGCCGACTTCAAGGGCCTTGCGCAGCACGAACTTGGTCTGGGCCTGCGGGCCGTCGAAGGCGTCAACGACGAGGAGCACGCCGTCGATCATCTTCAGGATGCGCTCAACCTCGCCGCCGAAGTCGGCGTGGCCGGGGGTGTCGACGATGTTGACGTGGTAGTCGTTGTACTGGAACGCGGCATTCTTCGCCTTGATTGTAATGCCCTTTTCGCGCTCGAGGTCCATTGAGTCCATGACGCGCTCGACCACGGCCTGGTTGGAGCGGAAGGTGCCCGACTGGCGCAAAAGCTGATCGACGAGCGTGGTCTTGCCATGATCGACGTGCGCGATGATGGCGATGTTGCGAATCTTTTCCATAGAGAGAGGCCCGGGAAACGGGAACCTGAGACGCTAGCGGTCGACCAACGTTGCCGCAAGGTGTTTCTTGATGGCGCGGGGAGATCAATCGTCCCTCGACCTGCGCAAAGAACGCCGAGCCTTCCTCGGAACCGTCGAGCCCGGGGACGGGCCGTAAGCCTTGAGTACTACCGCTGAGTTCGGTCAGTCCGAGGGCTTTCAAGCTTCCCACGTCTTTACGAAGCAAAGACGCAGGCTCGCAGGGTCCATTGCTACGGGCTTGCCTTCATGCCCGGGACGATCATTCTTCGTCGCAATTACCTAAAGGATCATCATGGCTACCGGCACGCTGACGCACGAAAATCTCGTCCACCCTCGCGAGGGCACCTATTTCACGGTGTTGCTTGTCCTATCCTGCCTGCTTTGGCTTTGCTGCCTGCTTTTCATCCTGGTGCTGCCTTTTGTAGCACTGGCGGGGTGGTGTGTTCACGGGTTGCTCATCGCCCGGCTGCGCTCGGAGAGCGTCCGCGTCACGGCGGAGCAATATCCCGAGATGCATGCCACCTTCCTGGAAGTGTGCGAAAAGCTGGGGCTGAAGGAGGTGCCTGAACTCTACATCCTGCAGGCCGGCGGTTTTTTGAATGCCTTCGCCACGCGCTTCACCGGGCGGAACTTCGTGGTCATTTATTCGAGCATGGTCGAGATCCTGGGCGGTTCAGGGCCGTTGATGAAATTCCTGATGGGCCACGAGGTCGGCCACATTCATCGCAATCATCTTCTAAAGAAGCTGGCACTGGCTCCGGGGACGATCGTACCGCTGCTTTATCAAGCCTACCACCGGGCCTGCGAATCGACCTGCGATCGGTATGGCGCCTACGCCTCGGACGATCTCAATGCGTCGATGCAGGCCCTGACCGTGCTGGCCTCGGGCCGCGCGGCGGCGCATGTCGATACGGGCCATTTCGCGGTGCAGCATTTCAACGCGCGCGGCTTCTTTGTTTCGTGGCATGAACTGGCATCGACCTACCCGACCTTGTCGCAGCGGGTCGCCCAGATGCTGGGCTTTGCCGATGCGCAATACGCGCAAAAGCCTTCACGCCATTTCCTCGCCTATCCATGCGCCTTTCTCTTCAACATCCGGAATCTGATCTTCGCCTACCTCATCCTCGTGATCAGCCTGGGCCCGATAACGGCAGGCGTTCAGGCAGCGCAGCGTGCGCAGGAGCGTCAACGCGAATTGCTACAGCAACAGCAGGACAGCGGCGGCTCGACTCACTAGGCCTTGCCGACAAATCGCGCAATCCGTTCAAGCGCCATCTCCAGCTGCTCCATGCCGGTGGCGTAGCTGCAGCGGACGCAGCCTTCTCCGCTGGGGCCGAAGGCGGTGCCGGGGACCACGGCAACTTTCTCGTGCTTCAGCAGGCCGAGCGCAAAATCCTGCGAGCTTTTGCCGGTGACCGAGATGTTGGGGAAAAGGTAGAACGCACCGCGCGGCTCAAAACAGGAGAGTCCGAGCTGGCGCAGGCCGTGGACGAGGAAATTGCGGCGCAGGCGATACTGCTCGCGCATGTCCTCCATGCTCCTGCGCCCATGGCGCAGCGCCTCGAGCGCCGCTTCCTGGCTGACGATCGGCGCGCACAGGATGCCGTACTGGTGGATGCGCATCATCGCGTCGATGAGCGGCGCGGGCGCGCAGGCGTAGCCGATGCGAAATCCCGTCATGGCAAACGCTTTCGAGAAACCGTGCAGGAAGATGGTGCGCTCGCGCATCCCGGGCAGCGACGCGATAGACACATGCGGCTCGGCGTAGGACAGCTCCGAGTAGATCTCATCGGTGATGACGAGCAGGTTGTGCTCGCGACAGATCGCGGCGATCTCCTCGAGCTCCGCGCCGGTCATGATGCCGCCGGTCGGGTTGGTCGGGAAGTTGAGTAGGAGCACCTTCGAGCGCGGTGTGAGCGCGGCGCGTAACGCGTCAGGACGCACTTTGAACTCATCCGCTTCCTGCGTGTGGATCGCCACCGCGCGGCCATGCGCCAGCGCGATGCTCGGGCTGTAGGAGACGTAGCAGGGCTCGTGGTAAAGCACTTCGTCGCCGGGATTGAGCACGGCGCGCAGCGCGAGATCGAGCGCCTCGGACACACCCACCGTGACCAGGATTTCGGTAGCCGGCTCGTAGGTGAGCGCGTAGTCCTCGGCCAGGTAAGTCGCGATGGCTTCGCGCAGCTTCATCAGGCCGAGGTTGGAGGTGTAGCCGGTCTTGCCGCGCTCCAGCGCGTAGATTGCCGCCTCGCGGATGTGCCAGGGCGTGACGAAATCGGGCTCACCGATGCCGAGCGAAATCACGCCCTGCATGTTCTGCACGATCTCGAAAAAATCGCGGATACCCGAGCGCGGGATGGCGCGCACGTGATCGGCCACGTATTCGTTGGGAACAGCGTTCACGGGAGACGAGGAGGGTAGGGAAGATATCGGCAGATGCATGGCGGAAACGGAGCGGCGGCGCGGGTCAGGGGCTGACCTTGAGCCGCTCCTCATACACGACGGCCTCGCGCAGCACGCCCTGAACTTTGTAGGTCTTGAGATTGAAGTGGGTCGCCGTGGAGAGCACGCCGGTCAGCGTCGAGAGTTTCGCGGAGACGAACCCCGCCACGTCCTGCAGCGTCCGTCCCTCCACGAAGACGAGCAGGTCGAACCCGCCGCTCATCAGGTAGCAGGAGCTGACCTCCGGATATTGCGCGATGCGGTTGGCCAGCCGGTCGAAGCCGCCTTCGCGCTCCGGCGTGACGCGGACTTCGATAACCGCCTTCACGCCCACACGCTGCGCCCGCTCGTCGTCAACGATGGCCTTGTAGGCAAGGATGACGCGGTCGTCTTCCAGCTTCTGGATGCGGGCGCGGACATCCTCCGGCGTCGTCGCCAGCTGTGCGGCCAGCGATTCGGGCGTGGCCAGGGCGTTTTCCTCCAGAAGCTTGAGCAGGGGATCCATCGGGAGAGACTAGCCGGTGCGTCGATTGATGTCGAGGCGGCGGGCGAGTGCGCATTCTTGCGGCTTGGCTGTGTACCCTCATTCATCGGAATAGGCTCGGGGAAAATAGCGTTTGCGCCGTTTTCCAAAATCGGTAGCTTCGGGGCCGAAAGTCGAATCAATGGCCGAAACATCACAAGGTGCTTCGAGCATCCCTCTCCGGAAGAGCGGACTAAGCCGCGTGAAGTCGGCGCTGAGCCGGGCCTGGAGGTCGAGCCGGGCCTACGCCGCGGGTGGAGAGGGCGAGCCGTTGTGGATGTGGGCAATCTTGCTCACGCCTTTCGGCAAACGCTGGCGTTTCCGGCAGGCCCAGCATTTCCTCAATCCCTCCGGCGGCGAAATGACCGTCGCCGAACGGAAGGCCCTGCATGACCTCGTCCGAGCGCATCCGGAGGAAGGCACGCTCATTGAGATTGGCACGCTTTTCGGCGCCACCGCTTTGATCTTTGCCTTGGCGAAGAGCGAGCGGCAGCAGCTTTTGTGTGTCGATTGCTTTGCCTGGAACCAGTTCCGGCTCCGACCCGAGGAGCATGCCGCGATCACGCGTAAGCTGGTCGGTCGCTTGGGCAACTCCGTGCAATTGCTGGAAAAGACGGGCTTTGATTTCTACCAGACCTACCGGGGTGGGCCACCGGTCATCGCATTTTACGACGCCGTGCACGACTACAAGTCGACCATCGAATTCATCCGCTGGGCCCAATCGGTGCAGGCGCGGGTCATTTGCGGCCACGATTATACCCCGCAATTTCCCGGCGTAATCCAGGCGGTGGACGAAGCTGGCGGAGCCAGGCAGCTCACCGAAAGTTTCTGGGTTCTTTAGCCGCAGGAGACGACTCAGGGCCAGGCGGCGAGGTATGCCCAAAGAGGCACTTCGCCGCCGTTGCGGAACCGGTAAGGGATTATGGTCGCCGACGCGGCGCCCCTGCACCTACATGTGCGCGATAATATTATCCCCGAACGCCGAGCAGCTGATCTTTTCCGCCCCTTCCATCTGTCGCGCGAAATCGTAGGTCACCTTCTTGCTCGCGATCGCGCCGTTCAGCCCCTTGAGAATCAAGTCGGCCACCTCGGTCCAGCCCATGTAGCGGAACATCATCTCGCCCGAGAGCACGACGGAGCCGGGGTTGACCATGTCCTTGTTCGCGTATTTCGGCGCGGTGCCGTGCGTCGCCTCGAAAATGGCGTGGCCGGTGAGATAATTAATGTTGCCGCCGGGCGCAATGCCGATGCCGCCCACCTGCGCCGCGAGCGCATCAGAGAGATAATCACCGTTCAGGTTCAGCGTCGCGATCACGTCGAAATCCTCCGGCCGCGTGAGCACCTGCTGCAGCGTGATGTCGGCGATCGCGTCCTTGATGATGATGCCGTTGGGCAGCTTGCACCACGGGCCGCCGTCGACTTCCACTGCGCCGAATTCCTTCTTCGCCAGCGCATAGCCCCAGTCGCGGAACGCGCCCTCGGTGTACTTCATGATGTTGCCCTTGTGGACAAACGTGACCGACTTTTCCTTCTGGTCGATGGCGTATTGGATCGCTGCGCGCACCAAGCGCTCCGTGCCCGGCTTGGAAACCGGCTTGATGCCCACACCGACCTCGCCCGGGAACTCGCCGCCGAAGCGCACCTTCTTGAATTCCTTCGGGTAGCTCTGCTTCAAAAACTCCAGCACCTTGAGTGCCGGCTCGCTGCCCGCCTCGAAATCGATGCCCGCGTAGATGTCCTCCGTGTTCTCGCGGAAGATGACCATCTTCACTTTTTCCGGCGCCTTCACCGGGCTGGGCACGCCGGTGAAGTACTGCACCGGGCGCAGGCAGACATACAGATCGAGCATCTGGCGCAGGGCGACATTGAGCGAGCGGATGCCGCCGCCCACCGGCGTGGTCAGCGGCCCCTTGATGCCGACCAGAAATTCCTTGAAAGCCGCGATCGTGTCGTCCGGCAGCCAGTTATCGAATTTCGTCTTGGAAGCCTCGCCCGCGAAAACCTCGAACCACGCGATCTTCTTTTTGCCGCCGAAAGCCTTCTTCACCGCCGCGTCGAACACCTTCTCGCTCGCCGCCCAGATGTCCGGCCCCGTCCCGTCGCCGCGAATGAAAGGAATGACGGGATGATCCGGTACGGTCAGCTTCCCGTTGGAAATCGTGATCTTGTCGCCGGCGGGAGGGGTGATGTCGGTGTAAGGCATGGGGCGACAAGTGAAGCGCAACATCGCGCAGGAGGCAAAAAAATTGCGTGCGACCCGAGGGGTGGGACAGGGTTGCCATTCCGCAAATGGGGTTCGGCGGGCCATACAACCGGGGCCTTCCCAAGCGCCCGCCCGAACCCTTTTACGGGTGGGCTGAACTTACCTGGCTCGGGCGGTCGTTCGCGCCGATGGTGAATTCGAGAAGCGCCGCGGCATCCTGCAGATCGTAGCGCGCCGTCGCGTCCTGGATGCGCGCCTCGGTCGCATTGAGTTGGGTGATCATCAATTGCTGATGTTTCACGAGTTTCCTTACGATCATCTTTTCGAGAGGGAGAATCGCATTATCCAGGCCTACAGCAGGTGGGAAGGACCGATCGTTCCGTAACGCTAACAAGTCTTGTCTTCAAACAGGTCAAAGATATGCCCAACGAGCCGATGCCCCGGCCGGTGTATAAGACACTCGTTTTTATGAACTTAGCGGGTGCTGCGCCATTGCGCCAGACCGAAGGGAAGAAAGGCAAGCGTCGGAATCGTACGACACTTTGACCAGTGTTTACGTCTGCCTTTCGAACAGATTCAAGTCGAACTTACGCTTACCCGTACTTACTGGTGACATGCTCC
>CAZZYY010000124.1:0-8139 GCA_964658475.1 uncultured Candidatus Methylacidiphilales bacterium | reverse complement strand
CCCGATGTCACGCGCCAGATCGGCGTCACCACGGTGAAGAGCTCGCCCGACCTGAAGAAGATGAGCAGCGCGTCCGCGGTGGCCACGCGGCCCTGTTGCATCGTCTGGAGGCACAGCGCGTAGGCGAGCGCGGCGATCAACCCCGCGGCGTGCGAGCCGAGCGCCCGGCCCCAGCGCAGGAGCAGCACGGCCGTGCCCGCGACTGCCAGCAGCGAGGGCAGCCGCGCGGCGAAGGCGTTCTCGCCGAAGATCTCGTACGAGAGATCCATGCACCAGTAGATCAGCGGCGGCTTGGCGTAGCGCGGCGCGAAGTCGAAGGTGGGCACGACGAAGTTGCGCGTCTCCAGCATCTCCCGGGCGGCCTCGGCGAAGCGCGGCTCATCGCGGTCCAGCAGCGGGACCAGCGCCGCCTGCGGCAGGGCCAGCAGCAAGGTGAGCGCGACGAGCAGCAGGGCCGTTTTCCAAAAGCCAGGCAAGGCGGTGGCGTTCAAGCCGGCATGCTAAGGAACCGGCGCGCGGGTGGAAACCTTCGAGTTCGCGCGGTGGAAGTTTCGCTCGGGGCGCAGCCGGCCTGTCCTGACTTGAGCCCAAGCTTCGCCGGGCCGAGCTTGAACTCTCGGCTGCTTCCGCGATGATGAAGAGTAGCACGCCGGCGTGGCGAAATGGCAGACGCGACAGACTCAAAATCTGTTTTACGCAAGTAAGTGTGGGTTCGAGTCCCTCCGCCGGCACTTTCTTTCGCCCTGGCTTTCGTCGCAGTGGAGTAGCGGAAGGTCTCCAGAACCGCCCCGCTGGCGCAGTGGGGTAAAGTCGTTTACACTGCGCGAGATGTCTTCCGGCTCTACCCATCGGCTGCCTTCCGTGGAGAAGGGGCGCGAGCCGGACCTGACAGCGGAGGCGACGACGCCGCACGACATGGCCTACCCGGGCCGCGACTTTTTTTGGGGCGTGGCGACATCGGGCTACCAATCGGAAGGCGGTTATAACGGCCCGGGCGAGCCGCTGAACAACTGGGCCTGGGCGGAGGCGGCGGGCGATGTCGTGCCCTCGGGCCGGACGTCGGATTTCTGGAACCTGTCGCACGAGGATTTTGGCCGCTGCCGCGACATGGGGCTGAACGCCTTTCGCCTGAGCATCGAGTGGTCGCGCGTGCAGCCGTCGACGGTGATCGGCGACAAGGCCGGGATGGCGCCGGGCTCGCCGCCGCCGCCGTTCGACGAGCGGGCGCTTTACAGCTACGCGCAGCGGCTGGCCGACTGCCGGGCGCACGGGCTGGAGCCGATTGTCACGCTGCATCACTTCGTTTACCCGGCGTGGCTGGGCCTCGACGCATGGCTGAATCCGGAGACGATCGACCACTTCGTCGCCTTCGTGGAGCACACGGTGCGCTATCTCCTGCGCACGCTGCCGGAGGACTTCGGCTGCGCGCCGCCGCGCTGGTTCATCACGATCAACGAGCCGAACCTGCAGGCGTTCAACCATTATCTCTATCGCATTTTCCCCTCGGGCCGGATCGGGCTGGAGCCGACGGTGCAGTGCCTGGCGAACCTGCTGGAAGCGCACGTGCGGGTGTTCCGCTTGATCCATCGGCTTTACAGCGAAACCGACGGCCCGCGCCGGCCGAAGCCAATGGTCGGCTTCAACAATTACGCGAGCGATCTTTACTGGAGCGACTCGGCGATGGTGGACCTGCTGCTGGCGCCCTCGCGAGGGATCCCGCGCGACAAGCTGCGGCACGACCTGGTGGCGCGCGCGATCGAGTTCGACCGCGATTTCAACAACGCGAAGCTCTTCCCCCTGCACGGGCCGCGCTATTTTCTCGGGCAGTTGCTCAAGGGCCTGCACCACCAGTTTGCGCGCAACGGGTTCAACTCCAAGGCGTGGGACCGCATGCTTGACGTGCTTTACCAGTCGCCGGTCGCGCCGCTGGATTACATCGGGTTCGATTACTACGACCCGTTCATCGCCCACGCGCTGCGCTGGCCGAGCTGGCACGACTTCGACATGCGCAAGCGCTCCTTCCGCGACTGGGTGCTGGAAAGCGTGGCGAGCAAGTGGTGGGACTGGCGCATGTTGCCCGAGGGGCTGGCGTTTTTCGTCCGCCACCTGGGCAAGCACGGGCTGCCGCTGCTCATCGCGGAGAACGGCATGGCGCTGCGCCGGCTGCCGGACAACCGCTCGCTCAGGCGCCGCGACAATCTGGCGCGCAGCCAGTACCTGCGCGAGCACGTGCGGGTGGTGGCCCGGATGATCGAGCAGGGCCAGCCGCTCATCGGCTATCTGCACTGGTCGCTTTTCGACAACTACGAGTGGGGCTCGTTCGCGCCCCGGTTCGGCCTTTACTCGCTGGATTACACGGTTTACCCGACGCGCCATGCGGTCGATGCCATGGGCGACAACGCCAGCGCGACCTACAAGCAGGAGATCGAGCAGGCCCGCGAGCAGCTCGCCGCGGCCGCGCGCCGGGCGGAGAAGCGGACCACCGAGGACCCCCCGGCAGTCGGCGCGGCTCCTGCTATACCGTCGGTAGAATCGAACATTTCGCCACCCGACAGCGTCCAACCCCTATGATTTCACCGCGCGTCTTTACCGGAGGCGATCTCGCCACAAACGGTTACGTGCTGGAGGCGAAGGAGGGCGCGGTGGTGTTCGACGCTCCTGAGGGCATGGCGCGCGAGCTGGTGCGCCAGCAGATTACGCCGGTGGCGCTGATTCTCACGCATGGGCACTTTGACCACATGTGGGATGCGGCGCTGATCCACGAGGACTACCAGTGCCCCGTCTACATCCACGCCGCGGATGCGCCCATGGTCTTGGACACCTCCTACGTGAAGATGTTCGGCATCGGCACGCCGCCCCGGGCCCCGAGCCGGGTGGAGGAACTCCCCGTGCCGGACCAAGGCACCGCCAGTTTTCTCTGCGCGGGCGAGGAATTCCGGCTCTTTCATCTCCCCGGCCACTCGCCGGGCAGCGTGGTGATTTATCATCCGGGCTGGGGCGTGCTGATCAGCGGGGATACGCTCTTCTGCGGCGGCGTGGGCCGGTGGGATCTGCCCGGAGGCTCGCGCAGCGCGCTGCTGCAAGGCCTGCACCGGCATCTCGTCCCCCTCCCGCACGAGACCCGCGTCTACGCCGGCCACGGCCCCTCCACCACCATCGGCCACGAGGTGGAGACGAATCCGTATCTGGAAGCGATTTAACGGACGGCCGCCACCTATCGGCATTCAGCGGATCGACGCGTTAGTTATGATTGTTTCCGCTCGCGAGGTCGGAAAATCTTCTTTCGCCATGCCATGGCTGCAGCCAGCCGAGGATTTCGCCTCTTTAACTCACCATAATGATAGAAAAATCGGTCTCGCAGCGTACGCTGCGCAGTGGAGGAGTCGAAGAACGCGGTGCGAACGGAGTCAAACGGCGTGTCTAGCGGCCCTGTGATGAATTCACGGGGCGTATGCGACACCAAGACCTCCCAAAAAGCAGGCTGGTTGGAGTTCCACTCGAGGATCCGAGAAAAAGGGACCCGCTGAAGCAACTCGCGTCGCAGAACGCAGGCTCCCGTTCCGAACAGCTTGCGAGGGTGCGACCAGGCCGGATTCTGTTTGTAGGGTTCGCCGGGAAGCCACTCTTCCCTGTGAAATGCCGGATCCATGGTGATAAGGTTGCCGCCAAGAATGGATGAATCACGTTCCATGACATCGATCATCCCTTGGATATAAGAGAGGCATTCACTCGCGCTGGTGGTCACGAACACGTCATCATCGAGATGTACGATATAAGGGGTCGATGCCATCTCCAAACAGGCAACAATCCCAAAGTTACTATGGGGGGTGTGAGCGAGCGTTTGATAGCGAACTTCGGTAAAGGAACTCAAGGCTCCGGACTTCTGCAGCAGGTGCAGCGCAGCAAAGTTGGGGCTCTGGTCATCAAGAAACAGTTTTTCGCGAAAGGGAAGTTGGAGGAAGTCGCACCAGCTTCGGAAGGTGCGCTCAACCATGCGCGCACGCCGTCCAGAGGCGCTCCGAATAAAGGAGCAGGCGCAGAAAGCGACATTTTCCATGAGGTTTTAGCGATTAAAGGTCCACTCTGCGGGAATGTGGACGGAACCGATGAATTTCGGATCAGGCGCGTTGAGCGGAGTGTACGGCGGCAGGAATTCAAACGTGACCGCCTCCTGAACATTGTCAACCATGCTCAGCCAAAAGGACACGGTGTAGCGCCCGGGCCAAAGCGGAAGATGGCGGTAGGTCACCGTCGCCACCCCCTCCTTAACGAATGCGGGGAGTTGGGCCGGAGGATGGTACTGCGTATTGGAACCGGTAATCGGCGTTCCACCTTCCGTGAAGATGACCATGCCAAAGCAAGGCTGCGCTTCGGGAACGGCGAATTTGTAGCGCAGGTGCAGCACAAGATCGCCACGCAACAGCGCATCGCGATCGACCACGATCGACTGAATCGCCCGGTCGGCCGTGGGGGCCCGGTATTCATTGGATAAGGTGTTGGCAACGTCCAAGTAGGAACGGGTAACCACGTCCACCGCATCAAGCTTTCCCGCCCGGCCGGCCGTGAGGAGGATGGCCTTGGTGCACAGCTTCGAAATTAAGTCCATGTTGTGGCTGACGAAGAGAACGGTTCGTCCCTCTCTGCCGGAAACATCCTCCATCTTGGCCAAGCATTTCTTCTGAAACTGGATGTCGCCAACCGCGAGGACCTCATCGACGATCAGCACCTCCGGCTCCAAGTGAGCGGCGACCGCGAAGGCAAGCCGGACATACATGCCGCTGGAAAAATGCTTCACGGGCGTGTCAAGGAACCGCTCCACCTCCGCAAAGGCTACGATCTCATCAAACTTGCGGCGGATCTCCACGCGAGGCATGCCCATGATCGCGCCGTTAAGGAAGATATTTTCTCGGCCGGTCAGCTCGGGGTGAAAGCCGGTGCCCACCTCCAGGAGACTCGCCACGCGGCCGCTAATTTCGATCCGCCCTTCCGAAGGTTTGACAATGCGGCTGAGAAGCTTCAACAAGGTCGACTTTCCCGCCCCGTTTCGCCCAATGATGCCCACCGCATCGCCATTCTTGATTTCGAAGGAAAGATTTCTCAACGCCCAAAAATCTTCCCTCGTAGTTCGTGCGGCGCCGGAGCGGAAGAGGCTACGGGCCTTATGAGCGATGACATCGCGCAGCGCCACGTATCTCCGGCCGCCGCCAGCTTGGTGCCGGAGGACATATTTCTTGCCGAGGTTCTCGACCCGAATCGCAACGTCCATGGCTAAATGATATCGGCGAAATCGTCCTCGGTGGCGCGAAAATAGCGAAGCCCGGAAATGACCAGCAAAGCAGCGACGGCCATCGAAATCCCGACGCTGTCCAAATCCAATGCTACCTGGGCCCGGCCACCGATGGCCCATCGAAATCCATTGATGACGCCGACCATTGGATTAAGGCAGTAGATCCGAAAGGCAATCTCGCCGAACTTATGGCGCACCACTTCACTCGATATGCCGACCGGGCTTAGGTACAGGCCAAACTGCACAATGAAGGGAATCACATATCGGAAGTCGCGATATTTGACGTTGAGCGCCGCAAGCCAGAGGCTGGCTCCCATGCTGGCAGCAAAGGCAAGGACCGTAAAAAAGGGAAGGGCCACGACTTTCCAATCCGGCACTACGCGGTACCAGGTCATCATTACGGCCATGATGGCGAGCGCGATGAGAAAATCGACGAAGCTAACGATAACCGCGCTGGCCGGCACGATCAGCCGCGGGAAGTAGATCTTACTAAGCATGCTGGCGTTGGTCACCAGGCTGTTGCTCGCCTCTGAGAGAGAGGAGGCGAAAAACATCCACGGCAGCATGCCGGCCAAGACCATGACGGCGTAGGGCAAGCCGTCTGAGGGCACATTTGCCAGCTTCTGGAACACCAAGGTGAAAACGATCATCGTCAGCAGGGGCCGGAGCACGGCCCAGAGGACGCCGATGACCGTCTGCTTGTAGCGCACGAGAACGTCGCGCCAGGAGAGGAAGAAAAAGAGCTCGCGAAAGCGCCAGATGTCCTGCCAGTAGCCGCGTTCGGTCTTGCCGGCTTCGATGACGATGCGAGAAGCGCTCACGAAGCGGGTATCGTACTGGCCGTTTCACACACATCAAGGATTGGCTTGGCGCCAAAGCGGTTACGATTCACGAATCGTCTTGCGGGCGGGATGGGCGAACTTACTCTGCTGGCGGTTGGCGTCGGCGCGCGACCTCAAACGGTCCATCACTCATGAGCCTCGAGGTTTCGATCGTCATTTGCTGCTACAACAGCGCTGAGCGGCTGCCCAAGACGCTGGCGCATCTGGCGCGGCAGCAGGTGCCTGCGGGTATTACTTGGGAGATAATCGTCGTAGATAATGGCTCGACGGACGATACCATTGCCGTGGCTCGAAAAGAATGGCCCGAACCGGTGCCGGCCCCGTTGCGAGTGGTGAAGGAGCCGCGATCCGGCGTCAATCACGCGCGCTTACGAGGAGCGGACGAGGCGATGCTAGAGCTGATTTGTTTCGTCGATGACGACAACTGGGTAGCGCCCGATTGGATCTCCCGGATTGTGCCGATCTTCGCGGCTCATCCCGAGGTAGGCGCCTGTGGCGGCCGCTCGGTCGCCGTAACGGAAACAAAGCCGCCCGACTGGTTTGAACGCCTCAAGGGACATTACGCTGTCGGTTCGCAATATGACCGCAACGGCGACATGACTGATGCCTTGGGTACCCTGCTCTGGACCGCCGGATGTACCTTCCGGAAAACGGCGTGGCTCGATATTTTGGCCCATGATTTCGAGTTTCTTTGCCCGAGCCGACGGAATGGCATTTTGTCCTGCGGTGAGGATACGGAGCTTTGCTATGTCCTGCGCGCTTTGGGCTGGCGCATCTGGTACGATGACGACCTTGTTCTTCAGCACTTCATGCCGGCCAGCCGATTGACTTGGAGCTATGTCCGGCGGTTGAGGTTGGGGGGCGGCGAGGCATCTGTGCTATTTGATCTGTACCTGACCAGCCTTGGCGAAGCGCCGTACCAAGATTATCCCGCTTGGAAAAAATCGTGGTTCTTTCGGCTTCTCAAGGCACTCTGGCTTGGCGCGACCGCTTTTCTGTCCAACCCACTCGCTTGCCTTTTGGGGCTCGAAGGCGCGGATGCGGTTCTAAAACTTCAGGAGTTCAAGGGCCGCTGGCAAACGCTTTTTCGACTGAGATCAAGCTACGGTTCACTTTCCCGGATGATCGCGCAACGTTATGGGTGCCGGAAGAATGAACGCGGTGGCGCGGCAATGCGGCCACCGTCCACATGAACTGCACGCCAACTTTGTCCACACCCTCGGGTTGCCGATGAACTCGCCTTTTCGCGTCTCTGTTGTCATGACGGTGTGGAACGGCGAGAAATACATTGCCGAGTCGATTGACTCGCTCTTGAAGCAGACGTTTCGCGATTTCGAGCTGATCCTCATCGACGACGGCAGCACGGACGGCACGTGCGCGATCATCGAGTCGTTCCGTGACGACCGCATCCGGCTGGTGCGGCGGCCGCACGAGGGGGTGGTGTCGTCGGCCAACCACGGGGTCTCGCTCGCACGGGCCCCGTACGTGGCGCGGCTGGACGCGGATGACATCAGCCTGCCGGCACGGCTGGAGCGGCAGGTCGCGGCGCTGGACCGGCATCCCGGGGCGGTGTTGTGCTACACCGATGTCGATTTTTTTGGCGACAGCATGTTTGGCGACATGGCCGGAAATCACCGCTCCGCCCGCTTTCTGCGCGATACGGCGACACTGCTCATCCACATGTGCTTTCGCTGCCCGTTCACCCACAGCAGCGTGATGTTTCGCCTGGATGCATGGCGGGCCATCGACGGCTACCGCAACCGGCATCCCTGCGAGGACTTTGATCTCTATGTGCGCCTGGCGCGGATAGGCGATTTTGTAGGTGTGCCCGACAAGCTGGTGCGATATCGGCGCCACGGCGAGTCGGCCACCGTGCGCCGTCGGGAGCAGATGGCGAACTACAGCCGCGAGATCTGCCTTGAGCAGACGGTCTGGTTCCTGGCGATGAGCCCGGCCGAGGCGGAGGCGGTTTACCGGAATCTCCGCCGGGCTGCGGGCGATCGCGCCCGA
>CAZZYY010000123.1:0-8197 GCA_964658475.1 uncultured Candidatus Methylacidiphilales bacterium | reverse complement strand
CGAACCCTCGTGTGTAGCTTGGAAGGCTACCGTTCTACCATTGAACTACACCCGCAGGCAGAGGAGCGATGGTGTCGCGCGGCGGGGAAAAAGGCAAGACGCGAGCGGATCTGCCGGGGACTGCGTTTCCGGGCGTGCGCTGCGGGGCGGGACCCGCTAGCGTCGATTGATGCGTTTTTATCGGGTCGTGGCCGGGGTTCTCCTGTGCGGCGCGGCCCTGCCGGGGATCTCCCCGGCCATCGACAAGCCGACGGGCAATCCGCTGGTGATGTCCGACATCGAAACGGAGCAGCCGATTCCCCTCGCCTATCTTTCGCCAGACGGGAAGACGGCGGCCTGCTCGCGCATCCGGCTGCATTGGAGTCCGGCCCCCAGTACCTCCGCGGATGACGCCGCTTCGCTGACGCTCGATCTCCCGCCGGAGCAGCCGGGCGCGGCGACCTTTGCCGCGCAATTCTGGAGTGCCTCGCTCGCCGGGTCGCTGGCCTGGCAAAAGCCTTGGCAGGGCGCGCACTGGAAGATTTATGAGACGCCGACGACCGACGGCACGGGCATCGATGCGGGGCTGGCGGTGGGAATGATCGCGACCTCCGCGCGGCGGCCCTATCCGAAGGACACGCTGGTGATCGGCAACCTGCATCCCGACAGTTCGCTCGGGCAGGTGGCGCGGATCACCGACCGGCTGGACGCTGCCGCCCACGCGGGGGTGACGCGCGTGATCATTCCCAAGGTGGAGCAAACCGCGACCGACAGCTCGGGCCACACGGTCGACGTCGTCCAATACGCCGAGGACCTGAACCTGACCTGCATCCCGGTGGACAACATCGTGGAGGCGACGGAGGTGGTGATGAACGATCCCCTGCCCGACCCGCCGACGGGCAACGGCCCGCCCAAGTACAGCGCGGACGTGGCGAGTTACATCGACGGATTTGCCCAGCGCGAGCAGACCGAGGCGGCGAGCGGATTGCTCTACGCGCCGAAGGAGAGCCAACTCGGCCAGTACCCGGCGCGCCAGGCGGCGGTCTGGCGGCAGATTTACGCGGAGATGCGGCAGGGACAGGAGGCTTACAAGAGCGGGCAGGTCTATGTCGCTTACCGGTTACTGGCGCGCGCCAACGGGCGCATGCAAGGCATGGAGGCCCTGGCGCAGGACCAGCAAGGTGCCTTTGACGTCAAGGCCGCCCTGGAGGTTTCCGAGCAACTGAAGACGCAGCTCCATTACCTCATGACGCCGCCGCCGATTGACCGCGCCGAGCTGCAAAGCGCCATGCTAATCGCGGAAATGGCGGATTGGGCCTACGACATTTCGGCCCTGCTGGAGGGATCCGAGCTGGTGACCAAACAGACGTTCTCCCAGCGCAGCGATGCGACGCAGGCCGAAAGGGATCGCGCGCGCGAGGCGATCCTGTCGGCCAACGAGGAAGCGCGTTATCTGCTCGGGGGCTCGAGCTTCTTCACCGGGCTGCTGTCGCACCTCGGGGAGGTGAACCCGCTGCCCGCCAATACGAACGCCATGAACTTGCTGCCGCAGCTGATCCCGGCGCAGCTGGCCGCGGCGCAGATTTTTGCCGACGGCATCCGGCCGCAGGCGGACGAACTGCGCGTCGGGCTGCTCTTCGACCCGCGGCTCGCCGCCTACGTCAACGTGCTGCGCGAGGAAACGGCGCAGTGGAA
This sequence comes from uncultured Candidatus Methylacidiphilales bacterium, assembly GCA_964658475.1. GTDB lineage: Bacteria > Verrucomicrobiota > Verrucomicrobiia > Methylacidiphilales > UBA1321 > JABDGH01. The sequence goes on along the minus strand of CAZZYY010000123.1, from coordinate 6,523 downwards.
CACTAACCAGCGTCGGCGGGTGAATGCCGCGCTTAACATGGCCGCGACGAACACCGCCCCGACGGCCGCGGACTCGACCAATGCCGCGACAGCCTCGACCAACGCCGTGCCGGAAAATGTGACCTCGCTGGTGGCCACGAACGATGCTCCGGTCGGTTTCGATCCGGGGACGGCCTATGCGCCACCCCACACGGAGGTGGACGTGAGCAGCCCGGACGATCAGCAGAAGAAGCTAAGCGACGTGGCCCAGTGCCTGATCTGGGTGAACACCGACTGCGAGATCGCGACGCTGGACCAGAAGTACCTGCGGCTCGGCGGCACGGTGGATCCCGCGACGCGCGAGTGGCACTTGAAGGATCGGGCGAAGCTTGACGCGCTCTTGCAAACGGCTCAAAGCGGCGCGCTCGAGGGCGCGACCTTCGCGCAGGAGGCCGAGGTCAATCCCTCCGTCTTCGGCATGATCTACGAGCGCGCGGCCTATCTCCAGCAGCATGGCGACGACGCGAATGGGCTCGACGGTTTGCGCAGTTACTGGCGCTGCGCGCTGCTGGGCAACATGTGCTGGCAGCTTGCCCATACGCACAAAGCCGCCGCGGTGGATCTCGGCGCGAGTGACGACAAGAAAGGCAAGGAGAAGAAAACCGCAGGCAAGGGAAAGACCGGGAAAGACAAAGAGGCGGCCGACGCGAATGCGGCGAGCACCAATGCCCCGGCAGCTGCGCCCAAAGCGCCCCCGGCCGACACGGAGACGACCAACACGGTGGAGACTCCCGCCGCGCCCGACACCAATGCCGCACCGGAGAAAACGGAACAGCCGGTCGCCCATGAGGACGAGAAGCCGCATGAGCCCGCCCCGCCCGGTCCGCCCGATGTAACCAATGTCCCGCCTGTCCCGCCGCTGGAGGAGCCGACGGCCGAGATGACCAACGAGCCGCCCGCCGCGCCGATTGCCCCGGCGGCGGACGTCGTCACCAACGTTCCCGCGGCCGTGGTTCCGCCAGACACGAACGCGGCGCCGGCTGATTCGGCTTATCCCCGCGCCTTGCCGGTCGAGCTTCCGGGAAGTCCCCCGGCCCCGTCGGCCGGTGGCAGCACCCCTACGCCGCCTGTTGTTGTTCCTGCGGGCCCGCCCTCGCCCGATAATGAGTACACCGGTGGCGAGGCCATTTCACCCGCGCCGCGAGCTCAGCCGGTGGCAGTTCCCGCGACAAACGCGCCAGCGGAGATTCAATAGCGCAAGTTGGCGGGGATGACGTTCGCCCGCCGCCCTGGGTGGCCGCCGCTGTCCCAGCGGCGGTTCGAGTAGAATACGCATCCACGACTGACCGTCGCTAAGCAGCGGCCGCTACCAGATTACAACTTCACGGTGCCACGGAAGGTCTCCGTCGCCGGCCCCGTGAGCGTCACATCGCGGAACGTTTCGCCGGCGGCGGACGGCTCCGCGACCGCGTTCACCGCCAGCACGTCCCCACCGCGCACCTTCACCCGCAGGGGCAGCGCCAGGCCGCGCACGACATGCAGGATCAGCGCCGCCGCGGTCACGCCCGTGCCGCAGGCGAGCGTCTCGCCCTCGACCCCGCGCTCGTAGGTGCGGACGAGCAATTCGCCCGAATCGGCCACCTGTACGAAATTGACGTTGGTGCCGCGCTCGAAAAGCTTGCTGTAACGGATGGCCCGGCCGAGCGCCTGTACCTCCGCCAGCTCGATATCGGGCACCTCGAGGACGACGTGCGGCACGCCGGTGTTGATGGAGTGGAACGTCACTTCTCCCCAGCCGAAGTCCGCCCGGCGATGCAGGCGCACATCGGTCGGCGGCGTCAGGTTCACGCGAATTTCATGGCCCACGAACTCGCCCGTGATCAGCCCGGCGGGCGTGAGAAACCGCACGCGCTCCTTCTCCGCCCGCGGCCACGACTCGACAAAGCGGGCGAAACAGCGCGCGCCGTTGCCGCACATCTCGGCCTCGCCGCCGTCGGCATTATAGTATCGCATGCGCAGGTCGGCGCCGGGCTGGTCCGCCGGCTCGGCCGCGAGCAATCCGTCCGCGCCGATCCCGAACCGCCGATGGCACAGGCTGGCGATATGCTCGCGCGTCAGGTTCAGGGCCTGTGATCGGTTATCGACGACGATGAAGTCGTTGCCCGCGCCGCTCATTTTGACAAAGGAAAAGCTGTCCATAAGCCAATTTAACATAAGCGCCGAGGTGGCCAAGTCGATCCCGCGCGTTGAATCGCCCGCGCGCCCGTGTACCGTCACCGCATGATACGCGAACTTTACGCCGGCCGGCATTTGAAGCTGCTGACGGACGGGCACTGGGAGTACGCCGAACGCACGCGCGCGACCGGCGGTGTGGTCATCTTGGCCTTGACCGCGCAGGACGAGTTGCTGCTCGTCGAGCAGTTCCGCCCGCCCGTGGGCAAGCGCGTGATTTCGCTGCCCGCCGGGCTGACCGGCGACAGCGGCACAACTGAGGAAGCGGCCGCCTCCGCCGCCCGTGAGCTCGAGGAGGAAACCGGTTACCGCGCGGCGAGCCTGCGCGAGCTAACGGTGGGGCCGAGTTCACCGGGGCTGACATCGGAGATCATGACCTTCTTCGCGGCCGAGAGCGTGGAAAAGATCGAGGGGGCCGTGATCGATCCGGAGGAGGAGATCACGCCGCACGTGGTGCCGCGCGCCGACCTGCGTGCGTGGCTGCGCGCCCGCGAGCGCGACGGGATGCTGATCGATTACAAGATTTTTGCCGCGCTTTACCTCGCGGAGTGGGAGCCCGCGACATGAGGCGTGGGCTTCTTGCGGCGCTCCTGATCGGCGCCGTGTCGCTGGCAGCTGTCGCGCAAACCACGAACGCGCCGCCGGCCGCTTCGCCGGGCACATCCGCCGTCGCGGCAACCGCGCCGGCGCCACAGGCGATCGACGAGGCCGAAATCGTCGCGCGGGCGCAGTCCGCCCTGGACAAATATGCGGCGCCCGATTCCACGCCTGATCCGGTCGAGACCGACATCCTCCAGCAGATGGCCAGCGTCGAGCCGAAGCTTCACTACTTCGCCGCGGGGCAGAACGAGCAACTGGCCGCGCAAAATCCCTCGGTCGATATCATCCTCACTTTGGAAAAATGGGGCAGCTATTTCCAGACCGTCATCGGCACCAAAACCGGCGCGACCGACGGCTGGCTGCAGGTGCTGGCCAAGCGTCGCGACGAGCTGAACACGCGTCTCTCGGACCTGCAGAAGGAACGCGGCATCTGGGACGCCACGAGCGCGGAATTGAAGAAAGATCCCACCGCCGCGCCGGAGTACGCGCAGCAGGTCGGCGAGGTCGAGACGCGATTAAACGCGGTGCAGGCCGACATTCTCGCGCGCCAGAAAAGCCTGCGCGTCCTGCAGCAGCGGGCGGCCAAGGATGCGCAGCTGATCACCGGCGTCATGACCACGCTCAACGCGGCTCGCACGCGCGCGATCTCCCAGCTTTTCGAGCCCAACACGCCCCCGGTTTGGTCTTTCACCGCGTTCGCGGGCCGCGATGCCGGCGACCTGCTCAGCCTCTCGAAACAATTCGGCACGCTGGCGATCTATTCGGCAAGCGAGTCTCTTCGCTTCGTCATTCACGGCCTGCTGCTGCTCGCGCTGGCGGCACTTTTCTGGTGGCTGCGCGGCTATGCGCGAAAGCTGGCTGCCGAAGAGCCGGGCATCGCTCCGGCCGGCGGTCTCTTTGAGACGCCGTTTTCCACCGCGCTGCTGCTCGCGCTCGGCGCCAGTCCCCTGATCTATTACCCGATCGCCCCACGGCTGCTCTCGGCCATGCTGGGCGCCGCCGCCTTGATCCCGAGCGTGGTGCTGGTGCGCCGGCTGATCGAGCCGCGCCTCTTCGTCATCCTCTACGCGCTGATCGCGTTCTATTTCCTGGAGGAGTTCCGCTCCGTGGCGGGGCTGTCGCCGGCGGCCGCGCGGGCCTTTCTGCTTGCGGAAATCCTGGGCGCCGTGACCTTCCTCGCGTGGCTGCAGCTGCGGAGCCTGCGCCGGGACACGACGGCGGAGCGATTCAGTCATCTCGTCCTGCTCGGGGCACGAGTCGCGTTCGGCGTGCTGGCCGCCGGCTGGTTGGCGGAGGTGCTGGGTTACACGCTGCTGGCCAATCTTCTCTGCGCGGCGGTGCAGCGCGCGGCGACGCTGGCGCTCGCGCTCTACGCCGGCATCCGCATCATCGAGGCGCTGCTGTTCATCGGCCTGCGGCTGCGCCCGCTCTCCACGCTCGGCATGGTGCGGCTGCACGGCCCGGAAATCGCGCGCCGGCTCCAGCGCGCGCTGGTCGGCCTGGCCGTTGTCACCTGGATTCTTGTGGTGGTGGAACAGCTGCCCTGGGCATCGGAAATCAACGCTCGGGTCTTTGGCTTTTTCGCCTTCTACGATACCACCAATCAGCTGAAGCTCCACGTGCCCGGCAAGGTCGCCGTGGCGCTGCTCATCGGCTGGGGCGTGGTCCAGGTGTCGCGCCTCACGCGCTTCGTGCTCGCGACCGACTTTTACCCGCGGCTCCGCCTCGCCGCGGGCATTCCCTACGCCATCTCGATGACGCTGCACTACGTGCTGCTGACCATCGCGTTTGTCGCGGCCACGGCGGTGCTGGGCGTGGACATGACCAAGTTCACCATCCTCGTCAGCGCGCTGGGGGTGGGTGTGGGCTTCGGCCTGCAGAACATCATCAACAATTTCGTTTCCGGCCTGATCCTGCTGTTCGAGCGCCCGGTGAAGATCGGCGACACGATCCTTACCGGCACCGACACCGGCACGGTGGAGCGCATCGGCATCCGCGCGAGCGTGCTGCGCACCCCCGCGGGCACGGAGGTCATCGTGCCGAACGGCTCGCTCATTTCCAACAACGTGACGAACTGGACGCTCTCCACGCAGGAGCGGATCGTCCTGATCCCGCTCAACGTGCCGCGCGGGCCGGACCTCGCACACCTCATGGCACTGCTCACCGCCGCAGCCGCCGCGCATCCGAAGGTGCTGAAGAACCCGCCGCCGGTGGTGGTGGCGCAAACGCTCGGCGCCAATTTGGGGCTGGAACTGCGCGCCTGGACCAAGTCGAACGCCGATTGGACCGCGGTGCGAAGCGAACTGGTGCTCGCGGTGAACGAGGCGGTCACGCGGGAGAACATCACGCTGGCGTAGCGAACGAAAAAGGTAGCCGGCATTGGCCCGATGCCGGAGCCGCAGCAGCGGCGGAATCGGTCCCAGAAAAAACGGGAAGGCATTCGGCTCGCGTTGCTCGCTCCGGGATCGGGCCGATCCCGGCTACCTGCTGAGTTGCTGGCCCAAACCAGCCGCGATCTTTTCCGGATGCTTCCGCACGCCCACTCCCCTAGGTCCGACCCGAGGACATGCTCGACAGGGCGGGAACAAAACCCTACTTTGCTTCTTTCCGCGTGGCCTACGAATTGAAGCCATTGATCGCGTGATTTCGCGCCATCCGTTTCCCCATGTGCGGGCATCTTTTCCATGAAATTTATCGAAAGCATTTTTGAGAAGCTCCGGCATCACCCGAAGCGGGTGGTGTTTCCCGAGGGCGACGAGCCGCGCGTCCTCGAGGCCGCGGCCGAGTTCGTGCGGCTGGGGCTCGGCGTGGCCATCCTGCTCGGCGACCGCAAGAAGATCGAGGAGAGCGCCCGGCAACTGGGCGTCTCCCTCCACAAGATCAACATCATCGACCCCACCACGGCGGAGGACCTGCCGCTCTTCATCCGCAGGCTGGAGACGCTGCATCGCTACAAGGGCATCACCGAACCCGACGCGCGCAAGATCGTCACCAACGTCAATTACTTCGGCGCGATGATGCTGCAGTACGGCCAGGCGGACGGCCTGGTCGGCGGCGCCACGTCGAATTCCGGCAGCATCCTCCGGCCGCTGTTCCAGCTGATCAAGCCGCTGGCGGGCGTGCGCTCGATCTCGTCGTGCATGGTCCTCCAGGTGCCCAGTGAGGAGTATGGCGACCGCGGCGTGTTCACCTTTGCCGACTGCGGGGTCATCCCCAACCCAAACGTCGAGCAGCTCGCCAGCATCGCCACGGAATCGGCGCGGCTCTTCCGCCAGCTGACCGGTGGGCTGCCGCGCGTGGCAATGCTCTCCTACTCGACCAAGGGCTCCGCGCAAACGCAGGACACGGAGAAGATCGTGGCTGCGACCGCGCTGGCGAAACAGATGCTCTTCGACAAGCTGCAGGTGGGCGAAGTCGACGGCGAGCTGCAGGTCGACACCGCGTTGATCAAGGAGATCGCCGAGATCAAGGCGCCGGGCAGTCCGGTTGCCGGCCAGGCCAACGTGCTCATTTTCCCGGACCTCAATTCCGGCAACATCGCGGTCAAGCTCGTGCACCGTCTCGCGGGCGGCGAGGCCTACGGCCAGATCCTGCTTGGGCTCGACAAGCCGGCAGCCGACCTTTCGCGTGGCGCCAGCGTGCATGAAATCGTCGGCGTTGCGGCCATCGTCAGCCTGCAGGCAATCGAATACCGCCGGCTCTATCCCGACCA
>CAZZYY010000122.1:0-8271 GCA_964658475.1 uncultured Candidatus Methylacidiphilales bacterium | reverse complement strand
TCTTCTGGATGAAGAAGGTGCGCCGGAATCCGTGGCTCGCGTTCTGCATCGTGCTCGTGCCGAGCGTCGGCATGTGGCTGGAGCGCTACGTCATCATTGTCGTCTCCGTCACGCGGGATTACCTGCCGTCCTCCTGGGGCATGTTCTATCCGACCTGGGTCGACATCATGACCTTTGCCGGCACCTTCGGCGTGTTCTTCCTGCTCTACCTGCTCTTCATTCGCTTCCTGCCCGTCATCGCCATTTCTGAAGTGCGCGGCGCGCTGCCGGAAGCCAACCCGCATCATGCGCCGGTCGTGCTTGCGCACGATGCGCCGGAACCCGACGCCCACACCACGGAGGTGCACCATGGCTGATGCCGCCGTGTTGCGCCCGCTCGTCGTACCGGTTGGTTCGCCCCTGCCACCGAATCTTTATGCTGTCGCCTGCGAATTCACTGGCCCGGCGGAGGTCTACCATGCCGCAGAAAAGATCCGCGACCAAGGCTTCAAGTGGTGGGACTGCTACACGCCGTATTATGTTCACGGCCTCGACCGCGCCATGGGCCAGCGGAAATCGTTCGTGCCGTTCTTCACGCTCCTGGGCGGGCTAGGTGGCCTAGTCGGCGCGTTCCTGCTCGTGGTCATCACCTCGGTGTGGGTCTACCCGATGGACACGCAGGGCAAGCCCTACTTCGCGCTGCCAGCCTTCGTGCCGATCCTCGATCTCGTCATGATTCTGCTCTCGGCCATCGTTTCCATCATGGGCATGACCACCCTCTCGCTCCTGCCGCGCCTGCACCACCCGCTGTGGGAATGGGACGCGTTCATGCGCGCGACCAACGACAAGTTCTTCATCGTGATCGAGGCGAACGACCCGCGGTTCAACGAGAAAACGACGCCCGACCTGCTGCGGAAGATCGGCGGGACGAACCTGACCTTCATCGGAGACGTGCCGTGAAGATGCGCTATTTCAATCTCGCCGTTCTGCTGGCAGTCATCGCCGTCGTGGCCATGGCCGGCTACCGCGGGCACCGCTTTGCCAAGCCGCCGTTCGAGATTTTCCCCGACATGAATTACCAGCCGAAGGTCAAGGACCAGCAACCAAGCGCGTTCTTCGCCGACGGCATCGCCTCGCGTCCGCCGATCGACGGCACGGTGGCGGAAGAGATGCCTGCGGTCATGGACTATTGGGCCACGGGCAAATTCGACGCCGGGCATTGGGGCGACGGCATCCCGGTGCACGCCGCGCACGGCGAAGATCCGCCGCTGGGCGTGACCGCCTTCGATCTCGCGCGCGGGCGCGAGCGGTACTCGATCAACTGCGCCGTCTGCCACGGCGCCGCCGGCGACGGCAAGGGGATCACCTCCCAGTACGGCATCAACGCGACCAGCTACCAGAGCGACCGCATCCGCACGATGAGCGACGGCGAGATCTTCAACACCATCACCAACGGCAAGGGCCAGATGATGGGGTACGGCTACAACATCGCCATCGACGACCGCTGGCGGATCATCGAGTACATCCGCGCCCTGCAGCACGCGCAGAACGCGAAGATCGAGGAAGCCTCACCGGAGGAGCAGGCCGACTTGCAGAAGGCGCAAAAGAAAACGACCTCGAGTTTCAAGATCGAGTATTTGAATCAGCACACCGTGGTGGGCTGGTATGAGTCGGAGGACCTTCCATGAGCGACCACGGCATCCTGCGCCTGCCCGCGCCTGAGCGCGTCAAGCCGTCCAGCTTTGGCGGCTTGAGCGGATTGTTCCTCGCCATCGCCGTCATCGGCGCGGTCCTTTCGATTATCGGCGGCTTCGTCGAGACGCGGCAGTTTGCGTTCTCGTGGTTCTTTGCCTTTTACTATTTCTTCACCATTTCGTGCGGCTCGCTCTTTTGGGTGCTGCTCCACTATGTCTGCAACGGCTCGTGGGACATTCTCATTCGCCGCATTTGGGAAAACTTGGCTGCGCTCTTTCCTGCCTTGTTGCTGGTCTTGATGCCGATCCTGATCTTCCCGCAACTGCACGATCCGATCTGGGCGTGGATGGGGCTCGTCGGCACGGGCGACCACGAGCTGGCGCTGCGTGCTGGCTATCTCAACTATCCATTCTTCTACCTGCGGGTGGCGCTCTACTTCGCGTTCTTCATCTTCGTCGCGCTCTGGTACCGGCATCGCTCCATCATGCAAGACGCCGACGGCAGCCCGGTCTGGACCTTCAAGCTCCATTACCACAGCTATTTCCTGATGACCCTGTGGGCGCTGATCGAGACCTTCGCCAGCTTCGACTGGTTCATGGGCCTCGACTGGCGCTGGTCCTCGAGCCTCTTCGGCGCTTACCACTTCGCCGTTTGCGCGCAGGCCGGCATGGCCGCCTGCATCGTCATCGCCGCATGGCTGCAATCGAAGGGCTACCTCGCGCGTCTCAATCACGAGCACTATCATCTCGCGGGCAAGCTGCTCTTCGGTTTCAGCATCCTCTGGGCCTACTTCGCGTTTGGCCAGTACCTGCTCATCTGGTACGCCAACATCCCGGAGGAAACCATCTTCTACAACGACCACAACCGCGGGAGCTGGCCTTACCTGACCTATTTCCTCATCGTCGGCAAGTTCATGTTTCCCGTCATCTTCCTGCTCGCCCAGGACACCAAGCGGCATCTCGGCCGGCTGACGGGCATCGCGCTCTGGATTCTCTTCATGCACGCGGTAGAGATGTGGTGGTTCATCATGCCCTACGCGCATGTCAAGTCGCTCGTGCCGAGCTGGCTCGACCCGGTCTGCTTCCTCACCGTCGGGGCATTCCTCGGCTACATCTATCTGCGGTTAATGTCGGCCGCGTCGCTCTTTCCGACGCGCGATCCGCGCCTGGCCGAATGCCTCACCGTTTCCAACTGACATGAGCGCCACGGTTACCCCTCCCGCTTTTCAGCTCCGCTGGTACATCAGCGTGGCCGTCGCCCTGCTGGTCTTCGCGGTCGTCGGCGTCTATTCCATGCGCATGGCGAGCGACACCACCGACTACGACGACGCGCAGGCGAAGGTGCGGACCGAGAAACTGGCCGCCATGCGAGCGCAGGATGCGAAGACGCTCGGCACCGCCGACTGGATCGACAAGGACAAGGGCATCGTCCGCATCCCGATCGACGAAGCCATGGCCCAGGAAATCCCCGTGCTTGCGGCCAAGCCGGTCACGATGGGCGCCGCCATCCCTGGCGCGATGACCCCGCCCCCCGCCAATGTTCCCGCTTCGCCCATGCCAACCGCGCCCGCGCCGGCCAGCGGCGCCGCCTCCGCCACCAACGCCAAACCCACGAAGTAGATGTCGCTCTCACCCCTCCATCGCAACTTCACCTCCAGCGATCCCGAGCTGGCTGCGGTCGACGCCTCGGTGCGCTGGCCGGTGATCGGCAGCCTGCTCGCCGCCGTGCACTGGATGGTGGTCGGCACCGTGCTGCTGGCGTACGGCTCCTCGCTGCGGCATCCCTCGGACACGCTGCCGATCCTGAGCATCTTTACATGGCTGTCGCAGAACTGCGCCGTGTTCACCTACGGCCGGGTCTTTCCTGCCGCGGTCGATTCGCTGCTGTACGGCTGGTGCGGCAGCGCCTCCATTGGCTTGGTCGTCTGGGTGCTCGCGCGTCTTAATCGCACACCGGTACGCTCGCCCGCCGCGCTGATGACCGCGATCGTCTTCTGGAACCTGGGCGTCGCCGTCGGCCTGACTGCGATCCTGATGGGCCAGTCCACCGGCGTGGAGCTGCTCGAGTTCCCCGCCTATGCCGCCGCCCTGCTCTGGTGCGCGTTCGCGCTCTTCGCCTACTGGAGCACCCTCGATTATCTCGGCCGCCGCAGCGATGCCGACCAGATCGGCCAATGGTGGATCCTGATCGCGCTGTTCTCCTTCGCGTGGCTTTATGCCGCCGGGAGCATGCTGCTGGGCCACCGTCTGCCCGGCTCGGGCGTGGTGCAAGGCATGATCGAGGCTTGGTACGTGCACGGCGTCTACACCTTGTGGCTGGCGCCCGTAGGCCTGGGGGCGCTCTATTACCTCATCCCCAAATGCGCCGGCCTTCCGCTGCGTTATGGGACGCACGCCAGACTCGCGTTCTGGAGCTGGCTCGTCGTCGCGCCGTGGACCGCGGTGCACGATATGGTCGGCGGCCCGTTTCCCGAACTCACCGTCTCGGTCGGCCTCATCTTCAGCGGGCTGATTTTCCTGCCCGTCGCGCTGATCGGCCTGAGCCTCCATGCCACGGTGAGCGACGGCTATGCGAAATATCACGAGAGCGTGGTGCTGCCGTTCTTCAACTCGGCCGTCATGTTCTTCGTTGTGGCCGGCCTGGTCGAGCAGGTGCTCTCCGTGCGCGGCCTCAACGTGCTTCTCCACTTCACCATGTTTCGCGACGCGAACCGGTTCCTCTGGATCTATGGGTTCTTCAGCTTCGTCATCTTCGGCGCGTTCTACTATATCCTGCCGCGCCTGCTCAACTTCGGCTGGCGCTCGACTCTGCTGATCAAGGCGCATTACTACGCCATCGTTTACGGCGTGATCGTCGTCATGATCATGTACATCTTCGGCGGATTCATGCAGGGCCTCACGCTGGAGAATCCCGACAAGCAGGTCACCATCCTCACCGCGGACATGAGCGCGCTGGAATTCCAGATCGGCGCGACGCTCTGCATCTGCGTCATCTCCATCGGCAACGGCATCTTCGCTTATCACCTCGGCTGGACTTTCCTCGAGTACGTGCGCGGCGGACCGCGTTCCGTCGGCCTGCACGAGCATCCCGGCGCGCCAAGCATGCATGAGGCCGCGCTCGATCCCGGTTCCGTGGAGCAAGCCCACGCATGATCACGCCTGTCCATTTCCGCAAGTTCTTCTTCGCCTTCCTGGCCATCTTCGGCTTTGCCTGGATGGGGCTGGTCGTCCTCCCGTGGATGGAACTGGGCCATCTCCAGCCCATGCCTCAGCCGGGCGGGAACGACATCCTGCCGTGGGACGCCTCGGGGCTCGCGCATGCGGGTGAGCGCGTCTATGCCGCGAATGGCTGCGTCTACTGCCACACCCAGCAGGTGCGCGCGCCGGAGTCGGGCGCCGATCTCGTGCGCGGCTGGGGCACGGCGCCGAACGACTCGGGCGACAAGCCGGCGGAGATCACGCGCCGCACCTTCCCGCGCGATTACATCTGGCAGGGCCAGGTCTTCCTCGGCAACAACCGCATCGGCGCCGACCTGACGAACGTCGCCGCCCGCTTCAAGGATGCGAACTCGCTCTATCGTTATCTGTACGATCCCTCCGTCCTGAACCCGCACAGCAGCATGCCGGCTTACCGCTTCCTCTTCACCACGCGGCGCGTGGCCGGTGCCGCGCCGGCGGACGCCGCCATCGTGATGGACCAGCGCGACCAGCCCGCGCCGGGTTACGAGATTGTTCCCACCAGCGACGGCCAGGCCTTGGTCGCCTATCTCCTTTCCCTGAAGAAGGGCTACGACCTGCCCGACGAAAATCCCGGCCCCGTCGCCATGCCCGCGGAGGAATCCCCGTGAACCCCATGGACGATCCCACGCTGCACGATCCCGCCAACGTGCACGATACCTACGGACACGAGGTGCGGCCCGCCGCCTTTCTCGCGCCCGACTTGGCCGTGCGTCCGGATGCCTCCGACTTCGTCGAGATGCCCGAGGTTTCCACCGTTCCGCCCCAACATGAGCCGCTGCCCGTCTGGCTCTATGTGGTCTGCGGCGTCGCGCTCTTCTTTGCCGGCAGCTCCTACGCCGGGCTTGAGATTGGTGAGGGGTACTACGACCAAGGCATGGGCGGTCCGTCTCTTAGCCATGACGATGTAGTCCCTCCTCCAGCGCCGACCGATCCCATGTCGCTCGGCAAGCAGCTTTACCAAGGCAACTGCGCGAACTGCCACCAGGCCAGCGGCGCCGGCCAGCCCGGCTCCTATCCGCCCATGGTCGGCTCCGAGTACGTGCTCGGCAGCAAGGAGATGCTCGCCGCCATTCTGCTCGACGGCGTGCAGGGCCCGCTCACGGTCAAGGGCGGCCAGTACGGCACCAACGTCATGCCCGCCTGGGCCAATCTCTCCGACGAGAAGCTGGCCGACATCATGACCTACATCCGCAAGTCGTGGGGCAACGGCGCCGACGAGGTCAAGCCCGCGGACGTCACCGCCGTCCGGACCAAGGACGCCTCGCGCTCCTCGCCGTGGGTCTCCAGCGACCTGGACAAGATGAAGAGCGCGAAGTAGCGATCAACTGCCGTCGTGCTGGATCAGCAGGGTGGCGACCGCTCCATGGCGTCTTTCCATCCTTGTTCCGAATATGGGGGTCGGCCTGGTGCGCGAGAAGAACGCGAACTGTTTCCCGACGGTTCATCCAGACTGCGTCGTGCAGGGCGGTCTCGCCACAGATCGTCCTGGCATTCACGTCGGCGCCGTGGTTGAGCAGGAACTCAACGACCTCGTCGCGCCCTGATCCCGCAGCGCCGATCAGAGGGGTCTTGTCGCCCCGGCCCTGCGAATTCACGTCGGCGTGGTGGGCGACCAGCCATTCGACCACGTCCAGGTGCCCGGCTTGCGCCGCCCAGTAAAGCGCGGTGTCGCTGCTGGAATCTTTACTCGCCAGCAGGGACGGATTCGCCTGGATCATCGCGCGAACTGTTCCGCAATCGCCGAGCGCAGCCGCGTCCTGAACGGTAAACTCCGCCCCGTGGGCTCGCAGCAAGTCGACGACATCCCGATGTTCACCCAAGGACGCATATAGAATCGGCGTGGCGCCGGTGTAGTCCCGGGCATTGACATCGGCGCCGTGCGCCACGAGATAAGCCGCCACGGCCGGATACCCCCGGAGCGCCGCCACGTGCAAAGGAGTCCACCGATTGCCGATATAGTACCGGCTCGAAACCAGGGCTGGATGCTGTTGGACCAGCCGTTGAATCGCAGCAAAATCCCCGGCCTCGGCTGCCCGCTCCATCTCGATGTTGTCGCCGTAGAGCTGGTGAAAGCATAAGGTGGTGCCTTCCCGAACCAGAAAGCAGACCAGATAGGCAAGAAGGCCAAAGCGAATAAGCGGCATCATGGCAACCGGCTTGTCCGGCACCCTTCCCTCCAAGAAGCTATTGGATATGGCCTTCGAGGAAAACGAATACTTGGCCGGCGGGCATTGTCACCGCGCCGGGCGGATGGGATGATAAGACTCTGCGCACGCTCCTGCTTCTGTTTCTTCTCGGCTCGGATTGGGCCCGCGCGGACGTTACAGCCACCGTCACGCTCAGCGGCACGCCGAACAGTCCCGATGAGACCTTCATCGCCTCCGCCAGCAACTGCGGCGAGGGATCGATCCGCCAAACCGAAAACTGGAAGGTCGGGCCCAGGGGCGGCCTCGGTGACGTGGTGGTGTGGATCGTCGATCCCAAATTCAAGCCGAACACCCCCGCGCCGCCCGAGCCGCAAATGACGCAGATCGGCTGTCGGTACGACCCGCATGTGCTCGCTGTTGTGGCCGGCGCGCCCTTCAAGATCCTCAACGCCGACCCGACGCTCCACAACGTGCTGGCCCGCGCCTACACCGGACCGACCGACCCGCCCGGCGCGACCATCTTCAATCTCGGCCAGTCGTACAAGGGCCAGACCGACGAGGAGCAGTTCGACGATGCCGGCATCTACACGCTCAATTGCAACGTGCACTCCTGGATGCAGGCCTGGGTGCGCGCGTTTCCCCACGGCTGCTTCGCCGTTACCGGCGCGGACGGCCGGGCCGTGCTGCAACTCAGCGCGCATTTGGTCGACGGCACCTACAAGGTCGATGCGTGGCACCCGCGCTTTGGCCAACCGCAGGAGCAGACAATCGTGGTGAAAGCCGGAACGGCCGCGGCGGCGTTCAAGTTTGACGGAACGAAGTCGCTCTAGAGGCTCTTCAACCTCATTTCAAAATCGACCGTTGGACTATTGACTAAATGCGCCGGAACTGCCGCCCTTGGCCCTTATAGCGGTTTTAGAAAAGCGATAGCCGTTTCGCAGGGCACGCACCTTTGGCGCGCCGTTGTAGCCGTCGACCTCCGGGCGACGAACGATAAACCGACGCGTTTCCTCTTGGCGTCTGTCGCCCGGAGGCCGACGGCTACCTTCATCGGCTCTCCTTGCGGCTCTAGACCGTTTTCCAATTGCCTCGTCGCGGTACTCTCCTCTGAGACGCTGCGATAAATTAATTGGAACGTGCTCGAGCTTTGTCCAAAGCGCCATCCCCAATGGGCTGGCATGTCCCCGACCAGGGACAAGAACCGCCGCGCG
>CAZZYY010000121.1:0-8294 GCA_964658475.1 uncultured Candidatus Methylacidiphilales bacterium | reverse complement strand
GCGGCGGCTACCACTGGCGGCGAGGAAATGTCCACGCTCCTCACGCCTTCCCCGCCGGTTGCGAACGCGGGACGTAAGTCAGGGGTTCGGGACGGGGCGTGGCGCCGTAAATTTCCTCCTCCGCGTGATGCCCGTGTCCTTCCAGCCGCGCGAGCAGACTGTACGCGCACGGCACCACCAGGAGCGTGAAGAAGGTCGAGACGATCACGCCGCCGATCACGGTGATCGACATAGGAATGCGGCTCTCCGCGCCGGGTCCGAGCGCCAGCGCGGGCGGCAGCGCGGCGGCCAGCGTGGCCAGCGAGGTCATGAGAATAGGGCGCAGGCGGATCGGCCCGGCGGCCAGGAGGGCGTCTGGCACGCTCAGGCCGTCGAGGAACCGTTTCTGGTTCGCGAACTCGATGAGCAGGATCGAGTTTTTCTTCACGATGCCCATGAGCAGCACCAGCCCGATCAGGCTGTAAAGATTGATCGACTGGTGCGTGAGCAGCAGTGCGAGCAGCGCGCCGGTGAGGCTGAACGGCAGCGCGAGCAGAACGGCGAGGGGATGGATGAAGCTGTTGAACTGCGACGCCAGCACCATGTAGGAAACGATGATGCCGAGCAGCAGGGCGAAGGTCAGGCTGGCGAAGGTCTCGCGGAAGGTCTGCGCTTCGCCGCCGAGAAAGACGCGGTAGCCCGGCGGCATGGCCTGGCGCGCGATCTGTTCCGCGCGATCGAGCGCCGCGGCTTGCGACACGCCGGGCGCGACGTTCGCGTAAATGGAAATGGAACGCTCGCGCAGCGTCCGCGCGATGGTCTGGTAGGTGTCGACCGTCTTCGTCGTGATCACGTTCGCGATCGGGATCAGCTCGTTGTAATCGGTGCGCACGTCCAGCGCGGTGATGTCCGCGGGGCTGAGCCGCTCGCCCCCTTCCAGCCGCAGGCGCACGTCGTAGCGGCGGTCGCCGTTGGTGTACTGCCCCTGCACCGCACCGCCGATCGCGGCATTGACCGTGTTCGCGATGGTGTCGACGGAGACGCCGGACTGGGTGGCCAGTTCGCGGTTCGGGTAGATGCGCACCTCGGGCATGCCGGTGCGGAAATCGGTGTCGATGTCGCGGAAGTCGCCCGTCTTCCTCATGGCGTCGATGATCGCGGCCGACTTCTGCTCGAGCACATGGTAGTCGATCCCGCGCAGATTCAGCTCGATGGGAAAGCCGCGCCCGGCGACGAAGTCGTGCGAGGCGAGATCCTGCGGCACGGCGGTCATGTCCGGAATCTTCGCCAGCTCCGCGCGCAGGTCGTTCATGAGCGCGAGCTGGCCGACGTGGCGCTGCGACTTTGGCTTCATCGTGACGTAGACGAGCGCGCTATTGACCTGGCCGTCGGTCACCGCGCCGTCCGCCGCGCCCGTGTCGCTGGTGAAGCCGCCGATGGCGCTGAAGAAATGATCCACTTCCGGATGCCGGCGGATCACGTCCTCCACGGCCGAGAGCTTGCCCTGCGTAAAGGCGAGCGACGAATGCACCGGCGTTTCGATCCGGACCAGGAACGTGCCCTGGTCCTGGAAGGGCAGGAACTCCTTCGGCAACTTCACCGCGAGCACCAGCGACAAGGCGAAGAGCGCCGTGGAGGCGAGCAGCACGAGCACGCGATGCCGCAGGCAAAAGCCGAGCGTGCCGCGATAGACCGCGCCGATGCGGTCGAACTGTTGCGCCGCCCAACGCGCATTGGCATTGGGCTTCGCGTTCATGAACTGCGAGCAGCGCATCGGCGTGACGGTGATCGCCTCGACCAGCGAGAGCAGCACGGCCGCGGATATCGTCACGCCGAACTGGAAGAAGAAGCGCCCGACGATGCCGCTCATGAATGCGACGGGCAGGAAGATCGCCACGACCGCGATGGTGGCGGCGAGCGCCGCGAAGGTGATTTCCCGCGCGCCGTCGCGCGAGGCGAGCACGCGCGACTTCCCCATCTCCACATGGCGCACGATGTTTTCCAGCACCATGATCGCATCGTCCACCACGATGCCGATGGCCAGCGACAGCCCGAGCAGGGTGAAAAAGTTGAGGGTGAAGCCCATGAAATAAAGCACGATGAACGTGCCCATCACCGAGGTCGGGATGGAGAGCAGCACGTTGATGGTCGAGCTGAGCGAGCCGAGGAAGAGGAAGCAGACCACGCCGGTGATGATCGCCGAAAGAACGAGCGTGAACTCGGTTTCGTGGATCGCGTCCTGGATGAACACGCTGCTGTCGAAATTCACCTCCAGGGTCACGTCGGCGGGCAGCGCCTTGCGCAGTTCCGCCACGCGGTCCTTCACGGCCTGCGCGACGGCCACGGAATTCGCGCCGTGCTGCTTCTTGACGCCGATGCCGATCGCCCGTTCGCCGTGGGCCAGCGCCACATGCCGGATGTCGTTGAGGCCGTCCTCCACCCGCGCCACGTCGTGGATGCGGATGGTGGAATTGTAGATCGATTCGCCGCCGCGCTTCTTGATCTGGATGTTGCCCACCGCCTCGGGCGTGGCGCCCTCGCCCATGGTGCGGACGTTGAACTCGTTGTTCGCGTTTTCCAGATAACCGGCCGCCTCCTCCACCTGCTCGCTTTGCAGCGCCGATTTCACGTCGAGGATCGTGAGCTGCAGCGGCTTCAGCTTGGCGTTGTCGACCCAGACGCGCAGGTTGCGCGGCTCGTAGCCGGCCAGCGTGACCTCGCCCACGCCGGGCAGAATCTTGAGCTGGTCGACGACGTTAAGCTCGAGGAACTCGGTCAGGGCATGGATGTCGCGCTTCGACGACGAGGCGGTCAGCAGCAGGATCGGCTGGTCCTCCGGGTTGGTCTTGACGATGGTCGGCGTGTCGACGCCCAGCGGCAGCTCCACGCTGCTCAGCTTCGACTGCACCTCGGTTAGCGCGGCGTCGATGTTGCGGTCGATGTCGAACTCGAGCGTGATCGACGCCTGCCCCTGCTGAATCTGCGAGGTCACGTTGCGCACGCCTTCGGTGGAAAGCACCTGCTCCTCGATCTTGTCGACGACCTCGCTTTCCATGATCTCGGGCGCCGCGCCGGACCAGGTGGCGTTGATGGTCAAGACGGGGAAGTCGACGTCGGGCTGCTCGCTCACGCCCAGCCGCGAGAGGCCGATGGCGCCGAAGATGATCAGCGCCGCCATGAGCATCCAGGCAAAGACCGGCCGACGGATGGACAAGTCGGCCAGCGAGGCCATGGCGGAGCCGCGCCGCTGCATGATGGCCCGATGGGTGGAAGAACGGTCCATCACGACCACTCCAGTGTGCGCCTATCGAGGCGGGGCGCCCCGGTCGTAGCCAGCGCTTTCCCCAGCGCCGGAGCCGCGAAGCGGCGGAACGTAACCAGGCAGCGGGCGGAATTCACCGCGCCACTCCCTCGATATGCGCGGGCAGCGCGCGCTCATCCGCGAACGGTCCGCGGGCGGCCAGTCCCGCCGCCACGTGCAGGTTAATCAGGTTCAACCGCGCCTGCATGTTCGCGTTGTGCAGCTGGGCGCGGGCGTTCTGGTAATCCTGCAGCGCCGTCAGCACATCGAGATTGCTCACCACCCCGCGGCGATAATCCTCCACCTGCGCCTCCAGGTTCTTCGCCGCGTAGCGGGCCGCCTCGCGCAGCACCACCACCTGCGCCACGCTGGCGTTGAAGTTGACGTAAGCCGTGCGCGTGTCCTGGTTCGCCGTGCGCGCCACCTGTTCGACGTTCAGCGCGCTTTGCCGGACCGTCTGCTTGTTCTGGTTGATCTGTGCCAGAATCAGCCCGCCGTCGAAGATCGGCATGGAGATCTGCAGCGACATCGTCGCGTCGACGTTGTTGGTCACCGGATCCTGCGAGGCCAGGTAATCGCCGTTCGCGGTGATGGTCGGGAACAGCTCCCCCTTCGCCACGGAGAGATTCCGTTCCGCCTGCCGCAGGCTGTCCACCTGGGCCAGCACGTCGGGCCGCGCGCCGCTTTGCTGGAGGTAGAACTCCAGCTGCTGGGCGCTGGGAAACTTGCCCGTGTCCTTGAGGACAAAGCGGCCGGACGGGATGCCTATATAGAACGCCACCGTTTCCAGCGCTGCGTTGAGCGAGCCGCGCTGCTGCTCCTCGGTCACGCGGGCGTTGGCCAGGTCGGTCTGCGCCTGCAGCATCTCCGACGGGCGCGAGCGGCCCAGCTTGACCCGCTGCATCAGGTCGTCCACGCGCGCGCTCAGCGCCTCGATCAAGTCGTGCTCGACGATCAGGTCGCCCTGGTATTCCAGCACGTCATAAAAGCCCTGCGCGACGTCCTGGTAGATGGTCTGGTACTGGCGCGCCAGCGTCTCGCGCTTGCTCTTCACATTTTCGCTGCTTGCGCCGACCTGGTTGTAGTTCTGTCCACCGTTGAAGACGGTGTAGGTCATGGTCACGTTCGACTCGGACTCGTAGTTGCGGTTGTTCGTGATCGTGGTCAGGCCGGTGATCGGCACGCCGCCTGTCGACGAACCCGCCCCCGTACCCCCTGTGCTGATCCCCGTGCCCGTGGTGCCGAGATCGGAAAAGGAGGAGCCGGTATTCGCGCCCGTGTAGTGCAGGAATTCCTGCTGGTTCGTCGCCGTGAAGGTGGGCCAGAGCCCGGCGATCGATTCGCTGAGCTGCGCCCGCGCGATCTCGATATCCTGCATGCTGATCTTCAGCGAATCGTCCCGCACGGCGGTGAGCTGGAAGCAGGTCTGAAGATCGAGCGCGTGCGGATTGTGCGCGTTCGCCTCGATCGGCGAAACGGTGGCCAGCTCCGGATGGCTGGCGCGGACGGCGAGGGGAACGGGCCGTACGTCGGCCGTGGTCGGTCCGCTGGGTGGCACGGTGGTAACCGTGCTCATGCCGGACGCTGTGGCATTCGTGTCGATCCCGGCGGGGCTATTCGTCATCGCGCTGGCCGGCGCGGTGGGCACCACGTTGGTGGAAACGCCGGGGTCGGTGGCAACCTTCTCCCGAAGGGCCTGCGCTTTCACTCCGAGCGATGCCGCCGCCAGCAACGCCGCGATCAGAAGCAATCGAGTGGCCCGGGCCGCCTTGGCCGCCACGTTTTTCGCGGGTGCGGCCCCGCGCAGAAAGAGCTCGATCGCCCGTTGCGGCGTCATCCGGGGCGGACGCTCGGGAAGACCCGGCGGGGGTTGTCGGGCGCTCAACACACTAACGGCGATGTTATGCTGCAGGACCTGAAAGTAGGCCTCGACCAATTCATGCAGCGGGAACTCGGCGCTTAGTTCACCCTCCGCCTGGCCCTGACGAATCAGCGCGAAGATGAACTGGAGCGACTCGCCCACCTGCGGCGGCAGGCGAAAGCCCTCGGGCATCTCTCCCGGGGCGGCGAAGGCAACGGAAAAGGAAAGGCGCAACAGGTCGGGCTCCCGCTGCGCAAAATCGGTCAGCGAAACCAGAATATCGGTGATGGCCTCCACGACCGGTTTCCCGGGGGGGGCTGCCTCGCGCATGAGGCGGAGACGTTCCTCGACCGCACGGTCAACGAGCGCTTGGAAAAGGCCTCCCTTGCTCTCGAAGTAATAGTAGAGCACCGGCTTGGTCACGCCTGCGGCGTCGATCACGTCCTGAACCGATGTGCCGGCATAACCACGACCGGCAAAAAGGCGCAGCCCCGCTTCCAACAGGCGATGGCGGGAGGGAGACTCAGAATCGACCACGAGGCGCCTAGGTTGCCGGGACCATCGCTCATTGCAAGCAGAAAGTCTACCGAACGGTAGGTAAGCAACTGCGCCTCCCTCCTACATCCCGCTAAATAAACTGCCGAAATTCAAACAAAGTTGTTGCCGTCGACATTCGGGAAATGCTTCACTCCGTCAGTTCCAAGGGACCATTCAATGATCAAGCACCTTTCACTAATCACGCTGCTCGGTATTGCGTTCGCCGGGTATGCCAGCGCCGCGGTCCCTCTTGTCGTTAACCAAACCTATAATAGCGGCTACGACCAAAGCAACAATCCGTTGCCCGGCGGTTCAAGCGATCTTTATTTTGTGCTGCAGCCGACCGCTGCTACCTTTCCTGCCGTCGTGGTTTCTCAGGATGATCCCGCGTGGGTCCAGGTTGCAGGGGCGAAGTGGATCGGCGTCTCGGCGGACCAGAGCGGCGCTCCGGGATCGGGCACGCCTCCGGCGCTGTACGATTATCAGGCGCTTCTCGCGACTGATTTTCTGACGCCGACGACGGTCACGATGTCGCTCTCGTTTGCGGCCGATGATGGCAGCGTTCTCTATGTGAACGACGCCGAGGTGACCAGTGTAAGCCCGGAAGGCTACACCACGCTGACGCCCTTTACCTACACCTTCACTCTCAATTCCGGTTCGACTTTCACGCCGATCGACTTCGTCGTGAACAACCTCAATACCGGCGGCGCCAATCCCAGCGGCTTGCTGGTGAGCGGCCTGAAGTTCAAGACAAACACCGCCCCGGAGCCTTCCACCTGGGCGCTTCTCTTTGCGGGCTTCGGGGCCGTCCTGGTTGTCCGCCGCCTGCGTACGTCGAGCGTCTTGTAAGTATAGGCGCTTCGTCTTGGGCATCGACCTGCGGGTCGATGCTTTTTTTATGCGCGGAAGCCCTGGGCGATCGGCACGCGGCGGCCCATGCCGAAAGCGCGTGGGGAAACGCGCAGCCCCGGCGCCGCCTGCCGTCGCTTGTACTCGCTCGACACGATCTTGTTCAGCACGTCGCACACGGTCGCCTCGGGTGTGCCCTCGGTGACCAGGTGCGCCGGCGCGGCCTCGTCCACCACATAGGCGCGCAGAATGCGGTCGAGTACGGGGTAGGGCGGCAGGCTGTCCTCGTCCTTCTGGTCGGGACGGAGCTCGGCGCTGGGCGGTTTCTCGATCGTGGACCAGGGAATGATCTCCCGGTGCCGGTTGATCCAGCGCGCCAGGTCGAACACCTCGGTTTTCAGCACGTCCGCGATCACCGCCAGGGCGCCGCACATGTCGCCGTAGAGCGTGCAGTATCCAACCGCGAGTTCCGACTTGTTGCCCGTCGTCAGCACCAATGGCCCGAACTTGTTGGAGACCGCCATGAGCAGCAGCCCGCGCAGGCGCGACTGGATGTTCTCTTCTGTCAGGTCCGGCACGCGACCGGTGAAAAGCGCCTGCAGGCTCTTTTCCACGGCGAGCACCGGCGACTCGATCGACACGCTTTCATAACGAATGCCCAGGTTCTTCGCCAGCGCGGCGGCGTCGTCCTTGCTTCCCGCGCTTGAGTAGCGCGACGGCATCGAGAGGCCCCAGACCCGCTCCGGACCCAGCGCCTCGGCAGCGATCACCGCCACAAGCGCCGAATCGATGCCGCCGGAAAGGCCGAGCACCACCGACTGGAAGCGGCACTTCCGCACGTAGTCACGCAGCCCAAGCACGAGCGCGCGGAAGAGTTGCTCGTCCTGGTCCGTGTTGAGCAGATGGGGTTTCGCGGGCGCAGCGGACGCGAGGTCGACCACGAAAATGTCTTCCGCGAAGGCCGCGCCAAGCGCCAGCAGGTCGCCCTGCGCGTTGAGCGCCACACTGTGACCGTCGAAGATCAGCTCATCGTTGCCGCCAACCTGGTTGACCTGCACGAGCGGGACCTTCTCATCCCGCGCGGTGCGCTGGAGCATGGCGAGTCGCCGCCCCTCCTTGCCGCGCTCCCAGGGCGAGGCGGAAATATTGACGATGATCTCCGCCCCCGCCGCGACCAGCTCGTGGACCGGGTCGCGGCGGTACCGTTGCTCCGGCCAAAAATCGGCATCGTTCCAAATGTCCTCGCAGATCGTCACCGCGATTTTGCGTCCGCCGATCTCGACCAGGGCGGTGTCCATCGCCGGTTCGAAGTACCGGTCCTCATCGAAAACGTCGTAGGTCGGCAGCAGCGACTTCCGCACGCGATGCGTCACGCGCCCGGCCTGCAGCACGGCCGCGGCGTTGGCAAGCGGCCGGCCGGGCCGGTGCTCGCTGCGCTCGACACATCCGGTGATAAGGGGAACCGGTCCGATCTGCCGCGCGAGGGACTCGAGGCAGTCGAGACCGCGCTGGATGAAATCCTCCCGCAGCAACAAGTCGCGCGGCGGGTAGCCGCAGAGAAAAAGTTCCGGAGCAACGACCAATTCCGCGCCCTGCGCGACGGCCTGCGCGTAAGCCTGCACGAGCTTCGCGGCGTTTTCGTCGTATGCGCCGATAGTCGGGTTGAGCTGAAGCAGGCCAATGCGCATAAGCGAGATTAGCGTGCCGTGCGGCGCGAGCCAAACTTGCTTTCAGCGCAGAATTGTAGCGGCGGTCATAGACCGCCGC
>CAZZYY010000120.1:0-8323 GCA_964658475.1 uncultured Candidatus Methylacidiphilales bacterium | reverse complement strand
ACCGTTGTACGGCCTTAAAACCGTACCGAGGGTTCGAATCCCTCCGGCTCCGCTTATCACTTTGGCGGCACGTCCAAATGCGGATTTTCCGCACCGGGCGGCTACGAAGTCTTGCGCGGCAGGCAGACTGGCTCTCAAAATATCACAACCCTGCTTGCGATTCCGCCCGTCTTATCCTGCTCGTCATGATAAGGTAGATTCCATCTCTTGCGACCGTGACGCCATCCTCTCGAATCATTTCAAGCTCGCTGTCCCTGATGGTCGCAGGATTCGTTTTTGCCCTGGTCCCTGCTGGAGCAAGCGATACCGACCCTTCCGAATTAAGAATTGAACAGCTACGGTGTGAGTATCTGCCGGATCCCGCCGGCATCGACTCACCCCGGCCTCGACTCGACTGGATTCTGCAGGCGAATGATCCGTCGGCGCGCGGCTTGCGCCAGTCGGCTTATCAGATTCTGGTCGCTTCATCGCCCGATATCCTGGCGAAGAACGAGGGCGACCTGTGGGATAGCGGACAGGTCAAGTCGGACCAAACGACGCAAATTCTTTACGCCGGGAAGCCCCTGCCCTCCGAAGCACCGTGCTTTTGGAAGGTCCGGTGCTGGGCTCAGGACGGGAACGTTTCCGGTTGGAGCGAGGCTGGTTCCTGGTCGATGGGGCTTCTTGCTCCCGAAGACTGGAAGGCGCAGTGGATCGGGCGGGACGATGCGCAGCCCCAGGTTCCCAACGACGGAAAAAAGGTGTATCTCCCCGCCACCTATCTCCGCAAGGAATTCACCGTGGCGAAACCGGTGGCTCGCGCGGTGCTTTATCTGACCGGCCTGGGCCTGATCGAGCCGTGGCTTAACGGGGCCAAAGTCGGGGACGACTACTTCACCCCAGGTTGGACCGATTATTCCAAGCATCTCTATTACCGGACCTATGACGTCACCGCTCAGATCAAGACCGGGGCGAACGCCTGGGGCGCGATCCTCGGCGATGGCTGGTTTCGCGGGAATATCAGCATCCTGGGACAAAATCGTTACGGCAAAAAGACACGTCTCTATGGCCAGCTTCATCTTCTCTATGCCGATGGCACCAGCGATCTCGTCGCCAGCGACAATTCCTGGAAGGCGGCGTTTGGGCCGATTTTGCAGGACGATATACAGGCGGGTGAGACGTACGATGCCCGTTTGGAAATGCCCGATTGGTCCAGGGCAGGCTTCGACGATGCGGGCTGGAAAGCGGTGGATATCGGCGCGGAATTATCCCCCACGCTCCTCGCCTACCCCGAGGCGCCGGTGCGTCGGCAGGGTGAGATTGCCCCGCAAGAAATCACCCAGCCCCGCCCCGGGCTCTATGTCTTCAACATGGGCCAGAATTTCGCCGGCTGGGCGCGTTTAAAGGTCACGGCTGCGGCGGGGACTCGAATTGTCATGCGGTTCGGCGAGTTGAAGAACCCGGATGGGACGGTCTATCGCAAGAACCTCCGCAGTGCGCGGGCCACCGATGTCTATATCTGCAAGGGCGGCGGCGAGGAGGTCTGGGAGCCCAGGTTCACCTATCACGGTTTTCAATATGTGGAAGTGGAGGGTTTGCCCAACCAGCCCGATACGCAGACTCTCACCGGCATCGTGGTTCATACCAGTGCCCCGCCGGTCGGGAGTTTCGCATGCTCCAACGCCATCATCAACGGCACGCGCAACAACATGTCGTGGTCCATCTGCTCCAATCTATTCGATGTGCCAACCGACTGCCCGCAACGCGACGAGCGGATGGGCTGGATGGATTGGCATGAAATTTCCCGCAGTGCCCTCGACGAATTCGACGCAAGCACGCTGCTCACCAAATGGATGCTGAACATCGACGATGCGCAGCTTGGAGGCGGGCAGTTCTCCAAGATTTCGCCCGATCCGCATCACATGACTTGGTCACCCTGCTGGGCCGACAGCGTGTTGCTCATCCCCTGGACCATGTACCAGGTCTACGGCGATACGCACCTCGCCGAAAAATATTACGCGGACATGGCCAGTCACCTGGACTATTACCGAAGAATATCGCCGCAATTTATCAGCCCCGCGGTGGGTTATGGCGATTGGCTTTGCCTGAAGCCGACGCCAAAGGATCTCATCGCCACCGGCCTCTTTGGTTATGAATGCCGGGCCATGTCGAAAATGGCGGAAGCCTTGGGGAAGACGGGCGATGCCGATAAATATCAATCGTGGTTCGAGCAGATTCAGGCCGCCTTTCGGCAAAAGTTCGTGCATCCCGATGGCACCATCGGCAGCGGCTCGCAGGGCAGTTACGCCTATGCCATCGCCTGCGATCTGTTGACCGATGCCCAAAAGAACGCCGCCGGCCTTCACCTTGCGGAAGTGATCCAGGCGGATGGCTTCCATATCTCGACCGGAATGCCCGCCACGCATCTGCTGCTGCCCGCGCTCACCCAGGCCGGCCAGACGAACACCGCCTACCAGATGCTGGCGCAACAGACCTACCCTTCCTGGGGCTATTTTTTGAAGATGGGCGCCACCTCGATCTGGGAGCGCTGGGACAGCCTGACCGAGGCGGGATTCAACAAGAACGCCATGAATTCGTATAATCATGCGAACCTCGGAACCTGCACGGAATGGTTCTATTCCGCCGTCCTGGGAATTGATGCCCTCGAGCCGGGATTCCAGAAAATACTCATCAGGCCGGAACCGGGCGGCGATGTCACCTGGGCCAAAGGCCACTACGATTCGATTCATGGCCGGGTCGAATGCTCTTGGAAGACGGACGGACCCTCCATGACCCTGGATGTCACCATTCCGGTCAATACAAGCGCGCTTGTCTACCTGCCGGCGAGCGACCCCGGCAAGGTGCTCGAAAACTCGCTCCCGGCGGCAAAACAGCCGGGCGTCTCCCCCCAGGGCATGGATTCCGCCGACGCCGTCTTCGAAGTCGGCTCCGGACACTATCACTTCACCTGCGACACGGCGGGCCGCGTCCCGTGATGTGCGATGATCTGGTGCCCGGCCCGCTCCCGCAAATCTCGCGGCACCTTACAGCGCACTTAGAAACGCCTCGGCCTGCGCGCGGATGGTTTTCTTTTCCTCCTCCGGTTTCTTCTGCCAGGTCTTGATCATCATGCCGACGCGCGGGTTGGTGGCGAAGCGCTGCTCGTGCGTGGCGTAGAAATTCCAGTAGAGATAGTTGAACGGGCAGGCGTCGGGACCGGTGCGCTGGTCGGGCCGGTAGCGGCAGCCCTCGCAGTAGTTGCTCATCTTGTGGATGTAGCTGCCGCCGGCCGCGTAAGGCTTGGTGGCCATGTAGCCACCGTCGGCATGCAGGATCATGCCGATGACGTTCGCGGCCATGACCCAATCGTGCGCATCGACGTACATTTCCGTGTACCAGCGCAGGACGGCCGTCGGCGCGATGCCGGCGAGGAGAAAGAAATTCCCGAGCACCATCAGGCGCTGGATATGGTGGTTGTAGCCGAGATCGATGACCTGCCGGAGGACTTGGCGCAGGCAATTCATCTCCGTTTCCCCGGTATAGAACCACGCCGGCAGCTCCCGCTGGGCATCGAGCGCGTTGAGCTGCTCGTAGCCCGGCATGCGCAGCCAGTAGACGCCGTTGATGAACTCGCGCCAGCCGACGATCTGGCGCACGAAGCCTTCCACCGAGGCGAGTGGCGCCTGCCCCGCGCGATACGCCGCCACGGCCGCGTCCACGCATTCCCGGGGCCGGAGCAGCCCGATGTTGAGGAGCGGGCTCAAGACCGAGTGGAAGAGCACCGGCTCGCCGGTGGCCATCATGTCCTCCCACGGACCGAAGTTCGCCAGCCGCCGTTTGATGAAACCGCGCAGCCACGCCAGCGCCTCCGCGCGGGTGACCGGCAGCCAGAAGCGCTCGGCCTTGCCGGGATGATGCGCGAACTCGCGCGCCACGAGCGCGATCACCTCGCGGGTGATCGCATCGGGCGCGAGAGCCGCCGCGGGCGCGATGGCCGTCCGGCTCTTCGCGAAGGCAGCGTAGGTGCCGCGGTTTTCGGGATCGAAGTTCCAGGCGCCGCCGGTCGGCTCGCCGTCCTTCTCGATTAGGAGGTCGAGTTTCTGGCGCACGCGCCGGTAGTGATGCTCCATCAGCAGCCGGTTGCGGCCATCCGCCCACTCCTGAAACTCGGCCTCCGGCACGAGAAACATGTTCGTGGGCACCACCTCGATCGGCACGCCGAGGCGCCGCGACAAGGCCGGGAGCGCCTGGCGAAAATTGTACTGGCTCGGCTCCTCGACCAGGAGCGACTCGGGCCGGTGCTTGCGGACATATTCCTGAAGCCCCTCCGCGAAACTGCCAGTCAGCTCGACGTAATCGACCTGCCAGCCCCCTGCGCGCAACGCCTCCGCCCGGTGCCGCATGGCCGAGAAAATCAGCACGAGCTTGAGCTGGTGATAGCAGACCTGCTCGCTGCGCTTGCGCGACTCGATGAAGACGACGCGATCCTCCCGGCGATCCGCCCGCGCCAGGGCCGGGTGATCGGAGTGAAGCTGGTCGCCGAGAATCCAGACCGCGCGCACGAGGAAAGGTGATCGCGTCCCGAGCGTGCGCAAGCGATTTCCTGCCGGCGGAATGGCATCGTCGAGTTCCGGCTTCGGTGCGACGCTGGCGGACCGTGCGCCTGAAATTCCTCCTTTATCCCGCGCTCGGCCTTTCCTTTTTCGGTTCGCTGCTGGTCGCGGCCCATTTCTTCCCGCGGCCGTACCAATGGCGCTGGGACGTGATGTCCAAGCTGGCCGAGCCGAAATTCAATCCGCAGGCCTACCTTGTCGCCTGCGGCGGGCTCGCGGTGAGCGGCCTGCTGCTGGGCGGCTTCCCTCCGATCTTGCGGCGCCGGCTCGGCTCGACCGCGCCGGGAGCGGTGCGCTGGAGCGGTCGGTTTCTTTACCTGGCGGCGGCGTTCCTGACCCTTTCCGGAATCGTTCCCGGGCACATCAGCGTGCTGGGCCGCTGGCACGAGCGGCTGGCGCACGTATACGGCGCCGCCATCTCCCTCGCCATGGTGGGCTATTTCGTGGCCGCGCTGCGCCTGCCGCGAAGCTTTGCCGTCCAGCGGCAGGCCGGAATCTTCCTAATCGTCATCCCGCTGACCGGCTTTCTTACCAGCCGACTCGCGCTCGGCTGGGGCGATCATCTGCTCTCCGCCGCCGCCTACCGCGCGCTCAAGCTCAACCTATGGAACAGCCTGGCATTATGGGAATGGGCCGCCGCCGTGGGCACCTATGTTTATCTGGGCGTGTTGCTTTCGCTGCCAAAGACGCCGCGGGAAGACTGTTGAGCAACCGGTCTCCTGCGCACGGGTTGAAGACCAAGCTCCATGCACATTCTCCCCCGCCGCACTTCGCTGCTCCGCCTGATCGCCTTCGCCCTCGGCAGCGTGGCGCCCGCCTCCGCCGACAGCGTCGCGCCGCGGCCCAACCCGCCGGAGGTGATGCCGGCCATGCTTTCCAACGTTCCCGCCTCGCCGGAGCAGGACCGCCGCATGGCTTGGTTTCGCCAGGCCAAATACGGCCTGTTCATTCACTGGGGCCTGTATGCCATCCCTGCCGGCATGTGGAATGGGAAGCAGATCCGCATCAGCAGCGAGTGGGTCATGGCCCACGCCCGGGTGCCGGTGAAGGGTTACGAAAGACTCTCGAAACAATTCGACCCGGTCGATTTCGACGCCGAGCAATGGGTGACCCTGGCTCAGAAGTCGGGGATGAAGTACCTCGTCTTCACGGCGAAGCATGGCGACGGCTTCGCCATGTACCACTCGCACGTCTCGCCTTATAATATCTATGACGCCACGCCGTTTCATCGCGACCCGCTCAAGGAGCTGGCGAAGGCCTGTGCACGGCACGGCATCAAGCTCGGCCTCTATTATTCCCAGGCCGTGGACTGGCACGAGCCGGGTGGCTTCGGCAACAACTGGGATTTCGAGAGCGACAAGCTCAAGGACGCGGACGGCTCGTACGACCGTTACCTGCAAACCAAGGTCGAGCCGCAGCTCAAGGAGCTGCTGACCAACTACGGCCCGATCTGCGAGATCTTCTTCGATACGCCCGCGCACATCACCCCGGCGCGGGCCCAGCGCATCGCGGCCCTGGTGCATGCCATGCAGCCCGACTGCCTGATCGATGGCCGGCTTGGGATTCCCGGCGATTACTCCACCATGGGCGACAACGGCATCCCGAACGCCAACGTGGCCGGCGACTGGGAAACGCCGGGCGAGTTGAACCACAGCTGGGGCTTCGACCAGAACGACAGCGACTACAAGGCGCCGAGCACGGTGCTCTTCAATCTCTTCGACATCGTGAGCAAGGGCGGCAATTACCTGCTCGATGTCGGACCCACGGCCACGGGCCTGATTCCCCCGGTCGCCGCGGCCAATCTTGAGACGGCGGGCCGCTGGCTCGCGGTGAATGGCGAGGCCATCTACGGCACCACCCGTTCCCCTTTCGGGGAGGGTTTTCACGGCTTCGGCCGCCAGCTGCAGGACGCGCACGGGCGGCCCGTGGAGCTCCCGTTCACCGACTGGCGCTGCACGGCCAAGCCCGGCAAACTCTACTTCACGCTCTTCCACTGGCCGGGCGAGCACTTCAAGCTGCCCGCCTTTCAGAACGCGATCAGGAAAGCCTACCTGCTGAGCGATCCCGCCACGCCCCTCACCGTGACCACCGACGCTGCCGGCAACCGCAGCGTCGGGCTGAGCCACTACCAGCTCAACGTCATGGCCACCGTCGTCGTGATTGAGATCGAGGGCGATACAGTGGTGCTCGGCTCGCCCGCAGCCCGCTGACCTTCAGGCAAAATCAGACGGAATCCGCACGGCGGATAATTCCTGACAACGCGCGCGCCTGCGTCGATAATGGGCGCATGAGTTCCTTCTCCTCCGCCGCGCAGTCCTACGCCGAGCTGGGCGTCGACGTGGAGGCGGCGCTGGCCCGCCTCGCCACCATCCCGATTTCGCTGCACTGCTGGCAGGGAGACGACGTGGGCGGCTTCGAGCGCCCCGGCGCGGTGCTGAGCGGCGGCGGCATCCAGGCCACGGGCAACTATCCCGGCAAGGCGCGCACCCTGGCCGAGCTGCGCCAGGACATCGACCAGGTGCTCACGCTGTTGCCGGGCAAGCATCGGCTGAATCTTCATGCGATCTACGGCGATTTCGGCGGCAAGCTCGTGGATCGCGACGCCGTCGAGCCGGCGCATTTCCAGGGCTGGATCGACTGGGCGAAGGAACGCGGCCTGGGTCTCGATTTTAACCCGAGCTATTTCTCGCATCCGCTGGCCAACGACGGCGCGACGCTGACCCATCCGGACGCGAAGGTGCGCGAGTTCTGGATCAACCACGGCATCGCCTGTCGGCGCATCGGGGCGGAAATGGGGCGGCAGCTCGGCTCGCCCGCGGTGACCAACGTGTGGATTCCCGACGGCTCCAAGGACCTGCCCGCCGACCGCAAGGGTCCGCGCGAGCGGCTGGAGGCCTCGCTCGACGCGCTTTTCGCCGAGCCGATGCCGCATAATCTCGACGCGGTCGAGTCGAAGCTTTTCGGCATCGGGTCGGAGTCGTACGTGCCCGGCTCGCACGAATTTTATCTCGGCTACGCGGTGAAGAACCGGAAGCTGCTCTGCCTCGACGCCGGCCATTTCCATCCCACGGAGACGCTGGCCGACAAGATCTCCTCCGTGCTCCAGTTTGTGCCCGAGATCATCCTGCACGTGAGTCGCGGCGTGCGCTGGGACAGCGACCACGTGGTGCTTTTCGACGACGCGACCCGCGCCACCATGGAGGAAATCGTGCGCGGCGATTTCCTTGCCCGCACCCACATCGGCCTCGATTTTTTCGACGCCAGCATCAACCGCATCGCGGCCTGGGTCATTGGCACGCGGGCCACGCTCAAGTGCCTGCTCGCCGCGCTGCTCGAGCCGCGCGAGTTGCTGCGCGAGCTCGAGGCCCAAGGCGATTTCAGTGCGCGCCTCGCGCTGATCGAGGAGATGAAGGCGCTGCCGCTTGGCGCGGTGTGGAACGAGTACTGCGCGCGTAACAATGTGCCATCCGACCGCAACTGGATCGGCGAAGTGAAGGCCTACGAGAAGAGGGTGCTGAGCGGGCGGTAGGGCGCGGCCACGCAACGTTCCTTGATGGCGCTGACTCGGAAACTCCTTGTCGTCCCGCCCCATTCCCGGCGGCGGCCGACCTCCGAAGGTAGCCGGCATCGGCCCGATGCCGGAGCCGCAGCAGCGGCGGAATCGGTCCGGGAAAAGACAGGAAGGCATTCCGCTCGCGTTGCTCGCTCCGGGATCGGGCCGATCCCGGCTA
>CAZZYY010000119.1:0-8357 GCA_964658475.1 uncultured Candidatus Methylacidiphilales bacterium | reverse complement strand
ATTCCGGTCGCTGCGCTCCCTCCGGCATCGGGCCGATGCCGGCTACCTTCGGAGGGTTTTCGCGTGGGCGGTTGGGGACCGCCGATACGGGAAGGCCGTATTAGTGCTTACCAGCGACGCTACTCGCACCTTGGCGGTGCTAGTTCATCATGGCGGCGGCGGAGGAGATTTCGAGAATCTCGTTGGTGATGCCGGCCTGGCGGGCCTTGTTGTATTCGAGGGTGAGGTCCTTGACGAGCTGCTTGGCGTTGTCGGTCGCGGCCTTCATCGCGACCATGCGGGCGCTGTGCTCGGAGGCGCGCGACTCGAGGATCTTGTTGTAGACGAGCAGGTGAACGTAGTAGGGCAGGAGCTTGCCGAGGAGCTCGGGCGCGTCCGGCTCGAAATTGTAGGTGAGGGTCGAGCCGGCCGGCTTGCCATCCGCGGGAGGCAGGCCGTGCCGCGCGGCGTGATGGGCCTCGCCGAGGCTTTTGGCGGTGGCGAGCGCCTCGGCGCCGATGGGCACGAGCGGCAGGCGGGTCGGCACCTGCGAGAGGGTGTTGACGAAGCGGTTGTAGTAGACCTCGACCGCGTCAAAGGTGCCCTTCTCGAACTCCGCGAGCAGGTAGCGGCTGATAGTCTTGCTTTCCGCGAAGGTGGGCGAATCCTTGAGCTCGAAGTCGGCGAGCAGGTGCTTTTTCAGGCGGGCGAGGGTCTGGCGGCCCTTGCGGCCGACGCTGACGTAGACCTTGTCGGGCGAGTCGTTGCGCAGGACGTCGCGCAGGAGATTGGTGTTGAGCGGGCCGCAGAGACCTTTTTCCGAGGTGAGGACGACGACGGCGGTCTTGCCGCTCTTGCCCTGGCGCTTTTGGAGCAGGGGGTGGCTGACCTCGTTGGGCCCGATGTTCTCGTACAAGTGGGCGGCCATTTCGTCGAGGCGGTCCGCGTAGGGGCGCAGGGCGAGCGCGAGCTGCTGGGCGCGGCGCATCTTGGTCGCGGCGACCATCTGCATGGCCTTGGTGATCTGCGAGGTGTTCTTGACCGACTTGATGCGCCGGCGGATGTCGCGAAGGTTGGCCATGGGAAAGAAGTAAAAAGTAAAAAGTCTAAAGTGAAATCGGGCGGGCTTTTAGCTCTGAGAATCGGCGTTGATCGAGCTCCTGACTTTCTACTTTTTACTTAGGCGGAATAGGTTTCGGCGAAGGTCCTGATGGCGGACTTGAGCTGAGCGGCGATTGCGTCGTCGATCGCGCCCTTGTCACGGATCTGGCTGAGGACGGCTTCCTGGCGCGTGGTGAGATTTTCGACCAGCTTGGTCTGGAAGTCCTTAACTTTGTCGACGGGGACGTTGTCGAAGAAGTTGTTCTGAACGGCCCAGAGCGTCGCGACCTGCACCTCGACGGGGATGGGGTGATAGTTCTTCTGGTTGAAGATTTCCACCACGCGGGCGCCGCGGCCGAGCTTGGCTTGGGTCTTCGGGTCGAGGTCTGAACCGAACTGGGCGAAGGCGGCTAGCTCGCGGTACTGGGCAAGATCGCCCTTGATCTTGCCGGCGACCTGTTTCATGGCTTTGATCTGCGCGGCGCTGCCGACGCGCGAGACGGAAAGACCGACCGAGATGGCGGGGCGGATGCCCTGGTAGAAGAGGTCGGTCTCCAGGTAAATCTGGCCATCGGTGATGGAGATGACGTTGGTCGGGATGTAGGCGGAGACGTCGCCAGCCTGCGTCTCGATGATGGGCAGGGCGGTGAGGGAGCCGTTGCCGTACTTCTCGCCGAGGCGCGCGGCGCGCTCGAGCAGGCGGCTGTGCAGGTAGAAGACGTCGCCGGGATAGGCCTCGCGGCCGGAGGGGCGCTTGAGCACGAGCGAAATCTGGCGATAGGCCACGGCGTGCTTGGAGAGATCGTCGTAGATGATCAGCGCATCCATGCCGTTGTCCATGAACCATTCGCCCATGGCGCAGCCGGCGAAGGGGGCGAGGTACTGGCTGGTGGCGGAGTCGGACGCGGTGGCGGAGACAACGATGGTGTACGGGGTGGCGCCGGTGCGGTTGAGGGTGTCGACGACGCGCGCGACGTTGGCGTTCTTCTGGCCGATGGCGACGTAGATGCAGTACAGCGGGCGGAAGCCTTCCTTGCCCTCGTTCTCGCGATTGATGCGGGCCTGGTTGATGATGGCATCGACCGCGATGGTGGTCTTGCCCGTGGCGCGATCGCCGATGATCAGCTCGCGCTGGCCGCGACCGATGGGGATCATGGCGTCGATGGCGGTGATGCCGGTGGAGATGGGCTGGCTAACGGATTTGCGGGCGATGATGCCGGGCGCGAGCTTTTCCACGGGATAGGAGGCTTCAGCCTTGATGTCGCCCTTGCCGTCGATGGGCCGGCCAAGGGCGTCAACCACGCGGCCGAGGAGGGCCTTGCCGACGGGGACCTGGAGGAGCTTGCCTGTGGTGCGGACCTCGTCGCCTTCCTTGATATGGGAGAAGTCGCCGATGATGATGGCGCCAACCTCGGTTTCCTCGAGATTAAGCGCGATGCCGATGGTGCCGTTGCCGAAGTCGAGCATCTCGTTGAGCGCGGCGTCGGAGAGGCCTTCGATCTTGGCCACGCCGTCGGAGATTTCCCGCACGGTGCCGACGTTGCTCTGCGCGACATCGGTTTTTAGCGAAACGATTTGGGCTTTGATTTCTTCGAGGAGGGTGCTCATGAGGGGAGGAGTGAAGTTTAAAGTGAAACGTGGAACAGGGAGAACTGGAGAGTCGGCAGGAGGTGCGGGAGGTTGGTGCTTTTACCTTTTTACGAAAGGGCCTGCTGCAGGCGGGAGAGGCGGCCGCTGACGGAGCCGTCCCAGATGTTGTTGCCACGGCGGATGCGGAGGCCGCCGAGAAGCGCGGGGTTTTCCTGGTAGACGGTGCGGGAGGCCTTGCCGTAGCGCTGCTCGAGATCGGCGAAGACGCTGGCGCCCTGATCGGGCAGGGGCGCGGCGCTTTCCACGTGCACGGCGTTTTCCTCCAGCGCGAGGGCGACGAGGCGCTGGAAATGGGTGAGCAGCGCGAGGTAGTTGCGCGGCTTGTGATCGACGACCAACTGCACGATCTCACGCACGGCCGATTCGTTGAGCGACCCGTCCGGCTGGCGGCAGGCCAGGAAATACTTCTTGGCGAGCTGGCGGGAATGGCGGTCGATCTTCATCGCGGTTAGTTGCGGCCGGCCTCGAGCTGGCGGACGGTCTCGGTGTTGAGGCGGGCGAGGTCGTCGTTGGTCAGCACCTTGCCGGTGACCTTTTGCGTGGTCTGGATGACGAGCTCGCCGAGGTGGGCCTTGAGCTCGTCCATGAGGCGGTTGCGGTCGATGATCGCCGCCTCGTGGGCGTTCTTGATGATGTCCTCGGCCTGGCGGGTGGCTTCCTTCGCTCGCTGCTCGGTGAGGACGGCGGCGCTTTTCTCCGTCTCGGCGATGAGCTGGTTGGCCTTCTCGTTGGCCGCATGGATGATGGCCAGGCGGGTGGCCTCGGCGTCGGCCAGCTGCGACTTGATCTTCTCCGCGTTGGCGAGCGATTCCTCGATCTTGCGACGACGTTCGTCGAGGATGACCTGCACCTTCTGCCAGGCGAACTTGTACATCACCAGGAAGAGCACCGTCACGGCGATGCACTGGGCGACAAACTGCTGGCGGGTGAAGCCGGTGGATTCGCCGACGTTCTTGAAGTTGTTCGCGATATCGGACAGGTCCGCGAACGGCAGGTGGAGAAGGATCATTGGTCGAAGAAGCCAAAGGCCCGGGAACGTCCCGGGCCAGGCGGCGCTTAATTATTTGGCCAGGACGAAGGCGGTCAGGATGAACGTACCTTCCGAGATGGCGATGATGGTGAGGGAAATCGCGAGGATGATGCCGACCGCGCCGGGATTGCGGCCCACCGCCTGCGATGCGCCCGCGCCGACCGCGCCGATGCCGATGGCCGCGCCGCCCGCGGCGAGACCAACTTCGATCGCCGACATGTTGCCCGAAAGATTCACTGCCTGTGCCAAGAGTTCCATATGATGTCTGTGTTTGTTTTGAGGTTGTTTTTCGGCCGGGTAGGCCCGGTCCAAAGGGTCAATGATCGTCCGCGGCGTGGTTGGAGTCGTTGGTGATGAGGCCGGTGAAGGCGGCGGTCAGAACAAAGAAAACAAAGGCCTGCACGACGGCGACCAGCAGCTCGTAAAAGTAAAAAGGCACCAGGGTGATGAAGGCGAAATTCGGCGCCATCTTATAGATGGAATCGAGCAGGTATTCACCACCGAAAATATTGCCGTAAAGCCGGAAGGTGAAGGCGATCGGCCGGACGAAGAGGATGGTCAGCACCTCGACCCAGCCGACGAGGAAAAAGATGGTGATGAAGGTCCAATCGGCGGCGATGTTCTTGAACCGAACCTTGGGCCCGAAGATGTGGAAGAGCGAGCCGCGAACCCCCGCCGCGCGGACGCACCAGTAGAAGAACATGAAGAAGAAGATCGCGGAGTAGGCGGCGGTGAGATTGTCGTTGGCGTTCATGCCGCGAAAGAAGGGCTTGTCGACCTCGAAGTGGCCGTTGGTCTCATGACCCCAGCCGATCGTGCCGACACCCGGGACGAGGGCGAGGAGGTTGCCGAGGACGATGAAGACCAGCAGGCCGGCGAAATACCAGAAGCCGCGCCGTGCGGTGGCCCGGCCGAGGAGCATCTCGAGAAAGTTGTTCATCGACTCGACGATCCACTCGACAAAATTCTGCATGCCGGTGGGCACAAGCTTGGGCGAGCGCATCGAGACCTGGATCACCGCAATGATGATCAGGGTGACGATCAATTCCGAGACCATCGAGTTGGTGATGGGAAAGCCGTCGAGCGAGAAAAGCGGTACGGGATATTTCGTCAGGCCTTCCGTTGGGGAGGCGACGCCGGCCTGCGCGAAGATGGGTAAGACGAAAAGACGCATGGGACGGAAAAAGAGGAGGCGTATTATTGGAGAAACGATCAATTACGCAAGCGTAAGATCGTGAAATGTTTGACGATGTCGGAAGGGCACCTAATAAGACCGCATGTCTGAATGGCGATTAAAGCAATCAACGGCGGGCTGTCGAGCCTTTGGCATGGCCAAGTTGCCGCTGAAGATGCGACTAGCCTGATAACTAGACTCGCATTTCGCAACAAAATACTTAGATTCCTGACCGTTCCATTTGCGTTATGGAATTGCAAGCATTTGGCTATGAGAGGCTTGTCGGTTTGCATCCGCTAAGTGGCACAGGTGGTGCGGAAAAAGGAAAATCATGAAACCCATTGTTCGCACTTCAGCCTTCCTTGCCCTTTCCGCCATGATCGCGTTCTCCGGATCGCTTTTGGCCGACGAGACCTCCTCTACGCCTGACAAAGTCGCTCCCGCAGGCTCTCCCGGTTCCACCGATAGCAAGAACCAGGAAAACACGCCGGCCGGTCCGGCTGCGCAGGGTAACACCGGGACGACCGGTACGCCCGAGCAGACCAAGACGGGTGATTCCGCGACAACGGACAAGCCGCTTTCCAATGGATCGCCGAACGAGGCGACCAAGAAGCCCAAGCACAAGAAGCATCATCATGTCGAGCAGTCGGCCACGCAGACGAATACCACGCCGGCCGGCGGCATGGATTCGGGCAAATAGTCGGCCTTTTATCGAGCCTGACTTTGAGAGAGCCTCTCCGCCTTGGTGCGAAGGGGCTCTCTTCGTTTTGTCGATAGCGGCGGAGAAATGAGTCGCCAGCCGACTTTCGGGCGAGGGGTCTGAAGAGAGGACGTGTCGCGCTGAAAGGATTTTGAATGGGTTATCGTTCGCCATCTCCGCGCTTCGCTTAGGATGACGGTGGCTTGTGGAGGTATTTCTACAGGGCAACACGCTTTCTACTCCGGACCGGCGCTCGGAGAGCGCCGGCTACCAGGATGAGAAGGACCGGGCTACCAGAGTTCGTTGGGGCCGGCGGGTACGGGGATGGCTTCGCGGCGGGCGACGGCGGGTTCAGCGTCGTCGTCGCGGAAGTTGAGCGGCAGGTCCGCGGGCGCGTAGCGGGGAAGGAGTTGGTCGTTTTCGTCGACGAACTGTCGGCGCCAGGCGACGTAGTTGTCGACCAGGGTCTCGTAATCGCGCCGGGTGGCGATGCGGACGATGCCCTTGTTGAAGAAGGAGGCGGGGCCGAAGCGTCGGGCGTACCAAGGGCCGACCTTGCGGAACATGACGCAGCCCATGGTCTCGCCGAAGACCTCCAGCATGAGGTCGAGATGCCGGTTCATCACGCGCAGCCGCTCGGCGAAGGAGGGTTCGGCGGGGACGATGCCGGTTTCGAGATAGCGGCAGGTGTGGAGGAAAATCCAGGGGTTGTAGAAGGCGCCGCGGCCGATGGAAACGCCGGCGCAGCCGGTCATCTCGAGCATGACCCTGGCCGCGTGAGGCGAGATGATGTCGCCATTGCCGAAGACGGGGATGGTCCGCACCGCCTCGACGACGCGGCGGATGCCGGCGAGATTGACCGCGCCCTCGAAGCCCTGCTGGCGGGTGCGGCCGTGGACCATGATGGCGGCGACGCCCGCCTGCTCGAGGGCCCGGGCGAGTTCGGGCGCGGTCTGGTTGGCGTCGTCCCAGCCCAGGCGCATCTTGCAGGTGATGGGGATGCGAACGGCCTCGACCATGCCGCGCACCAGCGCCGCGGTGCGGTCAAGCTCGGTCATCATGGCGGAGCCGCCGCCTACGCCGACGACCTTTTTCACGGGGCAGCCCATGTTCACGTCGACGGAGGCGACGCCGAGATCCTCCAGCATACGGGCGGCGCCGATCATCTCGGCGGGCACGGAGCCGAAAATCTGGACGGCGAGGGGCGCATCGTCGGCGCTGGTTTCGATGAGCTTGAGCGCCTTGCGGTTCTTCTCCAGGAGCGAGCGGGCGTTGACAAGATCGGTGGTGCACAGTCCCACGCCGCCGAGCTCGCGGATGACGCGGCGGAAGGGCAGGTTGGTGTACCCGGCCAGCGGCGAGAGGAGCAGCGGCGGCTGAACGACGAGTTTTCCGAGCGAGACAGGCTTCACGATTCGGGGTTCATTGTAACCGAATGGACGCGGGCGACCGAATCTTTTGTAACCGGCGCGGCCGAAGGCGGATCATTCCCAGTGAAGGTGGTTGTGGATCGCACTGACATGACCGCCGACGAGGTCGCGGCCTGCGTGGCCCGCGCCCAGGCCGGCGACGAAAAGGCGGTGCTGGCGCTCTTCCATTATATGTACCCGCACGTGGCAAAACTCGTTTACGCGAACCGACCGGCGCGCGAATCGACGGAGGACCTGATCCAGCAGGCGTGCATCAAGATCGTGACGAATCTCGGGAAGTACTCCGCGCGCGCGCCGTTTCTGCATTGGGTCTCGCGCGTCACGGTGAATACATGCCTGAACCAGATGCGGCGGGAGAAGGCGCGGCCGGAAGTCCGGCTGGCCGACCTGACGGAGGACGAAGCAGGCGTGATCGAAGCGCTGGCCGCGACGCCGGGCGAACTGGTATCCTCCGATCAGGTGGCGGCGGGCGAGCTGGTGGAGAAGCTGCTGGCCAGCCTGCGGCCGCCGGACCGGCTGCTGATGCGCCTGATGTATCTGGAAGGACGAAACGTGGAGGAAATTTCGAAGCTGACCGGCTGGAGCCGCGCGCTGGTGAAGGTGCGGGCTTTCCGCGCCCGCAACCTGCTGCGCAAGCGGTACACGCTATTGATGAAGGAGACACCGTGAGCTCGCCCCGGGAACAGTTCGATGCGCTGCTGCGCGCGGCGGCGGTGCGTCGCGGCGATGCGGTCGCGATGCCGGCTTATGGCCTGGAGACGCGGGTGCTGGCGGCGTGGCGCTCCTCGCGCAGCGCGCCGCTGCTGGAGGGCGGGGTACTGGTGCGCGGATTGGCGCTGGCCGGGTTGCTGATGGCGGTGAGCATCTGGCCGGCGGCGAACAGCCTGCAAGGGAACGCGGACCGGGAGAACCTGCAGCTGGCCGATTCCTCGGTGCAGACGGACTGGACGCCATGACCTCGATCGCGGCGCGGCCGTGGGTGATCCTGGGCCTCATTTTCCTGCTCGGTGCGGCGACGGGCTCGCTGCTGACCATCGGCTTTGGGCCGCGGCCGGGACCGCCCGGGGCGCAGCAGATGGGCAGCCACTGGATGCGGCACCTGACGGAGCGACTGAAGCTTTCCGACGACCAGCAAAAGGAGATCGAGCCGTGGATCATGGATGCGGAGCAGCGGATCGAAGCCGCGCACCGCGAGGATGTGGCGAACATTTCGCAGATCATGCGGGAGACCAACGCGAAGATCGCGGCGGTGCTGCAGCCCGAGCAGCGCGACGAGCTCAAGGCGATGGAGAC
>CAZZYY010000118.1:0-8429 GCA_964658475.1 uncultured Candidatus Methylacidiphilales bacterium | reverse complement strand
GAACCCGTGCTACCTCCGTGAAAGGGAGGTGAGCTAACCGCTACTCCATGGGGTGTGGTCGCGAGCCGGAAAGCATAGCCGCCCCCGCAGACCGAAAGCAAGTCCGCCGCCAGCATCAGGAGGAGGCTGCCATGGTGAAGCGCATCAGGGGTCTTTGTCGTGGCGGGGTGGCCCCAGGCTGGCGGGGGGCCTCGTGCTGCGCGCGGTGGGGCGTACAGGAACGCCCCGGCGCCGGCGTCAAAGCCTCGATCCGAAGGATAGTTGCAACCGGATGCGCCCCTCGTTCGTTGCATGGGTGAGACAACCCACTCCCGTCGAGAGGGCGCTCCAATCCAACTGTTCCCCTATCATGAAATCTATTCTTCGATCCGTCGGTCTTGCCCTTTGTCTCACCGCTACTGCCGCCCTGGCCAATCCGATGGTGGGCGGCGCTCCCATGTCGGCGCACAAGAACATCATTGAAAACGCGTCCAAATCGGCCGACCACACCACGCTGGTGGCGGCGGTCAAGGCGGCGGGACTCGTTGAAACGCTGGAAGGCCCCGGCCCGTTCACGGTGTTTGCGCCGACCAACGAAGCTTTCGCGGCGCTGCCGGCCGGCACGGTGGACGATCTGCTGAAGCCCGAGAACAAGGCGAAGCTGACGGGCATCCTGACCTATCACGTTGTGGCCGGAAAACTGACTGCCCATAAGCTCATGGCCATGATCAAGGACGGGAACGGTTCGGCGACGTTGAAGACGGTGCAGGGCGAGAACCTGACCGTGATGATGTCGGGCGATACGGGCATCGAGCTGAAGGACGCGCAGGGCAACACGGCCATGGTGACCATTCCCAATGTCATGCAATCCAACGGCGTCATCCACGTGATCGATCACGTGTTGATGCCGTAATACAGCGTCGGTTGTTGGTCGAGGGATTCGTACCTCATAGACGGTGCGGCGATCGCGAGGTCGCCGCACTGCTTGGTGTTTGGCTGTAGCCGCGGTCTAGGACCGCCGAGACGATGCGAGGCGTTTGTGCTCTTCCTCGCGGTCATAGACCGCTGCTCCAGGTGAAGACGGCGCGGATAGTTCGGTAATGCATCCCCTCGCCTCGGGGGCGGAGTCGGTCTACACTCCATCTTTCGGCATGATTGCGCCCGTTGACGATTTTCCCACCGACTTGGAGCGGCGCACGCTCCAGGCCTTCGGGCCGGGCGGGATGCTGGCGCGGTCGAAGGATTTCGAGTATCGACCGCAGCAGCAGACGATGGCCGCCGCGGTGGCGAAGGCGTGCCAGACACGCACGCACCTGCTGGTGGAGGCGGGCACGGGCGTGGGCAAGTCGCTCGCGTATCTCGTCCCGGCCGTGCTGCACGCGCAGAACGAGAACCGCAAGGCGCTCATCTCCACGCACACGATCAATCTGCAGGAGCAACTATTCTACAAGGACATCCCGCTCGTGCAGAAGCTGCTGCCCGATCCGTTCAAGGCCGTGCTGCTGAAGGGCCGTCATAATTATCTCTGCCCGCTGCGGCTCCAGCGCGCGATGAGCCACGGCACGGAGCTTTTCGCCAGCCGCGAGCAGGAGGAGCTGAAGCGCCTCTGGGAATGGAGCCACAAGACCCGCGACGGCACGCTGAGCGATCTTGACCCCGCGCCCGATCCGCAGGTGTGGCTGCAGGTGTGCAGCGAGGCGCATGTTTGCACGCCGCGCACCTGCGGACTGGGCACGGAATGCTTTTATCAGAACGCGCGCAAGGAGGCGGAGGCGGCGCGCGTGGTCGTGCTCAACCACTCGCTCTTCTTCAACTTTCTGGCCGGCAGCGAAGCGGTGACGGAGGAACGCGGCTACCTGTTCCACAACGACTTCATCGTCTTTGACGAGGCCCACACGCTGGAGGGCGTGGCGGCGCGGCACCTGGGGCTGGAAATCTCGCACGGCAGCCTGCGTTACCTGCTGCACCGGCTCTTTCACCCGCGCACGCAGAAGGGCATCGTGGCCGCGCTGCGCAATGCGGAGGCGATGAAGCTCGTGCTCCAGGCGGAGGAGGAATCGGACCAGTTCTTCGACCGGTTGGAGCGCTCGCTGCGTTTCCCGAATCGCGCGAAGGAGCTGCGCATCCGCGAGCCGAACATCGCGGAAAACACGCTGGACCTGCCGCTTGCGCGCCTGTACCGCACGCTGGCCGATGACGCGCGCAAGATCGACGACGAGGTCTTCAAGGCCGAGGTGCAGGAGGCCGCGCGGCGCGTGGACGGGCTGCGTCTGGGCCTGGCCGAGTTCATCGACCAGAGCCGCGCGGATCATGTCTACTGGATCGATCGCCAGGAAAAGCGCGAGGCGCGCCTGACGCTGACCGCCGCGCCGATCGAGGTCGCCTCGCAGCTGCGTGCCCTGCTTTTCCGGCCGGAGAACACGGCGATCATGACCAGCGCCACGCTCGCCGTGGGCGATGGCCTGCGCTACTTCGTCAACCGCATCGGCGGTGAGGACGCGGCCACGCTGCAGGTCGATTCGCCGTTCGATTACGCGCGGCAGATGAAGGTCTACATCCCGCGCAAGATGCCGGAGCCCGCCGCGCGCGAGGCCTACGAGGAGGCGCTCAGCCGCTGGACGCGCCACTTCGTTTCGCAGACGCACGGCAAGGCCTTCGTTCTTTTCACCAGCTACCAGACAATGCAGCGGCAGGCGGAATTGCTCGAGTCGTTCTTCCGCAGCGAACGCATCGCGCTGCTCGTGCAAGGCGGCTCCATGCCGCGCCACCGGCTGCTGCAAAAGTTCAAGGAGGACCGCGACTCGGTCCTGTTCGGCACCGACTCGTTCTGGCAGGGCGTGGACGTGCCAGGCGAGGCGCTAAGCAACGTGATCCTCACGCGCCTGCCCTTCGCCGTGCCCGACCATCCCCTCACCCAGGCCAAGTGCGAGGCGATAGCGGAGGCCGGCGGCGATCCCTTCCGCGACTACTCGCTACCCGAGGCGATCCTGAAATTCCGCCAGGGGGTGGGCCGCCTCATCCGCACGCAAAACGACAAGGGCATCATCGTCATCCTCGACAATCGCGTCCTCACCAAGCCCTACGGCAAGGCGTTCCTCGCCGTGCTGCCCAAGTGCCCGGTGGAAGTGGTGGAGTGAGTTTGTTGTTCGACGGCCGCGCTCCAGCTTTTCAGCGTTTCCACACGAGATGGGAAAAGTCTGGCACCCCGTTTGGGCTGGAGAAGAGGCTGACGGTTGATATTCACGGCGCCGAGGCCCT
This sequence comes from uncultured Candidatus Methylacidiphilales bacterium, assembly GCA_964658475.1. Taxonomy (GTDB): domain Bacteria; phylum Verrucomicrobiota; class Verrucomicrobiia; order Methylacidiphilales; family UBA1321; genus JABDGH01. The sequence continues at coordinate 5,192 of CAZZYY010000118.1, read as the reverse complement.
GCCCTGCCTGGCGAATTTCTACGCGACCAGCCAGCGTCGCGCAGCTAGGGACCGTCGCTCGAAATAAAGTATTACCAAACAAAACCGGATTTCTGCCACATTGTCACGGCACTCTCTTTTTGAAGAGCTGCGACCCGTGAATTGGAACGTGCTTAGGCGTTTTTCTCCACGCTATCCAGCAGGTGGCGCAGCCAGGAGTGGACCGCAACATCCCTTTGGCAGGCAGTTCGTATCTGTGGTCGCCCGGCGGAAGTGCGCGGTATCTCCGGCCGGGTGAAAGCGTCGATTGGAAACGGTGAAACCTGCCCGCCTTAACCCCCCACACCTACTCGTTGAATTCCTGCTCGAATTTCTTCACCACCGCCCGCAGCACCTTCAGCCGCGCGTACCACTTGAACTCGCCCTCCACCAGCACCCACGGCGCGTACTTCGTCCACGTCTTCGCAAACATGTCCTCCGCCGCCTCCACGTGCTCCTTCCACCGCTTGCGGTTGCGCCAGTCCTCCGCGCTGATCTTCCAGTGCTTGTACGGATCGGCCGCGCGGCTCTCGAAGCGCTTCAGCTGCTCCTCCTTGCTGATGTGCAGGTAAAACTTGAGGATCACCGTGCCGGCGTCCGCCAGCGTCTTCTCCATGTAGTTGATCTCGGAGTAAGCGCGGCCCCATTCCTTCTCGCTGCAGAATCCCTCCACCCGCTCCACCAGCACCCGTCCGTACCAGGAGCGGTCGAAGATCGCCAGTTCGCCCTGCGCTGGCATCTTGGTCCAGAAGCGCCAGAGATAGTGGTGCCGGTACTCGTCCTCGTTCGGCTTGATCGTCGAGTAAACGCGCACCAGCCGCGGATCGAGCTTCTCGGTGATGCGCTTGATCACCCCGCCCTTGCCCGCCGCGTCCGGTCCCTCGAAGACCAGGATGACGTTGCGCCTACTCTCGAGGATCTTGCGCTGAAAGTGGAGCAGGCTCAACTGCAGCTCGTTCACCTTCTCGCGATACTCGTCCTTTTCCCCGATCTGCCGGTTCAGGTCCAGTTCGCTCAGGAGGCCGGGCATAACGGGGAAAGACATTGTGCCGCTGGCCGACAGAGGCGAGACAAATTTCGTTGCGATTGCTGCGCCCGCCCGCCCCTCGCGCGGAGCGAGATTGCCTTTTATAAGCCGCAACTTAGGTTTTCTTAGGGCAGCCCCAACTTATCTATGATGGACCCCCCTCCCGCGCTCTTCACCGCCGGGTCGCGTGTGGGTCCCTATCTTATCCTCGAGAAGCTCGGCGAGGGCGGCATGAGCGAGGTCTTCAAGGGCATCGAGCCCAATCTCGAACGCTACGTCGCCATCAAGATCATGCACCGGACGAACATGAGCTCGCCCGACGTCATGGCCAACTTCATGGAGGAGGCCCGCGCTATCGCCAACCTGCGCCACACCAACATCGTCCCGCTCTACTCCGCGGGCGAGGAGCAGGGCGTGCCCTATCTCGCCATGGGCTACATCGAGGGCCAGACGCTGGAGGACTGGATCATGGCCGGTCGCGCCCTGAGCCTGGACGAGGCCATGTGGTTCATGCGCCAGGCCGTGGCCGCACTCGAGTACGCCGCGCGTTCCAACATCATCCATCTCGACGTCAAGCCGGCCAACTTCATGGTCGACGGCGAAAACACCGTCATGCTCACCGACTTCGGCCTGGCCCGGAAGCAGACCGAGATCGCGAGCGGCGCGCGCGAGGACGAGCTGCAGGGCACGCCCGCCTACGCCTCGCCCGAGCACATCATGCAGGAGAAGCCCGACCTCCGCACCGACATGTATTGCCTCGGCGCCAGCCTCTTTCATCTTATGACCGGCGAGTTTCCCTACCCCGGCGAGACCACCGAGGAAGTCTGCCGCGCCCACGTGTTCAGCCCGTTCCCGATCGAGACCCTCCAGGCGCACGAGATCCCCACCGGCTGGTGCAGCGTCATCCGCAAGATGATGGAGAAGAAGCCCGACGACCGCTTCCAGAGCTACGAGGAGATCACCTTCGCCCTCGATAACATCCACCATTTCCAGTACGGCAAGAAGATGCTCTCGGTCGTCGAGACCGTGGAGCGCCGCGCCGCGCCCCGCTCCGGCGGCCAGCCCGATTCCCTCTTCGATCTCGTCCCCGAGGACATGGCCGTGGAGGGCGATCACCTCTTCCAGCTCCAGGACGCCTACGACGCGCAGGAGGTTTACCAGACCCTCGACACCCGCTGGCCCGTCATGCGCCTCAACGCGCTCGTGCCCGAACTCCGCGCCATGCAGCGCGATTCCTCGGAGGACCTGCGCTCGCTCATCCAGGCGCTGCTGCTGGTGCCGAGCTACAAGGAAACGCTCGAGGTCCTCAGCACCTTCATGGCCAACGCCTCCGACGCGCGGCCGCAGAGCGACGCGGAAAAGATCGAGCTCGTGGGCCTCGAGCGCTCGCGAAACATCGCCATGATGTCCATTGCGCTTTACCGCCCCTGGCAGCCGGAGCGGCCGATGAATTGGCACCAGCTCTGGCAGCACCAGGTCTACACCGGCCTGCTCGCCGAGTTCATCGTCGACATGATCGGCCTCAAGCCCACCGGCATGGAGTTCCTCTGCGGCGCCGTGCACGACATCGGCAAGCTCGTTCTGGCCGAGCTTTACCCGGCCAAGACCATCGCCGTCTGGATGCGCGCCTATGAGCAGAACCGGCCGCTGGTCGAGATCGAGCACGAATACTTCGGCGTCGACCACGCGCAGATCGGCCAGGAATGGCTGCACCGCCACAAATTCCAGCCCGTCGTGCGCTACGTCACCGCCTTTCACGAGGACCCCTCCGCCTGCCTCGCCGCCCTCGCGAAATCGAAGAAGATCAATCTCCTCTCCCTCGTCTCCGGCTCATCCAGCGACGACGAGACCAACCAGCTCGTCCACCTCATCGCCTGCGCCAACATCCTGGCGAAGGAGCTCGGCCTCGGTTACAGCGGCAACCCGGTGCTCGACCAGACGCCGTGGAATGATCAGGAAATCACCCAAGCCGTCTTCGAAGGCAACGCCAAGGAGGAGATGACCCGCGAGGAATTCGACGAGTTCTTCATGGAGACCTGCAAGCTGCTGCCCGACCTGCCCTTCACCCAGCTCGCCCTGGCCAGCGAAGGCCGCCAGCGCGCCTGGGAAGCCGCGCAAAAGGAAGAGAAGAAAGGCAAGTAACCGCGCGCCATGGACGCCATCGATGCCCTGTGTGTGACGGCGCATCGCGCCGGCGCCTCCGATCTTTACCTGCGCGCCGGCAGCCTGCCCCAGCTCCGCGTTAACGACGCGCTCCACCATTTGCAGGACGCCGCGCCCATTACCGCCGAGGAGCTCGAGACCTTCGCCGCCCGCTGCGGCGCGGAGCGGAACGCGCACGACTTCGACGGCAGCTACGTCGCCTCCGATGGCCGGCGCTTTCGCGTCAACCTTTTCCAGTCGCTCGAGACGCGCGGCGCCGTCCTGCGCCCCATCAAGGTCGACATCCCCACCCTTGACGGCCTCGGCGCGCCCGAGGCCCTGCTCATCTCCTGGATCCAGCGGCCCACCGGCCTCATCCTCGTCACCGGTCCCACCGGCAGCGGCAAGTCCACCACCGTCGCCGCCTGCCTCGAGTGGCTCAACCAGAACCGCGCCTACCACATCGTCACGATCGAGGACCCGATCGAGTACCTCTTCCGCTCCGCCTCCAGCCTCTTCACCCAGCGCGAGGTCGGCATCGACACACCCACCTTCGCCGAAGGCCTGCGCCGCTCGCTCCGCCAGAGCCCCGACGCCATCCTGCTCGGCGAGATTCGCGACCGCGCCTCCGCGCTCACCGCACTCGAGGCGGCCGAGACCGGCCATCTCGTCTTTGCCACGCTGCACAGCTCCAACGTGCTCGACTCGCTCGAGCGCCTGCTGCGCCTTTTCGAGGTGGGCGAGCGTGACGGCGTGCAGCACGTGCTCGCCCAGCAGCTCGTCGGCATCCTCTGCCAGCGGCTCGCGCCCGGCACAAGCGGCAGCGTCGCGCTCGTGGTGGAGCATTTCGAGAACCAAGCCGTCTCGCGCAAATGGATCCTCGAGGGCAAGTTCCGCGACCTCGCCGAGCACGTCGGGCGCGGCGACAATCCCGCCAACGTCACCTTCCTCCAGTCCCTCGTCCGGCTTGTGCAGGCCGGCCGCATCACCGAGGAAACCGCGCTCGCTACCGCCGCCAATCCGCAGGAGCTGCAGCGCCGCCTGCGCGGCATCAACACCAGCAGCTTCGCCAGCGGAGGTTGATCCATCATGGCCCTCGATATCGTCGATCTCCTCACCCAAACCGTCGCCCGCGGCGCATCGGACCTCCATCTTTGCGTCGGCTCGCCGCCCATGGCCCGCGTCAACGGCGTCCTCCAGCCGCTGGTCGGCGACGTCCTTGAGCCCGAGCCCTGCCGCGACCTCATCTACAGCATCTTTAGCGAAAGCCAGCGCGCCCGATTCGAGGAAACCTGGGAACTCGATTTCGCCGTCGTCGTCGAGGGCCAAGGGCGCTTCCGCGGCAACGCGCACTACAGCCGCGGCGCCGCGGAGGCCGTCTTCCGGCACATCCCCGCTGTCACCCCGCCGCTGGCCAACCTCGGCCTGCCGCCCATCGTCCGGCAGCTCTGCTCGCTCGAGCAGGGACTCGTCATCGTCACCGGCATCACCGGCTCCGGCAAGACCACCACGCTCGCCGCCATGGTCGAGGAGATCAACACCCACCGCTCCGCCGTCATCATCTCCATTGAGGACCCCATCGAGTACATCTTCACCCACAAGCTCAGCCGCGTGAAGCAGCGCGAGATCGGCACCGACACCAAGTCCTTTCCGCTCGCCCTGCGCCACGTCCTGCGCCAGGACCCCGACGTCATCCTCATCAGCGAAATGCGCGACCTGGAGACGATCTCCGCCGCCATCACCGCCGCGGAAACCGGCCACCTCGTGCTCGCCACGCTGCACACCATCGACGCGCCCAAGGCCGTTGACCGCATCGTCGATGCCTTTCCGCCCGAGCAGCAGGCGCAGATCATCGCCCAGCTCGCCAACGCCCTCCAGGCCATCATCGCCCAGCGCCTGCTCCCGCGCGCCGACGGCCGCGGCCGCGTCGCCGCCTGCGAGGTCATGACCATGAACCAGGGCGTCCGCTCCTGCTTCCGCGACCGACGCTTCCAGCAATTGCTCA
>CAZZYY010000117.1:0-8509 GCA_964658475.1 uncultured Candidatus Methylacidiphilales bacterium | reverse complement strand
CATCGGGATGCAGCAGCACCTCGAGCGGCTCCCACAGCGAGCGCTTGATCCCAAGCGGCAGAGGAGCAATGGCGCGGGAAATGATCTTCCAGGTCAGGATTTCCGCCAGCGCATCCCGTCCCCAAAGCGACGCGAAGTTCGCCTCCACCAGCTCGCCCTCCTTGAAGTAAAGAAACGCCGCCTCGCCCGTGCTGTCCGTGATCGTCAGCATGCAATCCAGCACCGGTGCGCACTCCTTGCGGATGATTTGTTCCAAGGAGAGAGACTCAGCCATACGACAAGGAAAGCAGCTGGCCGAAAATCTTGAAACCCACAATTTCGGAAAAAGTTACAAATTTCTGTTAATTTAATTTGACCCCTAGGCAACATGGTACGAGTATTACGCATGCGCAATCTCCGTTCTGTGGCCTCCCCCCGCTCTAGTGGCGGTTTCACCCTCGTCGAACTCCTCGTAGTCATTGGTATTATCGCCATCCTTGCCGGTGTCGCGCTGGGCCCAATCACCAACGGCATCAAGAAAGCCAAGGAATCTGGTGCCATGCAGACCTGCCGGACCCTGGCTCTCGCCGAGTTCCAGTATGCGAATGATAACAACAGCACCTACCCGACCTCCACCGGTGCCAGCGCTGGTGATATTGCCAGTGCCTTGGTCTCGGGGAACTACGTGAGCGATCCTGGTATCTTTGGCATTTCTGGCGACTCCAAGTTCGTGAAGCAGACAGCCTCGGGTACTGCGGCTACGTGGAGCGCGGCCAACTGCAGCTTTGATTTCAGCGATGTTTCCGGTGCCGGAGTCGGCTCCGTGGCGCCTGATCAACTTCCGCTCGTTTGGTCTCCGGACACGGGCGCGGTAATTCCCACCACCGCCTCAGTGGGTTGTGAGTTTACCCCAAACAACCCCCTCTTTGGTACGGATGGGATCGCCGTAGCCTATCACAGCAACAACGCCTTCTTCCGCGCGCCTATCGGTCAGACTCCCACCGCAGCCGGTGCTTTTCCCGATACGAAGGGCGATGCTATGTTTGTTGACAAAAGCTTTAATCCTGGCTCCGTCACTTACGTGAAAGATAAGGGCGCTCAAGGCTTGTGATTTGAGCGTCTCTTGAAAGCCTAGCTAATTGATGCGGGAGCAATTCGGGGCAAACGGAACCTTCGCTGTCTTGACGACTGTGAGTTTCATGAAAGATTTACATATGTCCAACCGCAACCGCTCGCAATTGGGTAGGCGCTTAAGCCGCGGCTTTACCCTCGTTGAACTCTTGGTGGTCATCGGCATCATTGCCATTCTCGCAGGAGTGGCACTCGGTCCGATCACTAATGGAATTAAAAAGGCCAAGGAGTCGGGGGCTATGCAGACCTGCCGAACCTTGGCTTTGGCAGAGTTTCAATATGCCAACGATAACAATGGAACCTATCCAACGTCTACGGGAGCAAGCGCGGGTGATATTGCCAGCGCACTAGTCGCAGGAAATTACGTAAGCGACCCGGGCATTTTTGGCATCTCGGGCGACTCTAAGTTCGTGAAACAAACCGCAACAGGTACGGCGGCGACGTGGAGTGCCTCGAACTGCAGTTTCGATTTCAGCGATGTCTCGGGGGCGGGGGTCGGTGCTGTCGCGCCGGATCAACTTCCACTCGTTTGGTCGCCAGATACGGGCGCGGTTATCCCAACCACTGCTTCGGTAGGTTGTGAATTTGCCCCGAACAATCCGCTCTTTGGTACGGATGGGATCGCTGTAGCCTATCACAGCAACAATGCCTTCTTCCGTGCGCCGATAGCTCAAACGCCCACGGCTGCGGGGGCTTTTCCCGATACCAAGGGCGACGCCATGTTCGTGGACAAGAGCTTTAATCCTGGATCGGTCACCTATATCACCGACAAGGGTGCGCAAGGTCTTTGAACCTTTGGATTAGCACCTGAGCGCGCCTCACGGACGTTCTGGCACTTAAGCCGTAGAGTCGACTGCTGCGGCTGCGTAGCCTCCGCTCATGATCGCCCCTTCGATCGTGGCGGGAAGGCCGGTGTCGGTCCAATCTCCCGCTAACCAAAGATTCCTCCATGGCGTGCTCGGGCCGGGGCGCAAGGCTTCGGCTTCCGGGGTGGCGGCGAACGTCGCGCTGCGCGCTTTGTAAACCATCCGGTGCAGCACCTTCGCCTCGCGCGCGAGGGGGAGGAAGCGCCGCAGCTCGCGCAACGTCAGTTCTTCCAACTCGCCCGCGCTGACCTCCAGCATCTCGCGGGCGCCGCTGATCACCGCGGTGACGACGTGACCCGGATGGCCCGGCGTACGCCCCTGGATCAAGTCGCGGGTGAAAAGCCAATGCAGGGGCGAATCGAGGAACCCGACGAACGGCTCATCCAGGATCGCGCGATCCAACCAAAGATGCAGGCTGACGATCGGCGCCTCGCCCAGCTCCCGGCAGGCCCCGGCCAGCTTGCTCTCCGCCGGTAGCAAGCCGCGCAGCACGTGCCACGGAAGGGCGCTCACCACCGCGTCCGGCTGCAGCGCGGTGCCGTCGGACAAGGCGACCTCCGCCACGCGCCCGCCGTCGAAACGCAAGGCCGTGACCGGCGCCTGCAGCCGAACCTGGCCGCCGCACATCTCGAGCAGCGTTTCCACCTCGCCGCCGAAGAGCTCGCTCAGGCCCACCCGGCTCAGGTAGATGGTCGAGTCCGCCGCGCCCGCGAGAAAAGTGCGGCGGATCACCGTGGCGAAAAGCGCGGCGGAACCGGTGCCTACCGGCTCGTTCAACGCCGCAAGACAGAGCGGTTCCCAAAGCGCGCGCACGATGTTCGGCGTCTGCTTCCAGCGCCGCAGCCACGCCTCCACGGTCTCGCCGGTACGCGGCTGGTGTCCGAGGCGCAGGCGCAGCGCGAGTTTCGTGGCGGCCAGCTTGTCTCCAAACGAGAGTTCACCAAAATGGAGCAGCGCAGAAAGCAGATGAAACGGCGCCGGCGCCACGGCCGTCAGCGAGCTTTCGCCCTGTGCGCTCCGATAGGGCACGTGGAGACGCGGCGGCGTCAGCAGCCGGTCCGTCACGCCCAGCTTCCGCAACAGCGCGAGCGTCTCGTGATAACAGCCCATGAGAATGTGCTGCCCGTTGTCGAGCACGAGACCGGTCTTGGGATCGACAAAACTGTGCGCACGCCCGCCCAGCAGCGCGCGCGACTCGAGCAGCGTAACCTCGTGCCCGCGCGCCACGAGTTCCACCGCGCAGGCCAGTCCCGCATAACCCGCGCCCAGCACCGCAATCTTCTTCGGTGCCGGTGGCCGGGCCGGCGCGCGGCGCTCCGCCATCACCGCCCGCCCGATGCGAATCAGCTTCTGCGCCTTGTTGAGCCTGACCGGCTCGTTGATCACGTCGAAGCCGCGCTGCTCGATCTTCGTCAGCAGCCCCTCGTAGACCGAGCGCATGATTTCCGCCGCGACGAGATTCGGCCGGTCGGACGGTTCCATCAGCCGGTGCGCCTTGGCGAAATAATGTCGCGCGCGCAGTGCCTGGAAGCGCAGCAGCTGCTTCATCCGCGGCGACCACCGCGCCTCCATCACATCCGATTCGCTCACGCCGAATTGCGCCAGCTCGTCCTGCGGCAGGTAAATGCGGCCGAACGACGCGTCCTTCTTCACGTCGCGCAGGATGTTCGTCAACTGCAGCGCCATGCCCAGCGCGATCGCGTAATCGCGCGAGCGCGGGTGCCGGCAGCCGAAGATCTCCAGGCTCACCAGCCCGACCGCGCTGGCCACGCCGTAGCAGTATTTCTGCAGCAGGGCGAAGTCGGGGAAGCGCGAGATCTCCAGGTCCATCTCCACGCCGTTCATCACGTCGTCGAGCAGCGCGGGCGCGATCAGGTAGGTGCGGATGATCTGCGCCATTTCCCGCCCCAGCGGCGTGCGCGGCTCGCTTAGGTAAGCGCGGCGGATTTCGGCGCGCCACTGGCCGAGCTGGCGGCGCTTTTCCTCCAGCGGCAGCTCGGTCGAGTCGGCCACGTCGTCCACCACGCGGCAGAAGGCATAGAAGACATTCATCGCCCGCTGCTTTTCCGGCGAGAGCGAGAAGAACGAGAGCGCCAGGTTCGACCGGCTTGCCTGCGTGATCTGGTCGCTGCCTGGCAGGTCTGGCAGCGGCTCGTCGCTTGGCTCCGTGCTCACGAGACCAGCGCCCTTGCCAGCAGCATCGCCATGTCCACCTTGCCCAGCTTCGGCCGGTGGTTCAGCGTGTCGTAATCGGCCGCCTCGATCTTCCGCAGGATCGTCGTTCCCCCCAGCCAGGTCATGCGGATCTCCACGCGCAGCTTGCCGCGCAACTCGCGCGTGAGCGGCCGGCCTTGATCGAAGATTTCCTGGGTGCGCGCGACCTGGAACTTGATCAGCGATCGGTACGCCGCGTCCGCCTGGCCGGCGAAGAGCGACTTCTCGCTCACCCCGTGGCTCTCGCGCTCGTTTTCCGGCAGGTAGATGCGGTCCTTCTTCAAGTCCACGCCCACGTCCTGCCAGAAATTCGCGAGCTGCAGCCCGGTGCAGATGTGATCGCTCAGCTCGTGCAGGCGTTCCTCGCGCACCCCGTGCAGCAGCAGCACCAGCCGCCCGATCGGGTTGGCGCTGCGCCGGCAGTAGTCGAGCACCTCGGCAAAGTTCGCGTAGCGCCGCTTCACCACATCCTGCCGGAAGGCCGAGAGCAGGTCGGTGAAGAGCGGCGTGGGCAGGTCCAGCTCGCGGATCGTTTCGTGCAGCGCGACGAAGATCGGGTGCAGCCCCGGCGTGCCCGGCGTGGAAAGCAATTGGCGCTCCCAATCGTCCAGCGCCGCCAGCCGCTCCTCCGGGGTCATGACATCGCGGCCATCCTCGCGCGCGCCGGCGTAACCCTCGTCGGCCAAATCGTCCGCATGCCGCGCAAACGCGTAGACCGCGTGCACGTGCTTCTGCATCTCGCGCGGCACCAGCTTGCCCACCGGGAAATTCTCGTAGTGCGCCTTCGCCAGGCGCGTGCACTCCCCGTAGGCGTCGGCAATGGCGTCCACCTCGGGCTCCTCAGGCATGGCTTCCACGGGCATGTCGGCTACGATACTAGCATGAAAGGCCCAACTCTTTTCCAGAACCAACCGGTCCTCGAACTGGCCGACGCGGACAGCCACCTCTTCGTCTCCGCCGATCACGGCGCCCGCCTCCTGCGCTGGGAAAAGGCCGGCCGCGAGATCATCCACTGGCCGGACGACGCCGACTGGAGCCGCATCCTCAAGGTGCGCGGCGGCGACCCCGTGCTCTTTCCCTTCATCGCGCGTCATTTCGTCGACGGCGTCATCGACCGCTGGCGCGACCCGGATGGCCGGGTGCGCACCATGCCGCAGCACGGCTTCGCCCGCGACGCGAAGTTCACCGTTGCCGAGCACACCGCCGCAACCATCCGCCTCCGCCTGGTGGACGACGCGGCTACGCGCGAGGCCTATCCCTTCGCCTTCCAGTTCGACGTCGTTTTCACCCTTGCGCCCGAGGCCCGGCTGGAAATCCGTTTCGAGACCACCAACCGCGGCGAACGCCCGATGCCCTATTATGCCGGGCACCATTTTTACTTCGCCATCCCGCACGCCGAGCGCCCCGACTGGCACCTGCTTTGTCCCTGCGCCTCGTGGGCCCGCCAGACGGCGGAGGGCGCCATCGTCCACGAACCCGCCGCCACGGAGCAACTGTCTCTCGCCGATTCCGCCATCGTGGACCGCTTTTCCGTCCAGCCCAAAAGCCACCACGTCACGCTCATCAACGCCATCGCCGCCCGCCGCCTGCTCCTCGAACTGTCCGGCCCGACGCCGTGGTATGCCGTGACCACCTGGACGGAAAAGCCCACCTCCGATTTCTACTGCGTCGAGCCTTGGCTCGGCCTGCCGAACGCGATCGACCACGGCGAGGGCCTGCGAAAGATCGCGCCGGGCGCCACCGAGATCGCGCGCTGCGTTCTCAATGCAGCGGAGTGGTGATTCCCCTCAAGTGGGTCACGCGCCGGGCGATGTAACCAGTGACCCACCCCGGGGGCTGCATGAAGTCCGACTCCTCGCCCGTTCCCACGCCGCCGACGCCCGCCCAACTCGCGGAAATTGACGACGCGCTGGTCACCGCCGCCGAATTGCAGCAGGTCTATACCGGCCTCGTGCGCCATCCGCGCGTGCTCGCCACTCCCGGTTCCCGCGATCTCTTCGCCGCCTGCCGCGAGCAGGTCAGCCAGGATCTCACCCTGCTCGCTTCACAGGCCGCCAATCTACAAACGCTCGTCCGTGCATTGCCCGCGCACCTGGAGGATGAAGGCGAAGACGATGACTGCCCCACGCTGCCGCGACTCGCCTCCCTCCCCGATCTCGAGCCGCTCGATCCTCAGCGCCCGGTCTTCGACAACGTTCGAAAAGCGTTTCACCTCGAGGATTTCCTGCGCCAGCAACTTCTCTTCTCGCTGCAATCGGCCCAGCAGCGGCGGCATCTCCAGCTCGAGCTTCAGCTCAAGATGGTGCTCCTCTCCGCCGAGCAGCGCTGCCGCCTGCTGGAGGAACGCTACGGCTTCGCGCGCACCGGGCACCTGCTTTTCCAGGGCCTGCGCCGGCAGACCACCCGCTTCCTTCGCCTGCTGCAGGGCAAGCCGGGTTCCGAACTCGACTGAGCTGGCGCAGCTCGCGCCAAGGACAAAATTAAGCCTATCCCCGTCCCGCGCGGATTTCCTTTTCGCTGTGACTGTCGTCCGCGCCGTCGGGCACCGGCTGCGACAAGTCCTGGATCGGTGTGCTGTGGCGCGACTGCTCCTTGAGCGCCTGGAAAAGAATGGCCTGCTCGTTATACCGCAGCCAAAGGCCGGGCGGAACGTCGTCGTCATCCACGAACCGCCACGAAGTAATCGCCGCCGAGTCGAAGCCCAGATATTTCGCCACTGCGGGCGAGACGTCCAGCCCGCGCGACGCCGAAGGCGGCGCCGAACCGAAGACATATTCCGCATCGTCCGTGTCGATCGGCCCCACGTCCTCCCATTGCGCGAAACAAGACCGCCCCGAGCGGGTCTTGATCTCGATCCAGCGTCCCTGGCAGGAGGACTGCTGCTTCTCGCCATGACGCGCCGGCTTGTACCAGCCGTCCGGCAACCAGCGGGCCGTCTTGTCCGGATAAGCCAGGTCATTGAACGGCAGCGCGACGTAGAAGGGATTGATCAGCGAAGCGTGACTGCCCGAGCCATAGCCGCTCATGTCGTACTGGTCGTCGGCGCCGCCGTTGTCGTGCACCCAGTTGGTGTCCCATGCGCTCATTTTGTTCGTCATGGAGCTCAGCGGCGTGCTGCCCTCGCCGATCCAGAACACGGTGGTGACGATGCCCCGTTTCCACGGATAGTTGCGCACCTTCCGCGTGGGCTCGTCGGTAAATGGAAAGTGGCTGATGGCCGGCGGCGTGGAACTCCGCACCAGCGCCAGCGGCAGCGATGCTGTCGTTCCCGCGCCCGGGCGCGGCACCGGCAGACCGGTCTCCACCGTCGGCACGGCGCTGTCGGGCGAGGGAGGCAGGCCCAGCGGCGGCAGCGGATTTGCCACAGGCAGTGGCGGCACGTTGACGGTCGAGACAATGATCGGCGGCTGGGGCGGCGCCGGCTCGACCGCCTTTCCATGCCGGTGATGACGGCCCTTGGTGGGGCTCGCGACGGCCGTCTGCCGGTTCACCACCGTGGCGGCGGCGGCCGCCATCGCCGAAGGCGCACTGGCGGTGGTGTTTTTCCCCGCTGCGGGGGCCTCTTCCGCCGGCGTGGTCGAGGTCTTGGTCGTGACCGCTTTTGATTTTGAAGTGCCGGTCTCCTCCCCGGACTTCGTTTCGGTCTTGGACGCGTTTTCGGTCCCGTCCGTCGGCGTCTTGGTCGAATGTTTTTTTCTTGTGTGGGTCTTGCCCGTCGTCGCCTCGGCCGTTTCGGGGCCCGTCGGCGTTTTCCCGCCGGCAGCACTCGTCTTCTCATCCGTTGAGGTCGCGCCCTTGCCCGTGGTGGCCGCGGTTTTGCCTGTCGTCGTGTCGTCGCTGGCCGTCTCCGTTTTCTTCGTCCGGGACTTGCCCGACTTGGTCGAGCCGGCGCCGGACTCCCCACCTGTGGACGCTGTCGCGCTGGCTGCGTTTGTGGAGCTGGCCGTCCCGGTGGTCGAATGATGCCGCCGATGATGCGTCGAGCTGGGCGTGCCGGTGACCTCCGACGTGCTGTCCGCGTCGCTCGCCGCCCAAGCCGGACTCCACGCCAGCGCGAGCATGGCGCCGGAAACGATGAGGAACTTGAAGGAAGTCATCACGTCCACGCTCGACCGCAGAAGCTGGTAGTTTTCGCCATTCATGTAGGAGGGTCAATGCAACTTTCGACAGGTCACCCCCTTGGACACGCACGCAGTGCCCGGCATTCAAAAAAAGTTCCCCCGCGAAAAGCCCGAGAGAACCTCCCGCTCGCGCCTTCTGGTTCCGGCGCTCTCCGAGCACCAGTCGCGAGCGAAGGTGACGGGAAGGCGAGCCGCTTC
>CAZZYY010000116.1:0-8519 GCA_964658475.1 uncultured Candidatus Methylacidiphilales bacterium | reverse complement strand
CCGGTCGGAGTAGAACACGCGTCCGCGACTGACCAGCGCTCGGAGAGCGCAGGCTACCTGTCATCTCTCGGCCCCAAGTGGTGACCAGCCGATGCCCATCGGACAGCGTCCGTTGCCCCGAAGAATCGACGTCGCGGAATGCGGTCAGCGACATCGGTTGTACTTCCACCATCTTCCATCTAACGTCGTTCCCCTGTGCCCACGCCCATCGACGAGCCGGACGAGCCCATCACGCCGGAAACCAAGCCGTTCCTGGCCCATCTGGAGGACCTGCGCTGGACGATCATCCGCTCCCTCATGGCGTTGGGCGTGGGCGTGGCCATTTGCGCCTTCGGCGTGCGGCCGATCCTGAACGTCCTCTACGTGCCCGTGAAAAAAGCCGGACACGATCCCAAGGAATTCCTGCGCTCGCTCAACGTGGTCGACCCGTTCTCCATCCACATGGAAATCGCCGTTTTCGGCGGGCTCATTCTCTCGCTTCCCGCCATCCTCTATTTTGTGGGGCAGTTCCTGCTTCCCGCGCTTACCGCCTCCGAGCGCAAGGTGCTCGGGCCCATCTTCGCCGGCGGCGCACTTCTTTTTGCCGTAGGCGTCAGCTTCTGCTACTTCCTCGTCCTCTCGTCCACGCTCAAGTTCTTTCTCGGCTACAACGATTACCTGGGTTTCGGCACGATGTGGACGGCCAAGGCGCTGATCGATTTTGAGGTGCAGATGCTGGTGGGCTTCGGCCTGGCCTTCGAGATGCCGCTGGTCGTGCTCGTCCTCAACCTGCTCGGTATCGTCAGCGCGGCGCAACTGGCCTCCAAGCGGCGCCATGCCGCTCTCCTCATCTTCGTCGCTGCCTGCTGCATCATCCCCTCCACCGACCTGTTTTCCTTATCCCTCCTGAGCGTGCCCATGTACCTGCTGTTCGAGCTTTGCATTGTCATCGCGCGCGTGCTGGAAGCGCAACGGCGATTACAGAAAAATTGAATTAGCCAATGTTTTATTAACGTCCTAAGATATCCAGACATGGACTTGGGAATTAAGATCAAACGGTCGAAGGTGGTGTGGCGACAGGTGGTGGATCAGGTTCGTAAGAAGATACTCAACAAGCAGTTGATACCGGGGACCAAACTTCCTTCGACGGCAGAAATGGCGGTTCAAATCGGCACTGACGTGCCCACACTCCACCGGGCCCTCACGGAACTGGTCTGCGAGGGCCTTATCACCCGCACGCCTCGGATCGGGACCCATGTCGCGCAGTGGGAGAAAGGATTGCTACGGCTGGGGGTTTATCATTCGCGCAACATCTTCGTCCGCGGCGGTTCGATCGCGCACCGGGTGCTGGAAGCGGAGGTGCAGAAGGCGGCCAGCGCGCTGAAGATTTCCGTCCAGGTCTGGACCGATCCCCGGCCGGCGGCCCGGCAAGGCGCCGCCTTGCCCGCATTGGAATACGCCGCCCGCGAGCGGATCATTCAGGCGCTGATCTCGACCGATGGTGATGAAACGCATCGGAAATGGCTCGGCAAGCTGCCGGTCCCCGTTTCCACCCTGGCCGATGGTCCCGCGAATCTCGTCAGCTTCGACCTGCCGCATTTCTTCGAGGTCGCAGCCGCGGAGCTCGCAAAGCAGGGGTGCCGCTCGGCCGCGCTGCTCAGCCCTTTCGACAACGGCTCACCCTGCGTTGGCTACTTCCGCGCGGCGTGCGAGAAAGTAGGCGTCGACGTCCGGCCGGAATGGATCGAAGGCTCGCCCGATTTCCTGACCACCGGCCAGGTGCAGGACGCGATCGCCTACCAGAGCTTTAAGCGGCTCTGGCGGTCCTCCTCCCGGCCCGACGGGCTCATGGTGTACCCGGATGTTTTTTCGCCCGGCATCGTCATGGCCATTCTGGAGGAACGGGTTCGCGTGCCGCAGGAGCTCAAGGTCGTGCTGCACCGCCATGCGGAGATCAGGTTCTTCTGTCCCTTCGAGGCCACGTTCGTCACCTCGACGCTGGCCGAAGCCGCGCGCGCCATGATCAACCAGCTCGACACCATCCTGAAAGGCCGCGAGCCCAAACGCGTCCTGCTCCAGCATGAGATGGAGTGGAACCCGTCGGCTGCTTAAGGTAGCCGGCGCTCTCCGAGCGCCGGTCAGAACTCCAGCACGTTTCCTCTCGGTACCGCCCACTCATGAGGCGCCACCGAAACGCGTCGCCGCTCGTCCGCCCCGCACCAGCTAAATGCTGAACCCCGCCGCTTCCTCGCCTGGCAACGTATCGCGATGCGATAGCTTCGCCGCCAGCCGCAGCAGATGGTCCAGGCTTTGTTCCTTCGACAGCAGATCGGTCCGCAACTCCAGCACCGGTTCCGTCGGCGGCTCGTAGGGAGAATCGATGCCCGTGAAATCCTTGATCTCCCCCGCGCGCGCCTTCTTGTAAAGCGACTTCGGATCGCGCGCCTCACAGATTTCCAGCGGCGTGCTCACGTAAACCTCCGCGAAGGGAACGCCCGCCTTGCGGCAAATTTCCGCCGCATTCTTCCGGTCGGCGGCGAAAGGCGAGATGAGCGACGTGATGACCACAAGGCCCGCTTCCGCCAGCAGTCGGGCCGCCTCGGCCGCGCGGCGGATGTTCTCCTTCCGGTCCGCGACGGAAAAGCCGAGGTTGGCGTTGAGGCCATGACGCAGGTTGTCGCCGTCGAGCAGCGTGGTGGCGATGCCCTGGCGAAACAGCCGCGCCTGCAACGCCACCGCCAGCGTCGACTTGCCGGAACCCGAAAGCCCCGTCAACCAGATCACCGCGCCCCGATGCCCAAAGTGATCGATGCGCGCCTGCGGTGAAATGGGATCGTCCGTCCAGGTGAGATGCGCACTGCGCGCCACATTGGCCGCGCGATCGTACTGCGCACCGAAGATCACCCCTCCGCCGCCGATGCGCCCCTCGGTCACCACGACAAAGCGCCCGGTGACCTGCACCTCGTCGCTGTTGTCGAAGGCCAGGGGCCGGCGCGTGCGGAAAACGAGCTCGGCCACCTCGTTGCGCGCGATCTGCGGGCGCGTCTCCACGAGCGGGGCGAGGGTGGCCGAATCCATCAGGCGATCGACGCGCTCCAGCCGGGCTTCCACCTGCTGCGTGGCCAGCTTGAGGGTGTAGCTCTGGCCCACGGTCAGCGGCTGGTCCGCGAGCCAGAACACGCGGGCCGAGAAAGTCGTGCCTTCCACCGGTCCGTGCTCCGGATGCGCGCCGATATGGCCGCGCTCGACGAAGATCTGTTCTTCCAGCGTAATCGCCACCGACTGCCCGGCATAAGCCTCCGTCGGCTGCTTCTCCGTCGTCGGCCAGACCTCGATCGACTTGATCCGGCTCTTCTTCTCCCCGGGATAAAACTCGATCTCGTCGCCTACACGGAGTTGGCCCGACTCGATCCGTCCGACGATGAGCCGGCGCGCATCAAAGCGGTAGATGTCCTGCACCACCAAGCGCAGCGGCTTCTCGATCGGCGCCGGCGGCTGGCGCAAATGATCCAGCGCAGCCAGCAGCGTATCGCCCGCGAACCAAGTCATCTTCTCGCTCGGCACCACGATGTTGTGCCCGTGCTTGGCCGACATGGGGATGAAGGCGAGGGGACGGATATCGTACGGCTCGAGGAACGCGCGATAATCCCGCTCGAGGTTGGCGAAGGTCTCGTGCGAAAAATCGACCAGATCCATCTTGTTCACCGCGACGAGCACCTGTTTCACGCCCAGCAGCGAGAGCAAATAACCGTGCCGTCGCGTCTGTTCCTGGAGACCCTCGCGCGCATCGAGCAACACCACCGCCGCGTCCGCGCTCGCGGCACCCGTGATCATGTTCTTAAGGAATTCCTTGTGCCCCGGCGCGTCGACGATGACGTAATTCCGCGCCGTGGTGCGGAACTGGATCTGCGTGGTGTCGATGGTGATGTTCTGCTCCTGCTCCTCCAGCAGCGCGTCGAGCAGAAAGGCGTACTCGAAGTCCATGCCCTCGGCCGCGCAGGCTTTCTGGATTTGCTCGATCTTGCCGTCCGGCAGCGAGTGCGTGTCGAACAGGAGCCGGCCGATCAGCGTCGACTTGCCGTGATCGACATGACCGACGATGACAATCTTAAGCTTCTGGGCGTCTTCGTCGGTGGAGGGAAAAGGAGCGGAGGCGTGCATGGAAACAGATTTGACGGAATTGACGGAATTCACGGAATTAGATGCAGAGCTGCAAATCGGGTACTCTGTTCTTCAGTCCCCAATTTGGTAATTCCGTTAATTCCGTCCAAAATGCAGTTCACATGAACCCCTTCGCCCGCAGCTTCTGCATGGCGTTGCGTTCATGGTGATCCTGGGCGCGGCCGGCGCGTTCGCTGGTCTTCGTCACCGCCAGCTCGGCGATGATCTCGTCGATCGTTGCGGCGTTGCTCTCCACCGGCTTGGTGATCGGCCAGCAACCGAGCGACCGGTAGCGCTTGCCGTCGCGCGCGAAGTACATCTGCGGGATCGGGATGCTGTTCTTCTGGATGTAGCGCCAGATGTCCGACTCGGTCCAGTCCAGCAGCGGCTGCACGCGCACGTGCTCGCCCGGCTCGACCGAGGTGGTGAACTGGCCCCAGAACTCCGGCGGCTGGTCCTTGTACTCCCACTCGTACTGCGCGTTGCGCGGAGAAAAGTAGCGCTCCTTCGCGCGCGTCGAGTCCTCGTCGCGACGGATGCCCGTGATGAGCGCGTCCCACTTGTACTCCTGCAGCGCCTGCTGCAGCGCCACCGTCTTGAGCTCATGCGTCACCGTGACTGGATCATGCGTCTCGTAGCCGACGCCCCGGGCGCGCGCTTCCTCGTTGATTTTGATGATCAACTTGAGTCCGTACTCCTTCGTCGCCCAATCACGGAAGGCGAGCATCTCCGGGAACTCGTACGTCGTGTCGATGTGGAGAAGCGAAAAGGGGATGTGCCCGCCGAACGCCTTCTTCGCCAGCCAGATGAGTACGTTGGAGTCCTTGCCCATCGACCACGGCATGGCGATGTTCTTGAAGGCATGCTGTGCCTCGCGCAGGAGGAAAATGGACTGGTTTTCCAGTCGTTCGAGATGGGTCATGGGGAAAGGTGATAGGAATAGGGGGAATTCGTTAAAATGCAAGTCGGCGGCTCACTGTCCCTGAGGTGATTCAAAGCTGACTCAGCCCGCCCGGGGAGATATTGTGGCGGCGTGCAGCCATCAGGTACTCACACCAACGTCACCCCGGAAGAACTGGCAGGGTACGTTAGCGACCCTTCGAACGCATCCCTCAGTGACCTTTGTGATTGGTCCAAAGGCCACACCCTTTACGCCGCCGATTGGCCCGTGCTCATTCTCAACGACGCCTTCATCATCGGGGGTGTAGGCTTGGTCGTTTGGCTCATCGTCCGAAACCGTCCCGGTTAAACTGGCCGCCCCCCGGTTAATCCCCGCCCTGCTTTCCACGTTGTTTACACCGGCTCCGTGCCGCAGGATGACGCATGCATTTCCTCGTCTTCTCACGTGCGACGTTCGCCCTGCTTTAGGCCGAGGCATTCGCAGTTATTCCCTTCGCGCCATGAACTGGATCTCAACTCCCGACTCCAACGCGCTCGACGGGTTCGGCTACGACCAAGCACGCCGCCAGCTCGAAGTCCGCTTCAAGCATGGCAAGACCTATGTCTACCTCAATGTGCCGCCCGCCGTTTTCGAGCAGATGCAAAAGGCCGAGTCAAAGGGCCGGTTCGTGACGGAGCACGTGAAGGGCGCCTTCGAGTTTCAAGACAAGCGCGATATGGGGCGTCCCAAGCGCGACCTAATGCGTCCGCGCGTCCGGCCGCGCTTTTCCCGTGAGTAGCCGCGACAGAAAGTCCTGATCGGAAAACCGACCCCCCGCCGCGAAGCGAACAATGACCAGATCGCGCGACGGAATGATATAGAGCCGCTGCTTGTCCGAGCCTTCGGCCGCATAGATATCGCGAGGCCCTCCGGCATCCAGCTGCTCGCCGTCCATCGCAGGCTGGAGATCGCGCATCGGCTGGCCGCCGTCCTCGGCCCGGTTTAGCCAGAAGCTCAAGCCGTAAGCCGGGTTCGCATCCGTGCCGGTGAAGAGCTGCGCGAAAAGACGCGGCTGGATCAGTTGCCGTCCGTCCGCGGAGCCGTGATGGAGAAGAAACAGCCCGAACTTCAGCCAGTCGCCCGTCGTGAGCTGGATGCCCGCGTGCATGAGGGGCTGGCCCGCGTTGTCGTGAGCCCACGCGGGCACATCGATGTCCAGCGGATCAAGGAGCACGCGATGCATGTAATCCTCCACCGAGGTGTGAAAAGGCACGAGTTTGCGCCGCAGGATTTCGCCCAGCGCCTGGTAGTTCGCCGGGCCATAGTGGAACTGCGTCCCGGGCGAGGCGCGCAGGTGCGCGTGGACCGCGGCCGCCATCTGGTCCCGTGAATCGCCGATCATCCCGGCGGACGGATCGAGCCCGCTGGTTTGATTGAGCAGCTGCCGGAGGGTGATGATACGACGGCGGTCATGACGCCATTCCGTCAGCGTCAGGCTCGCCGGTTCATCGAGGGAAAGCAGCCCGTTCTGCGCGGCGATGAGGCAGGTGATGGCGACAAAGTTTTTCGTGCCGCTGTAAATGCGGAACGGCGAATCCTCAGGTAGCCGGCTGTGATCATCGCACAGCGTGCGGCCATTCTGCACGATGACGAGAGCAAGTCCTTCGTGCGTTTGCGAGTAGCGGTCCGCCATCGCCACATGCGCCGGATCGAGCGGCGCGCCATGCGTTGCCAGCGCGACGTGGGCGGACGGCAGAGCGGCGGCGCCTGCATGAGTCGCGAGGCCGAGCCCCACCAGGGAAACGATGACGCGTCGCATGCGGTCCATCTTGCACGCGGGGCAAGTCACCGGCCAGCCGGTCGTCCGCGCAGGTCCACAAGCAGCGAAAGCCAGCCGGCGAGAAACAAGAGACCGCCCAGCGGCGTCATCGGCCCGGCGGCCACCCAGGCGGGGTTCCATGCCAGAACATAAAGGCTGCCGCTAAAAAGCAGGATGCCCAGGCCGAAGAAGACGACCGTCTTCCGGCTGACCGCACCACCCTGTCCAAGAGCGAGAAGAGCGACCGCATGGACGAGTTGATAGAGCACCCCCGTGCGCCAAATCTCGACCGTGCCCAGCTCTGTGAGATGCGCCTTGAGCGCATGCGCGGCAAAAGCGCCAAGGGCCACTCCCAGAAACCCAAAGCATGCGCCCGTCCGTTGGGCGAGAAGGGCAGGAGTCGTGGCCACGCGGGAGAAAGAGTTCCCAGAGGTAAATCGAGACGCGAGGTCACTAAGTTAGCTTCCGGCGCTTGTCACGCCAGTCTTTTCCTGATAAAAAGCAGGGATGATCACGGATTCCCGTCTTGCCCGTCAGACCGCGGAGCGCCTCATCGGCTCCCGCGCCCAGCTCCTCAAATTTCAGTGCCTTCTCGGCTTCGATGGGTTCGTCGATCAGATCTTTCAAGTGGTGGAGCAACGCCAGTCGCCAACGAAATACACGCCCTTCGCCACGATGAAGAATTTCGGCGGGAAGGTCTCCGCCGCCGCCAACAAGAGCGCCAATTTTGAGATTGTTCCGCAGGCCACGAAGCTCGGCGGCAACGGCCCGATCATGTCTTTTGCCCTCAGCACGCTGGGCGCGCCGGTGCACTACGTCGGCATGCTTGGCTACCCGGAAATCCACCCGGTTTTCTCCGAGTTCGCCAAGCGCACCAAGGTCTACTCCATTGCCGAGCCCGGCCTGACCCAAGCCTTTGAATTTTCCGACGGCAAGCTCATGTTCGGCCAGCACGGCACGGTGCACGAGGTTTCCTGGGAGACGCTGAAGAAGCGGCTCGGCGATGTCACGTTCCAGAAGCTGTGGAACCAGGCCCACTTCGTCGGGATGATCAACTGGACGATGCTGCCGCATCTCTCCGCCATCTGGAAGCGGCTGCTCAGCGACTACATGCCGGCCAAGCCCACGGCGCGCAAGCTCATGTTCTTCGACTTGGCCGATCCGGCCAAGCGGCTTGATGCCGACCTGCACGCCGCGCTCAAGATCATCGGCGAATTCCAGCAGCACAACGACGTCATCCTCGGCCTGAACGAAAGCGAGAGCCAGCACGTCGCCAAGGTCCTGCGCCTGAAGAAGACGCCGGCCAACCCGAAGGGCACTGCGTCCCTGGCCGCCGCCATCCGCGAGAAGCTCGAGATTCACACCTGCGTCATCCACCCGATCAGCTACGCCGCCGGCGCCGACGCGCAGGGCGAAGTTTTCGTGAACGGGCCGTACACGGCCAAGCCGAAGATCAGCACGGGCGCGGGCGACCACTTCAACGCCGGCTTCGTCATCGGCCGCCTGCTCGGCCTCGGCGTCGCGCACTCGCTGCAGCTGGCCGTCGCCGCGTCGGGCTTCTACGTCCGCCACGCCGTCAGCCCGAATCGCGAGCAGCTCGTGCGGTTCCTGCAGACGCTCTAGCCTTCCAGAGGAAGCGGCCTGTTTGGGAAATACCCCAAACGGGCCCGTCATCCTTCG
>CAZZYY010000115.1:0-8593 GCA_964658475.1 uncultured Candidatus Methylacidiphilales bacterium | reverse complement strand
TCGGAGTCTTCGGCATGTTCCTGGATGTCCAAAAACTCGGCAACGATTTTGGCGTCACCTGGGACGTTGCCAAGACCGGCAATTTTGCCGATTTCGAAGGCATCTCCCGGCCCAAGACCCCCCAGGAACTCGCGTTGGCCCAAGGCCGGAGCCGCCGCAGCGGGCAAATCCGATCGAAAAAAGGAAAGCATTTCCGCAACGCGCACCATCCTACTTGCTGGCGATCCGAGGTCTTTCCTCTGAGCAAGCGGCGGTCTAAGACCATCTGGGCACCGGCGTGAAATATCCGTCATGCGTCGGCGGTCATAGACCGCCGCTACAGTAAGCAGGAGACGGTCCTACCGTCTGCCCCGAAGCCTGCGCTTCAGACCCGGCCATATGCGGCGACGCCAGGCATGGCGGCCGCTCCAATGATCGAACGCTGCCGCCGTCAAGTGCCGCAGCCGTTCCGTATCTGAACAATCGGCGTAAAGGAAATCCTCCCGCGCGTCGTAGCCGTTCGATAGGCCGCCGGAATAATGCAAGTGCAACAAGCGGCCCGGACCCTGCACCCGCTGCGCCACGGCCAGTGAGTTGCGATAATCGCCCGCCCAAGTGCTCGGCCAGTCGTGCGGCGGCCGGCAGAAATTGAGCGTGCGCAGCCCGCCAAGCAGCACGGTCAGGTGCAGGAAGGCCTGGTCATGCGGCATCGCGATGTGTGGGTTCTGCTTGATCCACGCGATGGCACGGCGGAAGAGCTCCGTCATGTCGGGTCGCCGGCGGGCGGCAAAGTGGCCGGCCGTCAGCGCCGAGAGCAGCGCGTCGGGACCGAGCTCGCGCATGAGTGCCGCCGGATCGTGGTAATTGAATGCGCCCTTGGTCGTGAATTCCTGGTCCGCATGCACCAGATCGTGATCGCGTAGCGGCTCGAAGTATGGAGCCCAGTCGCCCAACGCCACGATGTCGTTGTCGGTGTAGATGAACTCTTCATAAGGGCCGTAGAAAGCGAGGAAGCGCCGGAGCAAACCCGGGCTGGTGCGCGGCCAAAGCTGGCGAATCTCTTCGAGTACCGCGCGACCCTCGGCCGGAAAGCTCTCCACCGGCAGAAGCGTCGTCTCGGCGAGCAGGGCGGCATGCACCGGCACGTCGTCGTCATACGGAATCAACGCGATGGGCAGGGCGCAGCCGGACTGGCGGATGGTGTAGACGAGATTGGCCGCCTGCCGCTCGGATCGGCGGTTGGCCACGAGGTAGATGCCGCGGCTCATCGTGTTGGTGCGTCATGCCAGTAGACCACCGCGTGCGGGTCGCGATAGACCTCGTGCCAGCCGCCGGCGAGGTGCAGCAATTGGTTGAGCTGAAGATGGGGATCGAGAATGGCCGAGTCGTAGTTGCCCCGATCCAGCGTGTCGCGCCAGCCGGGCACGCCGTTGTAGAGATTCACAAAGGCAAAGACCGTCTTGTCGCCGTAGAAGTCCCCCCGGTCGTCAAAGCTGGTGCGAAAATCGGGCCGCAGATCCCAAATCAGCGGGCCGGCGTTCCACGTGGTGACAAGCGGACGAGTAAAGCGGTCCGGATGCGCGCGGACGAAGTCGAGCAGCTGCGGGGTCACCGAGCGGCCCACCACGATGGCCCGCGCGGCCGGACTGGGTAGGAAAAGAAGCGTAAGAAGGAGTGTGGCGCCAAAGGCCAGCAAGGCGTCCCCGCTCGCCAGCCGCTGGCGCTCGGCGAAGAGCCTCAGGCGGTCGCGCAGCTCGGGCAAAGCGCGGCCATGAAAGAGCACGGACAGATCACGCGCCAGCGGCAGAGCGGCGACCTCCATGAGCAGGAGAACATGCCGTTGCGCCTTCAGTCCCTCGACGAGAAAGAAGAGCACCGGCAGGATCACTTCCGCCGGCCAGACCGGCATCCGGCGCCCGGCGCGCGAGAGGATGACCACCCCGACGACGAAAAGCACCGCCAGCGCCGACATGCTGGGTAGCGCAAAATTAGGCGGAGCATACTCATCCCAGAGAGCGAAGCTTTTGTAGCTGGTGGCGAAGGCAAAAATGTGCCGGTAGAGCGACCACCCCCACGGGTTGAGCGAAACCGCCGCGGCGCAGAGCAGCGTCAGGCCCAGCCACGGGATGATCGGCTTGTCCTCGCCCTGAGCGCGGCCGGTGACGCGATCCAGCGTTCGACCCAGTAAGGCCAGCACGAGAAAAACCAGGGCCGCAGCCCACCCGGCATGTAGGTTCGCCCAAGCCACGAAAACGATCGGGAGGAACACCCAGTCGCGCCGCAGTGGCGGCGAGCGCCGGAACCACACCTCCACCACCAAGGCAAAAAAGAGGTAGGTGACAATCACCGGGCGAGCGGAAAAATGGATGTAGAGCGTCAGCGAAACGACCCCGATTGTGACCAGCCCTGCCATCAACGAAGCCCCGCCCTGTACCAGCAGCCGGTAAAGACCCAGCAGCGTGGTCGCAAATATCGCGGTGCAAAACGCCGCCACCAGGGGCAGTCCGCCCAGCCGATCGAGCTCGCCCAGCGTGGCCTCGAAACCCCACTCGTAATCGACCCACGGCTCCCCCGCATGCGTGAAGCTCAGCGGATCGGCCCGCGGCACCTGGTGCGTGGCCAGGATAATCTCGCCCATGCGCAGATGCCGGCCGGTGGCGGGATCCTCAAAGAGCCGGTTGGCCGTGAAGAACATGGCCACCTCGACCAGGAGGAAGAGGAAAAACCCGAAGGTCGGCAGCCACCAGAGAGGACGCGGAGCGGGAGCAAACGTCACAGCGAAAAACTAGGATGCTTCGTCCGCCGCGCCAAGAATCGCGTGCCGCGCGTCTGCGGCCTTCCGCGCCAAAAAGGGCAATCGCGCTACGACCCGGTGGCAGTCCGCGCCACCTGCGAATCGATGGTGCTGTAAAGCGCGTGCAACGTTCCACCCATCTGAAGGAGAATCGCGACCGAGACAACAACGATCAGGGCAAGAATAAGCGCATACTCCACCAGTGTCTGCCCGCGGCGGGAGCGCAAACGACGCCGGAACGTGGAATTCGTGTGCATGGAAGAGAACTGGGCGTTGACGCTGTGCCCTACATCTATTAATTGCCTGATGATCAATTACAAAGCAATGGTTAAATAGGTGTACCTTTTTTTGAGTCTTTCCACAGCGTTGAGAGAAATAGAGTTGCGTTGGGCACAAGACGCTCGAAAGGGCTGGTTATTTTGCTAGGCTCAAGCGCCATGTCGCGCATCTTCATCAAAACCTACGGGTGCCAGATGAACGTGCGGGATTCCGAGCAGGTGGCACTCGACCTTACCCGGCGCGGCCACGAACTGGTCGGGCACGAGGAAGGTGCGGATGTTGTGCTGCTTAATACCTGCTCCGTCCGGGATATGGCCGAGCAGAAGGCCATCGGTAAGATGCGCACCTTGGAAGGGCGCAAGAAGAAGCGGCAGCATCAGGTCATCGGCTTCCTCGGCTGCATGGCGCAGAGCCGGGGCGCCTCGCTGGTCGAGGAACTGCCCGCGGTCGATCTCGTCCTGGGAACGCAGAAGTTTCACGAAGTGGGCCGCCGCGTGGATGAGTTGCTTCTCGCGCGCGCGGATGGTGGCGTTTCTGAATCCATCATCGACGTAGCGGAGGAAACCGGGTCGCAGAACACCATCCGGGATCATCTGCTGGCCCCGCGGCAGGTGACGGCTTTTGTCTCGATCATGCAGGGCTGTAACATGCATTGCACCTTCTGCATCGTGCCGAGCACGCGCGGGGCCGAGCGTTCGCGGCCCATCGCGGAGATCGTGGACGAAGTGCGGTCCCTGGTGCAGCAGGGCGTGCGCGAAGTCACGCTGCTGGGACAGATCGTGAATCTGTATGGCCGGCACGAGTTCCCGGCGGTGGACGGCCGCTCGCCCTTCGCGCAGTTGCTGCACGCGGTCAGCGCCGTGCCCGGGCTGGACCGGCTGCGCTTCACCTCGCCGCACCCCATCGGCTTCCGGGACGATCTGGTGGCCTGCTTCCGCGACCTGCCCAACCTCTGTCCGCACGTGCATCTGCCGCTGCAATCCGGCAGCGACCGGCTGCTCAAGGCCATGCACCGGGCCTACACCGGCGCGCAGTACCGGCGGTTGATCGACAAGCTGCGCGCCGCCCGGCCGGGCATGGCCTTCACCACGGACATCATCGTCGGATTCCCCGGCGAGACGGACGAGGACTTCCGCGCCACCTGCGACCTAGTGCGCGAAGTGGCGTTCGATAACGCATTCATCTTCCGCTACTCCCCGCGCCGCGACACGCCCGCGGCCACGCTTCCCGGGCAACTCAGCGAAGAGGTCAAGATGGAGCGTAACCAGGCTCTGCTCGCTGTGCTCGACGAGCTGGCCATGCGGCGCAATCGCGAGCTCGTGGGCACGGAACAGGAAATCCTGGTCGAAGGCGAAAGCCGCACCAGCGCCGCCCGGTTCCAGGGCCGCACGCCCGGCAACCAGCTCGTCCTCGTCGAGGCGAACGATCGCTGGCGCGGGCAGCTTCTGCCCGTGCGCCTGCTGGAGTCAACCGGCTTCACCTACTACGCGGAGCCGGTGTTGCGGTAGGAGGTAGAGGCGTGACCAAATACCTGATTGTCATTGAAAAGACGGAGACCGAGTTTTCGGTCTACTCGCCCGACCTTCCGGATTGGCGTGGCCACCGGATCGACTCGCAACGAGACGGAGCACGAGATGAGGGACCCATTGAATTCAGGTAAAAAACACGCTGACTTGAACCCTTGTGGCATAACGTTAGGCTGATGTGGCATGAGCTTCAGTTATCCAGTGGTTCTGGTTAAATCCGAGGAGGGTTATGCGGTGAACTGCCCGGCCCTCCCTGGCTGCTGGTCCCAAGGCGCCACCGAGGATGAAGCCCTCGCCAATATTCGCGAGGCGATTCAGGATTATCTTGCCGCGGTCAACGATTCACTCAGGGGGTCGGACGTTCGCGAGGTGCAGGTCGCCATTTAAACTATACCGAAACTTCCGGGTATCTCGCACCGGCAGGCCATCCATGCGTTGGAAAAAGCCGGTTTCAAGATCATCCGGCAAAGCGGCCACGTTGTTTTGTCCAACGGCAACCGCTTTGTCGTCGTTCCGCGAAATAATCCAATCAATGCGTTCACCATGGGCGGTATTGTGCGTGATGCCGGATTTACCGTAGATGAATTTCGCAGGTTTCTCTGATGCAGCTGCGACCGCACCAGCTCACCCCTTCCACACAAACCGCCAGGGCACGTGGACCCAGGCGCCGGCGTAGTCGATGCCGATGCGCGGACCGGCGGTGACCTCGCGGCGCGGGACTTGGATGCCCCGGTCCTCGATCCAGATCGACTCCCCGGCGGAGAGATCGTGCCCGTAATGATGCAACGCGATTCCGAGGGCCGAGCAAACGCGGCCGGGTCCACTCGCCCAATCTTTTTCCTTCACGCCGGGACGGCGCCGCCGCACCACGTCGTGTCCCGCCATGATCTTCACCGCGCGAACGAGAACCGCTTCCGGCGAATCCTTTGGGCCGGTGATGATGTTGAACATGCGGTGCAGGCCGTAGCAAAGATAGACGTACGCGACCCCGCCGGGTGAATACATGACCTGCGTCCGGTTCGTCCGGCGGCCGAGATGCGCGTGGCAGGCGGCGTCCTCGATCCCCCCGTACGCCTCGGTTTCCGTGATCATTCCCTCCGTATAGCCTTCCTCCGCCTGCACGCAGATGACCTTGCCGAGAAAGTAGCGGGCGATGCGCGCTGGATTCCCGTCGGCGTAATCGGCGCGCACCAGCCTGCGGCCTTGGGTCGGAGCTTTCATGCGCAGGGGTTTTGAAGGAAGCGGAGTTACGGCTTGGCGATTCAGAACATGGAGGTATCGAACAAGTGACAATCTAACCCTTTCCCCATCGCGTTCATTCCCTCATTCAAATCCAAAACCTGCCTCCGCTCAAAAAAAGCGGCTTGGAGCGCGTCTGCAAATCCCGGATATTGTCCAGCTCATGCCCACCCCCACGTACGCCCTTTGGCCGAGCCTCCCGCCCGCCCTCGTCAACGAGATCCTTTGCTCGGTGCAAAAGTCGAACAAGAAGCTTTACCGCACGGCGCTGGAGTTGATGGCGCCCCGCATGGGCCTGCGCGTCCCCATTCTGATGGAGACCCCGAAGACCGAGCGGCACGCCACATGGGCGCGTATCCTGGCCCGTCCGGAAATGGAAGTGCTGAGCTTCAACCTGCTTTCCACCTGGCTGATCGAGACGCAGACGCCGATGCTTTGCGCCTGGCTCGACGCGCTGGGCATCGCGCACGGGGACAACGGCTGCGCGGATACCTTTCCTCCCGAGCCGCCCGCCGACAAGCTGCGCGCGGCAGTGGACACTCTGCTGGCAAAGTTCGATCCCGTGTTGGTCGGGGTGTACCTCCGCTCCTTCAACCAGATCGACGAGACCCAGTGGCCGGTGCTGGATGAGATCCTCGGCAGCGAACCGCGCCTGCAACCGGCGCAGCCTGCGCCCGCCGGAGCGTAAGTTGTAGCGGCGGTCTATGACCGTCGTCTTTTGCGCGCCGAAAGCGAGGGGCGCCGGATCGAGCGAAGCATCGTTTGACGCCCGCGCCCCAGCCTTTACGCTTGTTCCTTAACCCTAATTCCCAACATGGCTCATAAATACGAAAACAAGCAAGCGGCCCTCCTCGCCAAGGTGAAGGGCAAAACCGGCAAGATCAGCGACAAGACCCACGAGGAGCACATGAAGCTCTACACAGGCTACGTGAACAAGAGCAACGCGCTGCTCGAGGCGTGGGAAAAGCTCG
The DNA here is from genome assembly GCA_964658475.1 of uncultured Candidatus Methylacidiphilales bacterium. GTDB lineage: Bacteria > Verrucomicrobiota > Verrucomicrobiia > Methylacidiphilales > UBA1321 > JABDGH01. The sequence continues at coordinate 1,805 of CAZZYY010000115.1, read as the reverse complement.
GCACGCCCGATCCCGCCGATGCCGCGGTGGCCAACCAGATCGCCTCCAAGGTGCGCGACATCAAGGTGGACCTCACCTTCGCGCTCGGCGGCCTGAAGAACCACGAACTCTACTTCACCATCCTGGGCGGCGACGGCAAGATCAGCGGCAAGTTTGCCGAACTGGTTGACCGCGATTTCGGCTCCTTCGAGAATTACAAGAAGGACCTGAAGGCCACCGGCATCGCCGGCCGCGGCTGGGCCTGGACGGGCCTGGATCACGATACGGGCAAGCTCTTCAACTACATCGGCGACGCGCAGAACACCTACCCGATCTGGGGTGTCACCCCGGTGCTCGGGCTGGACGTCTACGAGCACGCCTATTATGCCGACTTCTTCACGGCTCGCGCCGCGTACATCGACGAATTTCTGAACTTCGTCGACTATACCGCGGTCAACGAGCTGCTGCCGAAGCTGTAGGCCGCGTTCCGCCAACCCCGGCATGCCGAAGGCGTGCCGGGCTCATTTTCTGTAGCGGCAGTCTATGGCCGTCGCAAAATCGGCGCACCGCGCTGCTACCGCGGCGTGCCGCCATGACGACGCCTGTGCGAAAGTCTCTGCTCCGCGCGCCGTCGGCGCGGGAAGCGCGACGGTCGTAGACTGCTGCTACAGCTAAGTGGGACGCGTCCTTCCTCGACCTTTGCGGGGGCGCGTTTATCGTGGCGGGCTTCCATGGGTGCCTTTGCCTATTTCCTCGGCCATGAGCTGTCGATGATCGTGCCGCGGCTTTTCTCGCGCTACCTCTACGAAGGCGCGGAGAATGTGCCCCGGTCGGGCGGCGCGCTGCTGCTCTGCAACCACATTAGCCATCTCGACCCGTCCTACATGGGCGCGAAGTTTCCGCGCTACATCTACTTTATGGCGGACAAGCCGCTGCTGGAAATCCCGCTCTATGGCCCGCTGCTGCGGCGCGGCGGCGTCTTCCCCGTCGACCGGACGAAGAACGACATCGGAGCGCTCAAGCACGCGCTGAAGCTGCTCAAGGACGGGCAGGTGGTCGGCATTTTTCCGGAGGAGGGAATCCGGCAGGAAGAGACCTCGGTGCTGGGCGGCGCGCCCATGCCGGTGGGCACGGCGTCGTTGTGGAAGAAGACGGGCGTGCCGGTGATCCCGATGGTCATCCTGGGCAGCGACCAGCTTTACGCGTGGCAAAAGTGGTGGCGTCTGCCGCGCTGGCGCGTCTTCGTGCGGGTGGGTAAGCCGATCCCGTGCGACCCGGAAGCGACGCGCGAAAAACTGCGCGACCGCGTGGTGGCGGCGTGGCGCGAGTTGTATGAGGGCATGGTGCGCGACCATTCGATTCGGCCGGAGGAGTTGCCCAAGACCGCGCAGGAACGCTGGGGGCAGCCGAAGCCGGTGCGGGCCGGGGTGGTGTAGTGGTAGCCGCCGCTGTCCCCAGCGGCGGTCAGTTGCGGACACGCTTTCTACTCCGACCGCCGCTGGGACAGCGGCGGCTACCACGCTGGCGTCGTGCCTCATCAAGCTTCCCTTCCACGTGACTCGTGTGAATCGACGCTGACTTAATGACGCTTGCCGCCCTGCGCGATCTCCGGCACGCTGCCCGGCCTATGGGAGCTTATCCGGGACGCAAGCAGGTACGCAAACGCGCCAAGCGCGCAGTGAAGAACGATCGCATCATTGCCAGGAAGGCCGCGGCGAAGAAGTAGGTTTCGCTTCTGTAGCGGCGGTCTGTGACCGTCGCAGTTGCCGCGCCTGCGGCGCGGAGCGCGGGATCCCGCACGATATTTGGTGCGGAAGAACAGTGGC
>CAZZYY010000114.1:0-8600 GCA_964658475.1 uncultured Candidatus Methylacidiphilales bacterium | reverse complement strand
CCTCGTTTCCGCTCGTTCCCAAGTTGTACTTGGGAACGCATTATATATTCTGGCGCTTGAGCGGCGGCGGGGCCGGAGCCGAAAAGGTCGCACGTTTGATCGCGACGGCTGAAGCCGTCGAATGCACGGTCACGTTCCCAAGTGCAACTTGGGAACGAGGGGAAGTTTTGCGGTTAGACGAACTTGCCGGGGTTGAGGATGTGTTTTGGATCGAGGGCGCGCTTGATCGTGGCGTGGAGGCGGCGGAGCTCGGGGGCGGCGGCATGCGGCCACCAGGGGAGCTTGGCGATGCCGATGCCGTGCTCGCCGGTGATGGCGCCATTCCAGGCGATGACCTGCCGGAAGAGATCGTCGAGCGCGGCGTCGGCGCGTTTCTTCACGCCGGGCCGGTTCAGGTCGACCATGATGTTGACGTGCATGTTGCCGTCGCCGGCGTGGCCGAAGGTGGCGACCTCCACGCGATGCTTTTTCTGCAGGCGCGCGGTGAAGTCGAGCAGGTCGACGAGGCGGCTGCGCGGGACGACGATGTCCTCGTTGAGCTTGGTGAGGCCGGTGGCCTTGAGCGAGGCGGAGAACTCGCGGCGGAGACCCCAGAGCGACTCGCAGGCGGCTTCGGTCGTGGCGGTGCTGATGTCGAGCGCGCCGGCCTGCCGCACCAGGGCGTCGAGCGTGCGGGTCTCCGATTTGACGGAGGCGGGCTGGCCGTCGACTTCGATGAGGAGGTGCGCGTCGCCCTTGGGGAGCGCGGCGCCGGGGCCGAGATGGTTCCGCGCCGCCTGGAGGGTGAAGCGGTCGGCAAGCTCGAGCGCGGAGGGCAGGAAGCCTTCCGCGAAGATGCGCTGCACGCAGGCGGCGGCGATGCGGGCGTTGGGGAACGAGGCGCTAAGCACGGCGCGTGCAGGAGGGGCGGGCAGCAGGCGCAGCGTGATTTCGGTGACGAGGCCGAGCAGGCCTTCCGCGCCGACGAAGATGCCGACGAGGTCGAAGCCGCTTTTGTTTTTCACGGTGCGGCCGCCGACGCGGACGAGCGTGCCGTCGGCAAGCGCGACCTGGAGACCGAGCACGTAGTTGCGCGTGACGCCGTACTTCAGGCAGCGCGGCCCACCCGCGTTAGTGGCGACATTGCCGCCGAGCGAGCATTCCTTAAGGCTGGCGGGATCCGGCGGATAGCAGAGGCCGAGTTTCGCAACGGCGGCCTGCAGCTCGCCGGTGATAACGCCCGGTTGCACGACGGCGACGCCATCCTGGCGGCTGATTTCGAGCACGCGGTCCATGCGCGCGAAGGAGACGACGATGCCGCCGCGGCGCGGGACACAGCCGCCGACGTAGCCGCGGCCGGCACCGCGCGCGGTGACGGGGATCCTGCGCTTATTGGCGAAGACGAGGACGGCGGCGACGTCCTGCGCGTGGCGCGGGAAAACGACGGCCTGCGGGAGGGTGCGCGCGAACCAGGCGTCGCCGGCGTGGGCCTCGAGGGTGGCGGGGTCGATGGCAATGACGCCGCGCGGGAAGAGGGCGGCGAGCGCGCGGGGCCAGGCGGGGGACATCCAACCATGTTAGCGGCCTTGCGAAAGTTGGCCAAGCCGCCGGTATTTTGCACTTCGACTGTTCAAGACACGAGGCATACGAGAACTCGTGGCTCTTCCCGTCGAGAGCGATGAATCCGGGCTTTTGCGGCACCGAACCGCTCGCTTGGGGATCTGGCTCATGATCTACATAGGCCGGTGTCTGGCGCGTGTCCGACGTGCGTCCGGCTTATTCGGGCCGTGATCGGCTTGAGGCTGGAACGACTGCTTGAGAACAGGTAGCCGGCGCTCTCCGAGCGCCGGTCAGTCGTGGACGCGTGTTCTATCGGACCGGCGCTCAGAAAACGCCGGCTACCTGAAGGGGCCCGGAGCAAAGCGCGCCCGCACGAGTTCCGGAAACCAGCGAAAAGCAGAAGCTTGTCCTCGCGGCGAGTGGCGCCGGTCTATGACTGCCGACGCATGCCCAGCCGATCCTCACAATCATCAACGCCGCTACGCCGACTGCACGCGTTCGTTGTCGATCAGCCGTGTCTTGCCAATGTACACCGCGGCACAAAGCCGCCCGCCCGCCACTTCGACATAATCCAGCTTCACGCCGCGCAGCTGGCGGAGTGCGCGCGTGAGCTCCGCCCCAGCGCGACTTCCCCGACGCGCCGCACTCTGCACCGCCGCGGCAAACTTCACCGCCAGCGCGCGCTCCTCGGAAGAGAGATAAATGTTCCGCGAGCTTAGCGCCACGCCATCCCTTGCGCGCACGGTCGGGACCACCACGATCCGCACGGGCAGGTTCAGGTCGCGCACCATCTGCCGGATCACATCCACCTGCTGCGCATCCTTCTGGCCAAAGTAAGCGCGCGCGGGCTGGACGAGGTTAAAGAGCTTGAGCACGACCGTCGCCACGCCGCGAAAGTGACCTGGACGCGAGGCCCCGTCGCGTCCCTGCGACACCGCGCTCTCCTCCACGAACGTGGAATGATCCGGCAGGTAAAGATTGGCCGGCGCGAACACGAGATCGACTCCAGCCCGGCGACACGCCGCGAGGTCCGCCCGGCGCGGACGCGGGTAGCGCGCAAGGTCCTCCGTCGGCCCGAACTGGGTCGGGTTCACGTAAATGCTGACTACCACCCGCGCGCACTCGCGTCGCGCCCGGCGGATCAATTTCAGGTGCCCCTCATGCAACGCGCCCATCGTCGGCACGAAGCCGGTCTGCCCCGACCAGGCGCGGGCCTGCCGCTGCATCGCAGCGGGCGACATGACCACCCGCATCACCGGCTGAGTTTTGGATCGCATCGGGGGGGGGAAGCCTTCACCATGCCGCGCCGCCGGGGCAAGACAACTCCATTGACGCCCCGCGCCCGTGGCCATAGCATCACGGGCTCGCGGTGAAAGTCGCTTTCGCCGCATGCACGGCGGCCGTAGCTCAATGGTAGAGCTCCAGTTTGTGGTACTGGCTGTTGCGGGTTCGAGCCCCGTCGGTCGCCCGGCAATCAGTCGTCCGTGCTGCCGGGAATCAACGCGCCGACGATGACGCCTCGATGCCGGTGAATGCTCAGCCGGACGTTGGGCTCCAGGATCACATGGGAGCCGAAGAACCCGTCCCGCAAGTGGGCGACCGTCACGCTGCCTGCCGTGAATTTGCCCGAGCCTGCGTCAAAATGCACCGTCGGGAAGGTCAGCGTGTACTCGTCCTCCTCCGCGGGATGAGTGTTGTCCGCGTAGTCGGCCGTGCTGTAGGTGACGTTGGCAACGAGCATGTGTTTTTCATCGCTCCAGCGCAGCGACTGATGCGTGCGCGTGGCACCGTCGACCCAGGTTTTCGGGTGATCCGGGCTCCACGCATAAGCGAAGCCGGGCATGGCATAATTTTGGGCGCGCAGGGTCTGAGCGGCCGCGCCCAGACCGAGGGCCGTCAGGACAAGCAGGAGGCGGAAGGCGAAGGTTCTCATAGAAGAAGAATGCGCTCGTTCGGAAATTTCCTCAAACCGCTTAATGAGTTCTTCATTTTATCTTCATCGATTTATCACGCGGTTCGGGAAATGAATGCGGGCGCGACTTAAAAAGGCGTATCCTGCGGCGATGCGCTCGTTCCTTCCTGCCGGTCGTCCGCTGCTCATCCTCGCGCCCATGCAGGATGTCACCGACGCTCCGTTCTGGCGGGTCATGACGCGGTACGGCGGCCCCGACGTTTATTACACGGAGTATTTCCGGGTGCACCCCGACTCGCGGCCCGAGCGACACATCCTGGCCGCGATCGAGGAAAATCCCGCGGGCCGGCCGGTCATCGCGCAGATGATTGGGCAGGATATTCCCTCGCTCGTGCGGACGGCCGGCTGGCTGCAACAACGCGCCATTGCGGGCATCGACCTCAATCTCGGCTGTCCCGCGCCAATCGTCTGCCGGAAGGAAGCCGGCGGCGGCCTGCTCCGCAATCTGCCGAAGATCGACGCTATCCTGCGCGAGCTCCGCCTGGCCGTGCACCTCCAATTCACGGTCAAGACCCGGCTGGGCTACGACCGCCCGGAGGAGTTCCCCGCCCTGCTCGACCTCTTTCGCCGTCACGCCATCGACGCGCTGACCGTTCATGGACGCACCGTGCGCGAGATGTATGGTCCGGTGGTGCATTACGATGCCATCGCGCGCGCCGCGGAGCTGATGCCCTGCCCCGTCTTTGCCAACGGCAACGTGCGCGATGTCGATTCCGCGCGGCGCATCGCGGAGATTACGGGAGCGGCCGGGTTGATGATCGGGCGCGGCGCCATTCGCAATCCGTGGATCTTTCAGCAGATTCGCGACGCAGCGCAGGGCCTGAAACCGTTCGCCCCCACGCGCGTCGATCTGCGCGCCTACATCGACGTGCTTCATCGCGAGACCTGCGCCAGTGCCATGCGCGACGAGGCGCAAGTCGGCAAGATGAAGAAGTATCTCGGCTACATCGCGCCCGGTCTCGGCGGCGACGATGCCTTTTGGCGCGACCTCCGTCCCACGCTCACGCTGCGCGAGCTCTTTGCCGTCTGCGACCGGCACTTGTCCCAGTCGCTGCCTCTCGATCCAGCGCGGACCTTCGCAAAGCCACCAGCCACTTTGGCAATCGCTTACTCGTCGTCGGCGAGCAGGCGACTCGCAAGATAGGAAAGCTATTCCGGTCGCTACGCTCCCTCCGGCGTCGAGCCGACGCCGGCTACCTCGGAGCCTTTTGACTTCGCCACGCCCAGGGATGACGCCCAAAACCCCGACCTCCGAAGGTAGCCGGGATCGGCCCGATCCCGGAGCGAGCAGCGCGAGCGGAATCAGTCCGCCAACCAACCGGAGCGGGCTACGTCTGGCGCAGTCGAATCGACCTGTCGAGGCAGAGGTTGCCAGGGACGCGCAGGTGCGGGAGGATGTTTACGCTCGGTCCTGGAGTCACAATGTGAAATCGCGCCGCCCAGCCGTTGCCAATGGTCGCCGCGCTTCCGTCCGGGAAGGGGAGCGCGCGGCTCTAGAGGAAGTGCGCGCCGTGTATGCGGAGCTGGCCCGGCGTCCGTTGCAGCGGGCGTGCACCCGTTCAACGGGATGCTGCCAGTTCCACGTCACCGGCCGCGTCCCGCAACTGACCCGGGGCGAAGCGTTGCTCGCGGCCCGGGCTGTCCGCGCCGCCGGCCGCAAGGCGCTGCCGGAACGCACCGATGGTGCTTGTCCGCTCTTGCGCAGCGACGGCCGCTGCCTGATTTATGAGCATCGGCCGTTTGGGTGCCGGACTCATTTTTGTGGAGCGGCGGGCGGGCCGGTCGCGCGCAGCGAAGTCGTCGACCTGATCCGGGACCTTGAGGTCATCGACTGCCGTCTCGGTGGAGTGGGGCCGCGCGGTCTGGAGGTATCGATCGAGGGGGAGTTGCGTCGCTACCGCTAAGGGTCTCGCATTTTTCAGGGCAAGCACTTGAAAGGTTGCAAAACGCTTCCGGCGACGCTGGGCGTTCGACCTCTAACGGCTCAGCGACAATAGATTATACAAGTTAAGTTCGGTGGCACATGACGTGCGCCCCAAGGTCCACAACCCTCCAACGAAATGTCTATGGCTACTGTAATCGATTCCATCAAACACACCTTCATGCCGGCCAAGATCACTAACCTGAGCGAACTCTTTGTCGAGCAGCTTCAGGATCTTCATAGCGCGGAAACTCAGCTGATCGACGCACTGCCGCTGATGGCCAAGGCCGCCTACGCCAAACCCCTGAAGGACGGTTTCAAGATGCACCTGGCCCAAACCAAGGAGCATGCGAAGCGCTTGGAACGGATTCTTAAACGTCTCAAGGCGGAAGTTGGCGGCAAGACGTGTCGCGCCATGCAAGGCCTGATCAAGGAAGGCAACGAGATGATCGCCGAGGATGCTCTGCCCGAAGTGAAGGACGCCGGCCTGATCGCCGCGGCCCAGCGGGTCGAGCACTATGAGATTGCCGGGTACGGCACGGTGAAAACCTTCGCAACTCTTATGGGCGAGCGCGAGATCGCGGCCATGCTGGGAAAGACTCTCAAGGAAGAATCTGACACCGACAAGAAGTTGACCGCCGCAGCCAAGACGCTGAACATCAAGGCGCTCATGCCGACCAAAGATGACAAGGCAAAGAAATAGCCTGTATGGCCACTCAGCGCATCCCGGCCAACGTTGCTCATCAACCCATCGACACCACCACCCACCTCCACATGTCGGATGTGGAGTGTCGGGGAGAAACGATCTACTTCGCTGTCGTTGACCGCTTCAACGTGGGCAAGACCCACCGTGGCGGCAAGGAAACGGAGCTGGACGATGCCACCCACACCGACTGGAAGAAATACTGGGGCGGGGATCTCCAGGGCATCGTCGATAAGATCGATTACTTAAAGGAGCTTGGAGTCACCGCGCTCTGGGTGACGCCGCTCTTCGAGCAGGTTGAGGGCATGGCCGGCGGGGGAACCACCGCGATGCACGGCTACTGGACGCGCGACTTCAAGCGCATCAACGAACGCTGGGTGAACGGTCCCGAGGAAGTGCGGCTCTTCGCCAACCCAAGCGTCTTCGACACCCTGATCGACGAGCTGCACAAGCGGGACATGAAGTTCATCCTCGATATCGTGTGCAACCACAGCTCGCCCGCCACGACCGAGGGCAAGGGCAAGATTTACGACGACGGCAAGCTCATCGCCGACTTCGATAACGACGTCAACCACTGGTACCACCACTACGGCGACGTGCAGGACTGGAACAATCTCTGGCAGATCCAGAACCACGAACTCGCCGGCCTCGCCACGTTCAACGAGAACAACTACGACTACCGGCGCTACATCTGCAGCTCGATCAAGATGTGGCTGGACAAGGGCGTCGACGCGCTGCGCATCGACACGGTCAAGCACATGCCCAACTGGTTCTGGCAGGAATTCACCAGCGAGATGCACACGCGCAAGCCCGGCATCTTCATCTTTGGCGAGTGGATCTACAACCACCCGTCCAATCCCGTTTCCGTCGACTTCGTGAACCATGCCGGTATGAGCGTTTTCGATTTCGGCCTGTGCGTGGCGATCCGCGAGGCCATCGGCAAGAACGCCGACGCGGGTTTTAAGCTCGTGCAGGATGTCCTCGACCAGGACGGCGTCTATCGCAACGCGAGTGAATTGGTCACCTTCTACGAGAACCACGACATGCCGCGCTTCCAGTCGCTCGGCGCGCCGAACGAGATGATCGACATCGCCACGGCGCTCATCATGACCATGCGCGGCATCCCGTGCCTCTACTACGGCTATGAGCAATATCTCCACAACGATACGGATGGCGGTAACGATCCCTACAACCGGCCCATGATGGAAAAGTGGGATACCGACACCCGCGCGTTCCACTACACCCGCCGCCTGTCCGAGGAGCGGGGCAAGAATCCCGCCATTCAGTGGGGCGGCCAGTGGCCCAAGGTGGTGGAGAAGGATCTCTACGTGTTCGTGCGCAAGTACCACCAGTCGCGCTGCGCCGTCCTGCTGAACAAGGGGCCCGAACGCACGGTGGAAAACATCGACCTCGAGCTGCCGAACGGCATCCACCAATGCATCCTCACCGGCGACAAGATCGAGTGCCACGAGGGCCGCGCCACCGTCCAGCTAGGAGCAGGCGAGGCGAAGGTCTTCAGCTTCATCGGCGAGCGGGTGAAGGCCACCACCCTCGCGCGCGTGCAACTCAACGGTCTCTTCACCCAGCCGGGCGACTCCGTGGTTTGCATCGGTGACTGCCCGGAACTCGGCAACTGGGACATCTCCAAGGGCGTTCCACTGGAGTACATCAATCTCAACACGTGGTTCACCGAGCTGGCTTTCAATGAAAGCGTCGGCGAATCGGTCGCGTACAAATTTGCCGTCCTCCATGCCGGCGAGAACATGCCGCCGGGCCGGGAAAACCGTCCGGTCCGCCGCCGTGCCATCGGCACGGAGGGAGTAGCGAAGTGGCGCGATGTGTGGGAAGAGTAGACATGCCGCATCGCACCCAAAGCCTGGGTCCGCCGCCGGTCCGCGTGGTGGTGGTGGAGGATAACGAGGACGACCGCGATCTTTTGATCCGTCAGCTGCGCAAGAGCCAGATCGACAGCCACGTCAAGTTCTTCACCAACGGGCAGGAGGCGCTTTCATTCCTGTCGAATCTCCCTCCGCCGCAGCCCTTCACCGATCTGATTGCCATCTTCCTCGACCTCAAGCTGCCCGGTATCGGCGGGGTTGAAGTCCTGCGCGAAATCCGGCGGATGCCGCGGGTCGGCAGCGTTCCCGTCATCATCATGACCTCGTCACTCGACCCGCGCGATTTCGAGGCCTGTCAGGAGCTCAAGGTTGCCGCCTTCGTGCCCAAGCCCATCACCTTCGAATCCTTTTCGAAAGCCATCACCGGGCTCAAGCACCTGCCGCTTTGAGCGCGCTCAGCCAGTCGTGCCCGCGAGATAACCAGAAAGTTCCTCCCCGATTAGATGGTCCCTGGCACGTCGAGCACCACGACGGGTAGAAAACTCCCGTTTGAGAACCTACCCCCAACCCCCACATTCCCTCGCTCCCAAGTTGCATTTGGGAACGAGAGAAAACAGGTAGCCGGCG
>CAZZYY010000113.1:0-8622 GCA_964658475.1 uncultured Candidatus Methylacidiphilales bacterium | reverse complement strand
ACCGCCGCCGGTCCAGACAGGCCCAGGTGGAGGCTAGGAGCGACGACCCAGCATGAGTTCGAACTTTCGGGCAGACCAAACACATCCCTTGAAGAGTTGGCGCTCCGCGCGAGCGGCGCGCCAGCGCAGCGCGCAGACGCTGGTATTCTTTGCCTTGGCGCTGACGGCCATCGTGCTGCTATGCGGCTTTGCCATCGATTCCGGGCTGCTCTACCTGGCCAAGGCGCGGATCAGCCGCGCCGTGGACGGGGCCGCCCTGGCCGCGGTGGGCAACTTTCAGCAGTCCGACGTGCCGGCGACCAACCGCCAGTTGGTGGCGACCATCATCCGCAACTTTGCGACCGCGAACTACACGGACCTCGCGACGATCAACACGACGGCCACGGAGGTGCAGGTCAACCCGACGACCTACACCTACAATTTCTACGACCCGACGGCGCCGGCGAAGGACCCGAATGGGGCTTACCGCCGTTATGTGCAGGTCCAGTTGACCGTCGGCGCGGGGGGTCAGATCACGAGCGCCACAGCCAATGCCCGGTGCCCGGTGCACACCTACTTCATCGGGATCTTCAGCCACTTCACCGACCTCAAGGTTTCCTCCGCGGCAGTGGCGACGCGCAACCCGCGGCTGATCATGGTCGTGGTCGACCGTTCCGGTTCGATGCTGATTCCTCCGGCAAGCGGCAATCCCGGTTGCGTCGGCCTCGCCCCCGCGATCGTCACGTTCCTCAATTTCTTCCAGACCAGCTCGGACTACATCGGCATGGTTTCCTTCGGCAGCAATGCGCGGCTGGAAATGCCGCTGACGACCAACTTCCTCTATGCGGCGACGAACGATTTGTACGACGCCTACGACATCGTGACCAATTCCTACTCCTACGGCGGGTCGCAATCGTGGTACGTGCCGGGGCCGGACCCGGAGACCTACCAGGCGAATTATTACAGCACAGGCGTGCGCCGGTTCCGGTTCGGCGGCCAGACGGCGGCGGACGAGGGCATTCGTCTGGCGCTGGAGCAGATGATGGCCAACGTGGGATGGTCGAATCCCAACGTGGTGAAATACATGGTCATTTTCACCGACGGCGCCTGGAACACGACGCGGACGCTGGTGGCGGCCCCGGGCTACACCAATATTGTCACGGGGCCGCCCGCAGGCTCCTTCCAGATCGGAACCAACTATCCGCTGGGCCCAACCAACGTGATCTATGCGTTTACGCAGGTACCGGCGCTGAGGCCGTGGCTGGATTACTGGACCTCGCTGGGGACGAACCAGTTTTTCACCTCGGATCACGACAGCGACATCATCCAGAGCATGGCCACCAACTCGTCGGACATCGGCTATGAGAAAAACAGCTATCTTTCCTCGGCCCTAGAGGGCGCCCCGCAGACCTATGTCACCAACACCTTTCTCGAGAACTATCCGGGCGTGGGCAGCGTGTACTCGACCAATCTCAACGTGTGGCTCCCGCCGGGATCGGTCGATTATGTCTACCGCTCCGGTCACCTGAGCACGACCGAGACGCAGGTCAGCGACCTGACGAATCCGCAGAAGACGGTGAACGTCATCCTGAATACCGGCGACTCGAACATGCTGGTCGTTCCGGGCTACGTCATCGACGGCATCATTTATGACGGTCTCGACCTGGCCTACCCCAGCACGACGGGAGTTGCCACGGAGGTGGGCATGCGCTCCGACAACTACGTCATCCCGTGGATGTGGCCGGACGCGGATGCACCAACAGTGACCGGCTCGAGCGACGTGGGAACCGGGCAGGGCCCGCCGCTGACCGACCCGACGATCAAGAACCTCGGCGGCAGTCATTCCGGCGCCTATGCAACCGACGCGGAGAACAAGGCGAACCTCGGCACGCCCAACGGCGGCACGGGCTCGTTCGAGCGCTCGCTGATGTTTCGCAATTACATGAACCTGCTGACGGGCTACTACGTCTTCCGACCGGACGATCCGCTGGGCACGGGGATCGAGCCGCTGACGGGCGCGTACCGGCCGCTTAATTTTTCCGGCGGGCCCTACTATCCCAGCGCGGCGTTTTACTGGCCGTTCGACCTGGTGGGGCTCGACCAATACCCGACCTTCGCGCTGATCACCCCCATCTCGGGCGATCCCTCGCCCAACGGCAAGGCGCGGGCGATCGCCTACTCGATCAACATGCTCTCCAGCAACGCGGCTCCGGAGTGGAGCGGCGAGCTCTTCTACAAAGGCACGGGCGCGGCGCTTTCCGGCACGACGGCCGCGAGCACGCTGATGCAGAGCAAGTCGGACTGGCAGGCGGGGATGCCTGATTGGATAAGCACATTCGATCACACCGGTATCACGGAAACCGACTCGGCCCACAACACCACGAATATTCCGGGCGCGGCGGTCTGGCGGCCGACGACGTTCAATGGATCCAACATGCCCGTCGGCGGAGGAACGACAACGTTGTCTCCGAGCGATTCGTTGAATTACACGGGCGGCTATGTCATGGATGGATCGGGCACGATCTACCGCAACGCGATGTGCTGGAGCGGGCGCCCGACCCACTACTTCGACTTCTCGCGCTCGACCTGGGTGCCGATCGGCACGAACCACGTCAAGAACCTGCAGTTCCTGCCGCTGGGGAATTGGAAGGCCTCGGAATACTGCTGGCACGCGCGGGCCGCGGGCGTGACGATCTACACCGTGGGCTACGGCGGCGCCGTGTCCGACACGGAGCAGGCGTTCCTGGCCACGCTCGCCAACGCCACGAACACGACCGCAGGCGGCGGGACGAATTTCCTGCCCGCGAGCTACAACACCGCGCAGCCGATCGGCGAGCAGTTTTACGCGACGAACGCCAGCGAGATCGGTGACGACTTCTCCAACGTGGCCACCGCGATCAACGCGGCCCTGACGCAGTAGGGAACCTCGCCTTCCGCGCGGAGATAATCTCTGTGTTCATCCCGGCAAAGTGCAGCGTGCCGCGGTATCGGCCGTGCTCCATCTTCACACACTTGTCGAGGATGACGGTCAGCCCCGCGGCCCGGGCGCGCTCGGCCGCAGGCAGGTTGATCAGGCGCAGTTGCATCCAAAGCGCGGGCGCGTCGAGGCCCCGCGCCTTGCGCGCGATCGCCTGGTCGACCACGGCGTCTATCTCGCCCGGCGGGCGGAAGATGTCCACGAGATCGATGGGGAAGGGGATGCTGGCGAGATCGGGATAGACTTTTTCGCCTAGGATTTCGCCGCCGCGCGGATTGACCGGCACGATGCGGTAGCCCTCATCCTGCAGGTAGCCGGCGACGAAGAAGCTGGCCTTCTGGCGGTCGCTCGAAAGGCCGACCACGGCGATGGTCTTGGCGGTATCGAGCAGACGGTTGATCGCCTCGGTGTCCTGGAAAACGGCGCGCTGGGCGGGCGTCAGGCTCGTGTTGAGCGAGACAGCGCATGCAGCGCCTGGTCGAGATCCCATAGCAAATCCTCCACGTTTTCGAGGCCGACGGAAAGGCGGATCATCTCCGGGCCCACGCCGCAGGCGGCCAGTTCCTCGTCCGTGAGCTGCTGGTGCGTGGTCGAGGCCGGGTGAATGACAAGGCTGCGCACGTCGCCGACATTGGCGAGGTGGGAGAAAAGCTGCAGTGCCGCGATAAACCGGCGGCCGTCCTCACGCACCGTCGCGCCTTCGCCCTTCAGCCCGAAGGAGAAGACCGCGCCCGGGCCTTTGGGCAAATATTTTTGCGCCAGCGCATGGTCCTCGTGGCTGGGCAAGCCGGCGTAGGCGACCCAGGCGACACGTTCGTGGGCCTCGAGAAAACGGGCAAGCTGAAGCGCGTTGGCAACGTGGCGCTCCATGCGCAGCGAAAGCGTCTCCAGCCCCTGGATGAGCAGGAAGGCGTTCATGGGCGAGACGCAGGCGCCGACGTCGCGGACGGTTTCCGCGCGCGCCTTCATGAGGAAACCATAGTGGCCGAAGGTGTCGAAGAAGCGCAGGTCGTGATAGGAGGGTGAGGGCGCGGCGATAGTGGGAAAGCGGCTGAAATCGAACGTGCCGGAATCGAGGATGGCGCCGGCGATGGCGTTGCCGTGGCCGCCGATGAATTTGGTGGCGGAGTAGGTGACGAGCGGCACGCCCCACTCCATCGGCCGGCAGAGATAGGCCGTGGCAAAGGTGTTGTCGATGATGAGCGGGATCTTGTGCGCCTGGGCGAGGGCAGCAAATTTCTCGAGATCGAGGATCGAGCCGCGCGGATTGCCGATCGTCTCGCCGTAGAGGGCGCGCGTCTTCGGCGTGATGGCCGCTTCCCACGCCTGGAGATCGCGCGGATCGCAGAGCGTCACCTTGAGCGAGAGCTTCTGCAACGTCTGCTTGAACTGGGTGACCGTGCCGCCGTAGAGGTGCGAGGAAGCGACGATCTCGTCGCCGGGCGAAAGCAGCGTCATCAGCGTGATGAACTGCGCCGCCATGCCGCTGGCGACAACGAGCGCGCCGGTCGCGCCCTCCAGTGAGGCGAGGCGCTCTTCCAGCACCGCGGTGGTCGGGTTGCTGATGCGGGTGTAGATGTTGCCGTACTGCTTGAGCTCGAAAAGCTGCGCGGCCATGTCGGGGCTGTCGAAGACGTAGGAGGTGGTCTGGTAAATAGGCACGGCGCGCGCGCCGGTGACGGCGTCGGGGATGTGCCCGGCGTGGACCATGCGCGTGTCGAAGCCGAAGGAGCGGGAGGCGGAACGGTCCGTCATGGGCGGCAAGGCTACCGCACGGGGCAGGGCTTGCGCACGCTGGAATCCAGCCTAGGGTGAAGGAGCAAAGGGGGCGTACTGGTTTCGACTGGAACATGGTGCTGCCCGCCGCAAGTCGAGAATGGGGTAGGTCCTCTCGTTAAACCGCCAGCCCAAACATAAATGCTAACACTGAGTTGGCTCTCGCTGCTTAATAAGTAGCCAGACGTTGCCGCCCTGACCTCCGCTAAGGGACGGCAGCGACATTAGCGGGGCGACGCGGCCGGTGAGTGACCGACCGTCCGCGGCGAACCAACGTGGTGACTACGAAGGGTGGGCGAGCCGCGCCGCAACCGCCCTTCCGACAATAACGGCGCGGACAAACTTGTAGAAGCGGTCAAGACTCTGATCCAGGACGCGGGTTCAACTCCCGCCGCCTCCACTTCTTGAGAGGGCGGTTTCGGGTGCCTGGACCTTTCGCCCGGCCAGAACGGGAATTTCCGGTATACGGACGGCTTACCCGAGCGAGAATTCCTATTTGGCTTTGAACGGATGAGCCTGGACGCGTCCCGCCGTGGGTAACGACAAAAAAATCTTGCCGGCATCTCGTGTACTAGCTTATTAGTACGCTCCATGTCGCTGAGCTTTTCCATTTCGCCCGCGAGCGACGTGCCGATCTTCCGGCAGATCGTGCAGCAGATCCAGCGCGCGGTGGTGCTGGGAAAAATCAAGGTGGGGGAGCAGCTGCCGGCCGTGCGTCAGCTTGCGGAGGAGCTGGTGCTCAATCCCAACACCGTGGCGCGGTCGTACCAGGAGCTGATCCGGGAAGGGCTGCTGGAAAGCCGTTCGGGACGCGGCGTCTACGTGGCGGAACGGCGGGAGGTTTTCTCCGAGGATGAGCAGATGCGGCGCTTGCGGCATGCCGCGGAACAGCTCTGTCATGAGGCCATCCTGCTCGGCGCCCCGCTCCCGCAGGTGCGCGACATCCTGGAGGCGAAGTGGAAGGAATTGCAGCGTGAGTCCCGAACCATTGGAACCCAAGAGGAAAGGAAGAAAAGATGAACGACCCTGCCGTGATCGAGATCGACCACCTGACGAAGTACTATGGCACGCGCGAGATCGTCCGCGACCTGAGCCTGCGGGTGCCCAGCGGCTCGATCTACGGCTTCCTCGGCCGCAACGGCATGGGCAAGACGACCACCATCCGCATCCTACTCGGGCTGGAGGACCCGACCCGCGGGCGCACCGCGGTGTTTGGCGAGGACTCGCGCCACTTGCGCCCGGAAACCCGCGCGCGCATCGGCTACCTGCCGGAAGGCCACCACGTCTACGGCTGGATGACGGTGAAGGAATGCGGCCAGTTTCAGGCGAGCTACTTCCCGCAATGGAACCAGGACATCTTCGAGACCGTCATCACCCACTTTCGGCTGAACAGCCGGATGAAGGCGGGCCATCTCTCGCGCGGGCAGCGGGCGGGGTTGTGCCTGGCCATGACGCTGGCGCCGGAGCCGGAGCTGCTGGTGCTCGACGATCCGGCGCTCGGCCTTGACCCGGTGGCGAGACGCAGCCTGCTGCAGTCCATGCTCTACGTCACCCGGCAGCCGAACCGGACGATCCTCTTTTCCTCGCACCTGCTCTCCGACGTGGAGCGCGTCGCGGACCGGATCGTAGTGCTCGACGGCGGCGTGCTGCGGGCCGACTGCACAGTGGAGAGGTTCCGCGAGCGGCTGCGTCATTTCGTGCTCAAGTTTCGCGAAACGCCGCCCACCACGCCGGAAATTCCCGGGCTGCTGGAAAGCTTCCGCACCGACCACGAGATCGCGCTGACCATCGCCAACCCCACGGCGGAAACGGAAACGCAGCTGCAGGCGCTGCGCCCCGAGTCGATCGAGCCGGTGGAGATGACGCTGGAGGATGCGTTCATCAGCTACGTCGGCGAGCGCGGCGAGAAAACGTTTTTCATCCGGGAGACCGTGCGGCCATGAGAATGCTGATCTGGAAGGAGCTGCGGGAAAACATCAAGTGGGCGCTCCTCGCCCTGGTCATCCTTACGCTGGCGGAACTGGATGCGCTCTACCCGTCCGCCAATGAGGAATTCAACCTTTCCTCGTTTGATGGCATCACGCTAACCCGGCCGACTTTTCTTTCCGTCACCACCTTCGGCTGCGCCGCGACAGGGTTCATCCTCGGCCTGATCCAGATCGTGCCGGAACTGAAACGCGACCGCTGGGCCGGCTTGCTGCACCGGCCGGTCACGCGCGGGCGCATCTTTCTGGGCAAGGCGGTGACCGGTCTGCTGCTTTATTTCTTTGCCACGATGACGCCGTTCTTGGGCATGGTCTGGCTCGCGGCGACGCCGGGCCATTTCGCGGCGCCGTTCGTGCCGGGGCTGGCTCTGCCGGGAGTCGCGGACATCGTGATGGGCGCGGGCTACTATTTCGCCGCGCTGGCGGTGGCGCTGCAGCGCGGCGGCTGGATCGGGCTGCGGGCCTTGCCGTTGCTGGCGGCGCTAAACACCTCGTTTTACACGCACGACCAGCGTCTCTTTTACGTGGCGGTGGAGGCGGCGGTGCTGATGGCGCTAGCGCTTGTCGTGGCGGGGTGGGGCGCGATGCAGGACCAGGACCAGTTCGGCCGGCGGCCGTGGCTGGGGCGGGTCGCGTTCCTGGCCGTCGTGTTCTACGGTGTCTGCGGCGGCGGGAATTTGGTGAACCGATTCACGGGCACCCTTTTTCCTTCGCCGTATCCCCCGTTCGAACGCTATGAGCTTTCCGACGAGGGCGTACCGCTCCACCTGATCTACGGCAGGGGCGACGTGTTGAGCGAGGTGCTGAACCTCGACGGAAAGCCGACGACCGATCCGCGTTATCGGCCCAACAAGGCCCGCAACCACCTGGCGGACACGAATACATTCAGCGATTATATCGGCGACTCGCACGGCTGGCACCCGCACGTTTACGATCCCGGATACCGCTCCGCCCGCTCCTTCATGTGGTCGAACAGCCCCTATTACAGTCCGCGGATGGAGCAGTGGTTCGTCCTCACGCAGGGAAACTACATGATCGGATTTTTGCCGCTGCACAAGACGGCGTTTGCGATCCTGGACCGGCGCGGGTTCGAGCCGCCGACCGCGACCCCGGAAGGTTTTCCCCCGGATGTCCGATTCGATTATGCGGAGTCGACGGCCTACTGCGTCTGGTCGCCGGCCGGGGCCAAGTACGCATTTTTGATCACCCGCAAAATCAACGACCTGCCGCTGCCGGCGCCGGAGCCGATTTACGGCGAGGGGACCGCGTTTGCCCGGACGAAAGACGGCGGGGACGTGGATCTTTTCGGGCTGGCGCTGGGCAGCGGCATCGCGGTCTACGATGTGGACGGGCACTTGATCACGCTCGTGCCGTTTCACCATGACATGGACCGGTGGGGCCAGGTTTCGCTGGGAAACGACGCGGCGCTGGACCGCTTTTACGTGCAATATGACCCGAGCGCGTGGATCGGCGACAAGGTCCGGAAGACGATGCCGTCGTATGTCGAGGTGGTGAACCCGCGCGGCGACGTGATCCATGCCTACACGCTGCCGCCTCTGCCCGCTCGTCCCCCCGGCACACGCTCGTGGCCAAACTTCCTTTCGTCGCGGCTGCGCAGCCCGGCCTCCTACTTCGGAACCATGCTCTACAAGGAAGTGGGCGCGGTGCTGGGTTCGACGCGGATGGCGGACGACCTGCACAAGCAGTGGGGCGACCGGAAGGAGTTGGGGCAGATCAGCGCGACGGTGCTGGTGCTGGCGCTGCTTTCGAGCGTCGTGGCCTTGGTGCTGGGTCGGCGGGCCTATTTTGCGCCGCCGCGCGCGCGGGCCTGGGCGCTTTTTGTTTTTGCGTTCGGCCTGCCGGGGCTGCTGACGTTCCTGCTGGCGGCGGACTGGCCGGCGCTCG
>CAZZYY010000112.1:8125-8650 GCA_964658475.1 uncultured Candidatus Methylacidiphilales bacterium | reverse complement strand
CGCGAGCTCTACGCGAACATCCAGCGCACGGTCGAGACGCTGCTTAAGCACGAGAACGTCATCCCCATCTTCAACGAGAACGACGTTGTCTCGTACGAGGAGCTGGTCGGCGCGCGCTTCGGCGACAACGACCGGCTGAGCGCCCACATCGCCATCCTGGCCAAGGCCTCGCGTCTCATCATCCTGAGCAACATTCGCGGCCTGGCCATGAATGCGGATGGCACTGGCAAGCTGGTGACCGACGTGCACGGCGTGACGCCCAAGATCGAGAAGCTCGCCGGCGGCACGCGCAGCCAGACCTCCGTCGGCGGCATGGTGAGCAAGCTCAAGGCCGCGAGGCTGGTTAACGGCGCCGGCATCCCGATGCAGATCGCCGATGGGCGGCAAAAGAACGTGCTGCTCGAAATTTGCGATGGGCGGGAAGTCGGCACGGTGTTTCACGCGTAGGGAGTCCGTGCGAACGAAGATTCAGGTAGCCGGCGCTCTACGAGCGCCGGTCCGGGTAGGACACGCGTCCGCGACCGA
>CAZZYY010000112.1:258-8115 GCA_964658475.1 uncultured Candidatus Methylacidiphilales bacterium | reverse complement strand
CCCCGGCTACATGACTGAGCGCCGGCTAACGCGCGGTTAATCCCCTCCGCATAAAGATGGGAGCGCTGCGATTTGGCCACGAAATCTCGCGCAGACGTGATGGATCGAGCCATGAATACAGGCTGACGACGACCGGTTGCTGTCAGACACAGGTAGCCGGCCACCTGACTGAGCGCCAGCTGCCGGGTCGCAGGACCGATCGTTTCGTCCACGCCAGTGATGACCGACTCGGTCCCTGCCTGGAATTGCCTTCGCGGCGGACCCGTTCTAACATTACGAGCTTCCCGCCCATGCACGCGCCCCACTCCGCCGCTGAGTCCCTGAATCCCGCCGAGCAGCGCGTGCGCGACATCTGCGTCTCGGCGCGAGAGGCGGCCCGGACGCTTTCCACGCTGGCGCCGAAGAAGATCGACGCAATGCTCGAGCAGATCGCGGTACAGCTGGAGACTGACGCGGAGGAGATCTTCGCGGCCAACCAGCTCGACATCGCCGAGGCGGAGAAGAGCGGGCTTGCTCCCGCGATGATCGACCGGCTGCGCATCACGGAAAAGTCGCTCACCGCCATGACGCTGGGCGTGCGCCAGGTACTGGGCCTGCCGCAGCCGCTGGGCGAAAAATTGCGCGAGTGGACGCGACCCAACGGCATCCGCATCACGAAGGTCCGCGTGCCCATCGGTGTGATCGCGATCATTTACGAATCGCGGCCCAACGTGACCGTGGATGCGGCGGTGCTCTGCCTGAAGACGGGCAACGCCACCGTCCTGCGCGGCGGCAAGGAGGCGGTCCACTCCAACCGCGCGCTCATCGCCTCGATGCAAAAGTGCAAGGCGCTGCCTCCCGGCGCGATCCAGCTCATCCCGGATACCGACCGCGCGCTGGTCCCTTTTCTCTGCCGGCAAAAGGAGTTTATCGACGTCATCATCCCGCGCGGCGGGCGCAGCCTGATCGAGACCGTGGTGCGCGAGGCGCAGATCCCGGTGATCAAGCACGCCCACGGCGTCTGCTCCGTTTTCGTCCACGCCGACGCCGACCGAAAGATGGCGGAGGAGATCATTCTCAATGCCAAGGTTCAGCGGCCCAGCGCCTGCAACGCGATCGAGACGCTGCTGGTCGATCGCGCGTTGGCGGAGACGTTCCTGGCCGACCTGATCCTGAAGATCGAGCAGGCGGGCGTGGAAATTCGCGGCGACGAGACGGTGCTCAAGTACGCCGAGGGCTGCCACGTCCACCCCGCGACCGAGGCGGACTGGACGACCGAGTTTCTCGACCTGACGCTGGCGGTGCGCGTGGTCGATGGCCTGGACGGCGCGCTCGATCATCTCGCCCGCTACAGCTCGAAGCATTCCGACTGCATCGTGACGGAGGACCAGGCGACGGCGGAGCGCTACCTCAACGAGGCCGACAGCGCGACGGTCTACTGGAACGCGAGCACGCGCTTTACCGACGGCGGCGAATTCGGCTTCGGCGCGGAGATTGGCATCAGCACCGACAAGCTTCACGCTCGCGGCCCGATGGGCCTGGAGGAGCTGACCTCCTACAAATACCTCATCCGCGGCGAAGGCCAGGTCCGAAGGTAGCCGGCGTCGGCCCGACGTCGGTCGCGCAAGGAGGCCTTTGGTTCGCGGACACGCCTCGGTCGCGCGATCGTCGAGGAAGCTCGTTTAACAACGGCCCGCAAAGATGCGAGCCCCGAGCTTTCGCGCTTACTCGACCCCGCCCGGCGCGCACCGACGCCGGCAACCTTCGTCTGTCGAGCATACCCCGCAACCTCCATACGCAATTTTGTTGCAAGTTGTTTGCTTCTACAATAATCTTGCCATCATGCGCTTGTTGCTTCTTCTCGCCGTTGCTCTCCTGCCTGCCCGGGCTGCTTTTCACGTTGTGGCCGCAGAGAACTTCTACGGCGGCGTGGCCAGGCAAATCGGCGCCGATCAAGTGGAAGTCACCAGCATTCTCAGCAACCCCGACCAGGACCCGCATCTCTTCACCGTCGATCCGAAGACGGCCGAAGCGCTTGAGAAGGCCGATACGGTCATTGTCAGCGGCATCGACTATGACCCGTGGATGTCTCAACTGGTCGATGCCCACCCCAATCCCCGCCTCAAGCGCCTCGTGATCACCGCGGCCGATCTTGTAGGTGCCAGGGAAGGTGACAATCCCCACATTTGGTACAAGCCCGCGACCATGCCGGAGGTCGCAAAGGCGCTGGCGGAACATTTCGCAGCCAACGACCCGGCGCACGCCGGCAACTACCACAAGCGGCTGGCCGATTTCCTGGCCACGCTCGATCCGGTGCACGCGCGCATCGCCGCGCTCAAGGCGAAGTTTGCCGGCACCGATGTCCTCGCCACCGAGCCGGTCTTCGGTTACATGGCCGACGCGCTCGGGTTCAAGATGCACGCCACGGGCTTCCAAAATCACGTGATGAACAACGTCGAGCCGAGCGCGGGCGAGATCGAGGAGTTCGAGACGCTGCTGAAGCAACACCGCGTGAAGCTGCTTTTCTACAACAGCCAGGCGAGCGATCCGGTGGCCAGCCGCATGCAGGATGTGGCCAGGGCCGCCGGCATTCCCGTCGTGGGCGTGACCGAAACCGAGCCCGCCGGCACCACCTTTGCCTCGTGGATGTTGACGCAGCTGGATGAAGTGGAGAAAGCTTTGTCGAAATGAGCGAGGCCGCGCCCGCCATTGCGTTTGCCGGGCTGACGCTGCGTTATGGATCCCGCGCCGTGATCGGTGATTTCAGCGGCACGATCGCGCCCGGCGAATTCGTCGCCGTACTCGGCCCCAACGGCGCGGGGAAGAGCACGCTGCTCAAGGCGCTCCTCGGCATCATCCCTCCCGCCGAAGGTCGCATCGAAATCTTCGGCCACGGGCCGCACCGCGGCTGCACGCAGATCGGCTACATGCCGCAGTGGCGCACCAACGTCGCGGCCAATTCGCTGAGCGGCCGCGCCTATCTGCACGCGGTGCTCGATGGCCATCTCTGGGGACTGCCGGCGCCAAGCCGCGCGCGCGACGAGATCGTGATCGAGGCGCTGCGGGCGGTGGACGCGACGAGCTTTGCCGATCGGCCATTCGGCGTGCTCTCGGGCGGCGAACGCCAGCGCATCTCGCTGGCCCAGGCGCTGCTCGGCGAGCCCCGCATCCTGCTGCTGGACGAGCCGCTGCTCAATCTCGACCCGCGGCGCCAGGGCGAGCTCATCGAGATCGTCCACGCGATCTGCCAGAAGCGCGACGTGACCGTCCTCTTCGTCGGTCACGACATCAACCCGCTGACCAAGGTGGTCGACCGCGTGCTCTACGTCGCGGGCGGACAGGCCGCCCTCGGCACCGTCGACGAGGTGATCAACACCGACGCCCTCACCCGCCTCTACCAGACGCCGATGAAGGTGCTGCGGCTGGAGGACATGCTTTTCATTCTGGCGCTGGACCAGCGCACGATCGAACATGGCGAACATTCTCACCAACATTAGCGAGGCCTGGAGCTTCGACTTCGTGCGCACGGCGCTGGAGGCCGGCACGGTCTGCGCGCTGCTCGCCGCCGCGGTCGGTTACTTTGTCGTGCTGCGGCAGATGGCTTTTGCGGGCCACGCGCTCGGACACATCGGTTTTGCCGGCGCCTGCGCCAGCGTGGTGCTGGGCTGGGGACCGCTGCCCGGCATGCTGGCGCTCAATGTCATCGCGGGAGCCGGCATGGGGATGCTCGGCCGGCGCGTGCAGGAAAGCGATCTCGTCATCGGCATGACGCTGGCCTTTGCGCTGGGTCTCGGGACCTTCTTCCTTGCCATGTTTCGCGGCTACGCGGGCCAGGCTACGATCATTCTCTTCGGCAACATTTTCTCCGTGTCCGAGACGCAAACGCTCGGGATGGTGGCGCTGACCGTCGTCAGCCTGGCGGGCCTGCTCATCCTGTTTCGCCCGCTGCTCTTCGCCACGCTGGAGCCCGAGTTGGCGGAGGCGAAGGGCGTGCCGCTGCGGCTCGTCGCCACGCTTTTCTATATCCTGGTCGCGGTCGCGGTCGCGTTTGCGAGCCAGATTGTCGGCGTGCTGCTGGTCTTCACGCTGCTGATCGGACCGCCGGCCATTGCGCAACGTTTCTGTCGCGCGGTCTGGCCCGGCCTGCTGCTCAGCATCGCCATCGGCGTGGGTGTGACGTGGGCGGCGCTGCTGCTGGCTTACCTCACCGACGCGCCGCCGAGCTTCTTGCTGCCGGCGTTGTTCTTCGCTCTTTACCTGGCCAGCGGTTTGTTCGCGCGCATGCGTTGCCGGGGCTGATTCCCTCCCGGCCCATTTCCTGGTATAAAATGGAGGACATGGACAAGGCCCCCCCTCTCGATGCGGCGGCGTGGCTGCGCGGCAACGGCCTCCGCGTGACCGGCGGGCGCGTGGCGATCGTCCGGCTCCTGGATGCGAGCCGGGTGCCGCTCACGCTGCACCAGATTCACGAGCAGGCGGGCGCGCATGCGTGCGACTTCGCCACCGTCTTCCGGTTCGTCACCATGCTGGAGGAAAAAGGGCTGGTCGAAAAAGTGGCGTGGGCGGACGGCACCACACGCCACGAGCTGCGCACCGGCGACGGCCATCATCACCACTACCTGATCTGCCGCGCCTGCCACAAGGTCGAGCCGGTGGACGACTGCGTGGTCGAACGGCTGGAAGAGGCGATCGCCGCGGAACGCGGTTACACTGCGATGAACCATTCCCTGCAGCTGACCGGCGTGTGCCCCACCTGCCAAAAATCGCGCGCGGCGAAGAAAAAGAAGGCGCGCTGAGCGGCGCGTGCTTCCTTACCGGATGTTCGGCTTTTTTTCCAACCGGCTCGGCTGTCTCGGCTCCATCGCGGTCTCGCTGCTCGGGACCGCTCTCATCGTCTTGCTTGAGTACGGCTGTTCGCGCTCGCACTGAATGGACAAGCGCGCGTCATGAAACTTCGCGATGTCCTCAAACGCCTCCACCAAGAGGGCTGGATTCTTGACCGTCAAGCAGGCAGTCATCAGCAATTCGTACACCCTAACAAACCGGGACTGCGAGTTACCGTCGCCGGTCATCCGAAGATAGACGTGCCTAAAGGAACGCTTAGTAGTATGTTCAAACAAGCAGGCTGGAAATAATGCGCTTCGCGGTTGTCATTGAAAAATCGGATAACGGATTTGGTGCCTACGTGCCTGATCTCCCCGGCTGCATTGCCGTCGGCGAAACTCTGAGTGAAACAAAAAAGTTGATCAAAGAGGCGATCACATTCCACTTGGAAGGGTTGCGGGATGACAGCGCCTCGATTCCTGCGGCGAGTGCAATCGCGGAATACGTGGAAGTGTAAGCGAACGCGTCGACTAAACGCTCCCACCCGGCTGGAACGCCTGCAGGATCTCCTCCGCCCGCGCCGCGTCTTCGTCCGCCACCTGCACGCGGATGCCGCCGATGGCATTACTCCACAGTGCGGAGCTTTCTTCAGGCAGGAACGCAGTCACGCCCGATCCGGCCAGGACCGACTTGATCACCTCGGCCTGCTCCAATTCCGAACATGTGCGAATCGTGGTCATACCACCACGCTACACTACCATTTCAGAATATAGGCAAAAATCAGCGGCGCCACGATGGAGGCGTCCGATTCGACAATGTACTTCGGCGTGTCGGCGCCCAGCTTGCCCCAGGTGATCTTCTCGTTCGGCACCGCGCCGCTGTAGGAGCCGTAGCTCGTGGTCGAGTCGCTGATCTGGCAGAAGTAGCCCCAGAGCGGCACCTCGTCGCGCTGCAGATCCTGGTGCAGCATCGGCACCACGCAGATGGGGAAATCGCCCGCGATGCCGCCGCCGATCTGGAAGAAGCCGATCGAGCTTTCCTTCGACGTGGCCGTATACCATTCCGCCAGCTCCATCATGTACTCGATGCCGGTGCGCACGGTGTGCACCTTCTTCACGTCGCCGGAAATGACGTGGCCGGCGTACATGTTGCCCAGCGTCGCGTCCTCCCAGCCCGGCACGAACATGGGCAGGTTCTTCTCGGCCGCCGCGAGCAGCCACGAGTTTTTTGGGTCGATCTGGTATTCCTTCTTCAGCACGCCGGAGAGGAGGATCTTGTACATGAACTGGTGCGGGAAATAACGCTCGCCCGCCTGGTCGGCCTTCACCCACTCGTCCAGCACTGCCTTCTCGATGCGGCGCATCGCTTCCATCTCCGGGATGCAGGTGTCGGTCACGCGGTTCATGTGGCGGTCGAGCAGCGCCTGCTCGTCGGCGGGCGTCAGGTCGCGGTAATTCGGCACGCGCTCGTAGTAATCGTGCGCGACGAGGTTGAAGACATCCTCCTCCAGGTTCGCGCCGGTGCAGCAGATGCCGTGGATCTTGTCCTGCCGGATCATCTCCGCCAGCGAAAGCCCGAGCTCGGCCGTGCTCATCGCGCCGGCGAGCGTGACGAACATCTTCCCGCCCCTGCCCAGATGCGTCTCGTAACCCTTCGCCGCGTCGTGCAGCGCGGCGGCGTTGAAGTGGCGATAATGATGCGCGATGAATTCGCGGATGGGGGAACTCGTGCTCATGAGAGCAAAACTCTAGGTCACGGCCCGCGCGATGCAAAAGCTTTGTCCCGTCGCCGCCGGAAGTTCACGCGGCGCGGCGCCGGGTACGTTACTCCTCGCTCATCCGCCCCTCGCGGCTTGCATTCGCCCACCCTTTGGTAACTTGAGGCGAGTGCTCATGCGCCTTCTCACCGGCTTGCTTTTCCTGGCGTTCGCGCTGCCGATCCTGGCGGTCAAGGTCTCGCCCCTCGCGCCGGTGCCGGATTGGTCGAAGCTCGGCGGCTACCAGCGCACGATCACGCACGACGAGTTCGCGCGCCTGGTCAACACGGTCTATTCGCCCGACGGCGGCTTCTGGACGTTCGCCACGCTGACGCCGGACCACGTGACCATCTACACCGACGCGACGAAGAGGACACCGGAGTTCACGCTGCACTTCGCCGGCAGCAGCGCGACCGAGCTTCCCCGGCCCTACGTCTACAAGACGCACGGCATCTCGACCGATCCGCGCACGCCGCTGGCCGGGCTGAAGATCGCACTCGATCCCGGCCATATCGGCGGCGACTGGGCGAAGCTCGAGGCGCGCTACTTCAAGCTCGGGGACGACCCGCCCGTGATGGAGGCGCAGCTCAATCTCATCACCTGCAAGATCCTGGCCGAGCGGCTGGAAAGCGACGGCGCGCAGATCATCTGGGCCAAGCACGGTTACGAGCCGACGACCGACGAGCGCCCCGACACGCTGCATCACGAAGCCATCGCCGCGCTCGCCGCGCCGTCCGGCAGTTCCAGCGTCTCGGAGGAAATCTTCGGCCTGCCGGATCTTTCCCCGCGCCACTCGCACGCGCGCGCCTTCAGCGAAAGCCGCATCGACAACGAGGCGGCGCTGCTCTTTTACCGCAGCGCGGAAATTCGCGCCCGGGCCGATCTCGTCAACCGGCAGCACCCCGACCTCACCATCTGCGTGCACTACAACGCGGACGACTGGGGCAATCCCGATCACCCGACCCTGTCCGGCACCAGCAAGCTGATCATTTTCGTCAACGGCTGCTACGAACGCTCCGAGCTGGTCTACGACGACAAGCGCTACGACATGATGCGCAAGCTGCTCGATCGCGACGCCGCGGCGGAGGAGCGGGGCTGCATGCTCGTCGGCCGGGAGATGCTGCAGGCCTTCGGTTATCCGCCGGACAACTTCAACACGAGCTTTGCCCGCCAGATCACCGATGTGCCCAGTGTCTACACCCGCGACCTGCTGGCCAACAGCCTTTATCACGGGCCGGTCATCTATTGCGAAGGCCCCTACATGAATGCGCGCGACGCCTATTACCGCATCATCGCGG
>CAZZYY010000112.1:0-248 GCA_964658475.1 uncultured Candidatus Methylacidiphilales bacterium | reverse complement strand
GATCTGGCCAGAGCGTGCCGAGCATCTATCGCGAATACGCGCTGGCCGTCGAACGCGGCGTCCTCGAGTACTTCGCGAAGTAGCGAGCGAGCCGCCGCGCTCGCCTCCAAAGTGACGCCGCGCGACCTTCTGTAGCGGCGGTCTATGACCGCCGACGCAAAACAGAAAATTCCGACCACCCCGTCCCCGCTCACGACCACCCCTGCCCCCGCAACTCCTCTCGTTCAAACCTCACCCCAGCAAAGAAC
>CAZZYY010000111.1:4119-8681 GCA_964658475.1 uncultured Candidatus Methylacidiphilales bacterium | reverse complement strand
TCCGCCGGTAGCCGGCATCGGCTCGATGCCGGAGCCGCAGCAGCGGCGGAATCGGGGAAGCCAGGAAGACAGGAGGGCAGGAAGGCATTCCGCTTGCGTTGCCCGCTCCGGGATCGGTCCGGTCCCCGCTACCGGCGGAGCGCGAGCTTTCGCGCAAGTACACGTCCAAAACCGCCGCGCGCAGTCTCGATATCCTGCATGTCGCGGTAGCGTTGCGGGTACAAGCCAGGGCCCTCGCTTCTTTCGACGACAAGCAGCGGCTGCTCGCGCCAATTCGGGCTCAGGCTCCTCCCCGGCACCGTGTCGCCCGCTCGGTAATCCTGGCTACTCGATCCCGTCCGGCAGCGGCAGGCGCGTCAGCAGGTCGGCGGGCTCGCTCCGCACGTCCTGCAGCGTCTTGTCATAATAGATGCCAATCACGTAGCCGTAATAGCTGCCCATCGGCTTGCCATCGGGACCGGGCATGCCGGGCACCGGCATCGTGTACTCCACCGTCATGGCTTCCCTCGTCCGCTTGTCCTGAAACAGGAAGATGTCGTCGAATCCACCCTTGTGCGGCCGCAGATCGGCGCGCAACGCCCCCGGCCCCGGGATCGAGCCCGGATCGCCCGAGTTCTGGTAAAAGATCACGTAAGGCTGGAGCTTGCGCTGGTCGAAGTCCGCCATGTTCGGGTCCTTGCGCATCAGCACGACCCGCAGCTTGAACATCGGCGCGCCGCTCTCCGTATCCACCGGCGTCTTCTCCACGCTTTCGATATAGATCTCCCTTCCGAAAATAGAGGGAGAATGCAGCGGGCTATAGGCCGGCGTGGAATCGAGGGTCAGATGGTCGATCGCGAGCGAATAGGCGCTTCCCACCACGGGACCAAGGTCGACCACCCGCCGCCAGTAAATCTTCGAGAGCGGCAGATTGTTCGAGTAGTAATAAATCTCCGCCAGATCCTGAAGAACCTTCGGGTTGCGCGGATCGAGATCCTCCGCGCGGGTAAGGACATCGATGGCCGACTTCGCATCCTTCTTGTGCAGCCACTCGTCATTCGCCCGGTCGATCAGCGCCGTGATCTGCGTCTGCATGTCGTTCGCGCCCGGCAGCGCCAGCAGCGTGCGCTGGCCGGAGACCGCCAGGTTCGGCACATCCGGCGGCAGGATGGGCGGGATGAACGGCGCCGGCTTCGCCGCGGCCAGCGCGCCGTGCGCCTTCGGCACCTGGAAATTAACCGGCACCACCATCGAGCGCAGCCAGAACACCGAAATCACCATCACCACCTCGAACAGGAGCACGGCGGCCAGCACGTAGACCGCGACCGTGTAGGTCGTCGGCCGCACCCGGAGCGAGTTCAGCGGCTGCGCCGGCCGGGAAGAGGAGGAGGGGAGTCGCGTCACGAAAAAGCCGGCGGGCGTGGCTCGGGGCCCGCGCGCGGGTCAGCATGCCCCGCGTGCGAAGTCGACGCAAACCGGAACTGAGCGCCCACGCCATCGATTTGACACCCCAAGGCTACCGCGTATTTTCAACGCATCCGCCTATAAGACGACTGCCGTCCTGTTTTCCTTCCCCCGCGGATTTTCCACCCCGCCTTTTCGGCCACCGCTTTCCTTCCATGAACACGCTCGATCTCACCCACCGCCAGTTTACCTCGCCCGGCCAAGGCTTCTGGCCCGACGCCACGCCCGCCCAGTGGAACGACTGGCAATGGCAGATGCGCCACAGCATCAAGTCGCTCGAGCAATTGCAGGGCAAGCTCCAGCTCACCGACGAGGAGCATGCCGGCGTCCTGCTCGCCAACACCAAGCTCGCCATGGGCATCACGCCCTACTTCTTCAACCTCATCGACCCCTTCGACCCCGAGTGCCCCATCCGCCGCCAGGTCATCCCGCGCATCGAGGAGATGACCTATGCCCCCAGCGACCTCGCCGACCCCTGCGGCGAGGACCACGCCATGCCCGTCCCCGGCCTGGTTCATCGTTATCCCGACCGCGTCCTCTTCCTCGTCACCGACCGCTGCGCCTCCTACTGCCGCTACTGCACGCGCAGCCGCGTGGTCAGCGGCGTGGGCGAGCAGGAGCTCGAGCTCGATTTCGACCGCGCCATCGCCTACCTGCAGGAGCATACCGAGGTGCGCGACGTCCTCCTTTCCGGCGGCGACGCGTTGCTCCTGTCCGATTCGCGCCTGAAGAACCTTCTCTCTCGCCTGCGCGCCATCGAGCACATCGAGTTCCTGCGCATCGGCAGCCGCGTGCCCATTTTCCTGCCCCAGCGCATCACTCCGGAACTCTGCGCCATGCTCAAGGAGTTTCATCCGCTCTTCATCAGCGTGCATGTCAATCATCCGAAGGAGCTCACCGTCGAGGTGCGCGACGCGCTGGGCCGCCTGGCCGATGCCGGCATCCCGCTCGGCAACCAGTCCGTCCTCCTCCGCGGCGTGAACGACGACGCAGCCGTCATGAAGACGCTCGTGCAGAAGCTGCTCCGCTGCCGCGTGCGTCCCTACTATCTCTACCAGTGCGACCTCATCCAGGGCTCCTCGCACCTGCGCACCACCGTGGCCAAGGGCATCGAGATCATGGAAAACCTGCGCGGCCACACCACCGGCTACGCCATCCCCCAGTACGTCATCGATGGCCCCGGCGGCGGCGGCAAGATCCCCGTCAACCCCAACTACATCGTCGCGCAAATGCCCGACCGCATCGTCCTGCGCAACTACAAGGGCGACATTTACGAATATCCGGAAATCGCCCCGGCTGCCCCTCCAGCCATCGAGTTGGCGCCCCAGCTGGTCGAAGGCATGGACGGCCACGAGGAGCGCACCTTCCGCTCCTGGCGCGCCCCGCGCCGGGATTAGGTCAAGGAACCGGCTTACGCCTGCGCGCGCAGCCCGCGCCGCGCGACCCCCGAGAAGATCAACGTTCCCAATCCTCCCAGCAACATCGGCAAGGTCGAGGGCTCCGGCGCGGCACTAAAGGAATTGGCCGTCGCCAATCCCGATGTCACGGCCACCCCTTCGCCGGAGAAGCCTGCCACGCCAAGAGTCAGAGTCGGGCTGGCCCCGAGTGGGGCCAGGCTGACGCTCCCCAGGGCCGTGCCGTCATACGTGCCGGTCAGGATGTCGGTCAGTGAATTAAAGCTCAGGCCCAGCACGCCCGTGGCTGCTCCGATGGGCTCGGTCGCAGCGTCGCCGTTCGTCCCGCCGCTGATCTGACGATAGCTGGTACCCGCATAGGAAGACGCCCCATTGAGGGCCATCGTCTGCTGGGGAATGCCGTTTTTATCCACTTCAAATTCGGCGAGCGTTCCGTAGGCATTGTTCGGGACATCGCTGTTGCTGGTGCTTCCCGTGTTGTTGTCCTGCGCAAGGTTGATCGAGGCTTGGTAAGTGTCGCCGCCCACGGTGGCCGTGATCCCCAGCGCCATCCCAAACTGCGGAGTTTCCGTCCCCGTGCTGGTCAGGGTGTCCGCACCCAGGCTCACGTTTAGGCTGGAAGTCCACGAGCTGTTCCCGGTGATGAAGGCAGCCGAGCTGCCGGTGAGGGGCAGGAACGAACTGTCGTCATTGGGGGTGGATCCATCGGTGTAAGTAAAGCTGCCCGTCGCCGAGTTGAAGGTAATGCTGGCGTTTCCCGGATCGCTCGATTGCTGCGGACCAAACGTCTGGGCATTGAGCCATGTCGATGTGGTTGCGAGGACGGCGAGGAGAAGAGATAGCTTCATATTCTTAAGTGGTGTTCGATTTCGAATCGCATGCTTCTAAGTTAACGATCACGCCCAGGCAATCTTTTTTAATCTTTGCTTCGTCCCCTATTCCCGTCGAGAGGCACCTCCTTCCACGGCTTGTCTTCACCCCACGCGGCGATAGGCTCTCTTGTCCATGACCTCCAACCGTTCCGCCACGTACCGCGCGCTCTTTCTCCTTCTCGGCTGCGTGAGCTATCGCTTGCTCGGCGGTCTGCATCCCGAGTGGGTGCCGAACATCTCGCCCCTGGTCGCCGTGGCGCTCATCGGCGCGATCTACCTCCCGCGCGCCTGGGGCTGGCTGATCGGCCCGGTCGCCATGCTGCTGAGCGACGGCGCGTTCCTCTCGGTCAACCAGCGCGTCAGCGGCCATATGTTCACGTGGTGGACGGGCGCCTCACTCGCTTTTTACATCGCCGCCGGTTTGCTTGGTCTCGCCTTGGCCCGCCACAAGACCCTGCTGAAAATCGCCGCTGGCTCGGTACTCTGTTCCATCGTCTTTTACGTCCTCGCCAACACCTTCGCCTGGTGGGAGGCCTCCGTGCCCGGCCCGCAGCCCTCCTACGCGCCCACCTGGGCCGGCTGGTGGCAGGCCAACACCATCGGCCTGCCCGGTTGGCAGCCAACCTGGACCTTCCTGCGCAACGGTGTGGTGGGCGACCTCTTCTTCGTCGTCGCGCTCGTCGCCTGCTTCGATCGCGAGTTGCTGCTGCACCCCACCCGTTCGGTCCAGCCCGCCAACGCATCCTGCTAGCAAAACGCCATGCCTTCCTGTGCGGCGGAATGCAGCTAGGTAACTCCGCGACAGGCCAAGCCTCCCCAGGTAGCGGGGGGG
>CAZZYY010000111.1:0-4051 GCA_964658475.1 uncultured Candidatus Methylacidiphilales bacterium | reverse complement strand
CCCCGGCTACCTGTCCGACCCATCGACAACCGCAAGGACAACCGCAGGATGCCCGCAAGGCGCTGGTCATCTCGAAAGAACAACTCCGGAGCCACAACAGCGGCCCGCCACAGCGGCGACCAAGCGACGTTCGCTCCCTCCGCCCCCGCCAGTGACACACCGCCCCCGCCGTGTTAGCGTCCCGCATGTCGCCGCTGGCATTGTCCACCGCCTGGAATTCCTACCGGCACCACGACGGCTACGAGATGCTCCAGGAAATCCGCCAGCTCGGCTTTCCCGCCGTCGAGCTCGGCCATGCCATCCGCTTTTCGCTCTGGCCCGGCATCCTCAAGGCGTGGGAGACCGACTTGATCAAGATCAACTCCCTCCATAACTTCTGCCCCGTCCCCACCAGCGTGGTCCGGCCCAATCCCAACGCCTACGAGTTCTCCGACCCGCGCCCCGAAGTCCGCCGGCTCGCCGTCCGCGCGAGCGAGGAGACCCTGCGCCAGGCCGCCAAGCTCGGCGCGCGCGGCGTGGTCTTCCACCTCGGCAGCGCCGGCCCGCGCGTCACCGGCAAACTCGAAGCGCTCTACGAAAACGGCAAGTACCTCAGCCGCGCCTACACCGACGCCAAGGTCGAGGCGGTCAAGAAACGCCGCGAGAACTTCACCTACATCTGGCCCCGCGTAAAAGAATGCCTCGACCCGCTCATCGCTCTCGCCGGCGAGCTCAAGGTCCGCGTCGGCTTCGAGATTCGCGAGGACTTCGAGGAATTCCCGCACGAGGAGGAGTTCCCCGGCGTGCTCGACACCTATCCGCCGGAGGTGGTCGGCTACTGGCACGACTTCGGCCACGCCGCGCGCAAGGAATTCCTCGGGTGGCACGACCATGCCGAGACCCTGCGCCTGCGCGCCCCGCGCCTCATCGGCCTCCACATCCACGATTGCCGCCGGCCCAGCGACGATCACCTCCCGCTCAGCCATGGCGAAATCGATTTTGCGGCGCTCTTGCCCATCGTGCCGCGGGACGCTATCGCTACCCTTGAACTCTCTCCCCACACCCCGGAGGAGCAAGTCATCGCCAGCCGCCACCTATGGAATTCCTACGTCGCCGACTTGGCCTGATCGTTCGCTCGGCGATCTCCCTCCTCTGCATCGTCCTGGTCGTGCGCAGCGCGAACTGGGGCAGCGTCTGGACCCACGTCCGCACCATGGACGTCGGCTGGCTGCTCGTCGCCCTCCTCGCCTTCGCACCCACGCTCCTCATTGTCTCGTGGCGCTGGCGGATGCTCCTTGGCGTCCACGGCGTCGCGCTCAAGTTCTGGCGCGTGCTCGAGCTCAACATGATCGGCCAGTTCTTCAGCGCCTTCCTCGTCGGCACCACCGGCGGCGATGTGGTAAAAATCTTCTACGTCGCGCGCAACGTCCCGGACAAGAAAACCGCCGTCGGCTTCACCGTCATCGTCGACCGCGTTATTGGCATGGTCGCCATGCTCTTCTTCGGCGTGGTGCTCTCCTTTACCCAGTTGCCGCTGCTTCTCTCGACCCACTTCACGCGGGCGTTCACCGGCACG
The DNA here is from genome assembly GCA_964658475.1 of uncultured Candidatus Methylacidiphilales bacterium. Classification (GTDB taxonomy): domain Bacteria; phylum Verrucomicrobiota; class Verrucomicrobiia; order Methylacidiphilales; family UBA1321; genus JABDGH01. The sequence goes on along the minus strand of CAZZYY010000111.1, from coordinate 2,496 downwards.
TTTTATCTCTTCGCCGCCGGCGGCGCCGTCGCGTCCAGCGGCGCCACGCTTGCGCCCTTGCTTCTCAGCCGCCCCGGGATTCGGGCGCTGCTCGACAAGCTCCCCTTCGCCGGCAAGGTCTCCAAGGTCCTCGCCGCCTACGAGACCACCGCGCGCGCCTTCGGGCGCAACCTCGTCGCGCTGCTCGCCTCGCTGGTTTCCAACTTCAGCCTCGTCTTCATGGGCTACTGCATCACCCAGGCCATGCACCTGCCCGGCATCCCCCTCCTGGCCTTCTGCTCCATTCTCACCATCGTGAACATGCTCATCGCGCTGCCGGTCAGCATGAACGGCATCGGCGTGCGCGAGTTGCTCTTCAAAAACTTCCTCGGCCTGCTCGGCATCGACGGCAACACCGCCGTGACCTTTTCGCTCACTTTCTTCGTCCTCAACCTGATGTGGAGCTTGCTCGGCGGCGCCTTTTATCACCTCTACCGCCACGAGACCCATGCGCCACCCGCGCCGCACGTGAGCGAGGACCAGCCCGTCCTCTCGCAAATATGAGAGACGCCGCCATCGAAATTGTGGCGCGGCTTCAGCGGGCCGGACACGTCGCTTATTTCGCCGGCGGCAGCGTGCGCGACCAGTTGCTCGGACGGGAGGCGAAGGACTACGACATCGCCACTAGCGCGCTGCCCGACCAGGTGCAGAAGCTTTTCCCGCGCGTCACCGATCTCACCGGCAAATCGTTCGGCGTCGTGCGCGTGCTCGTCGGTGAGGGCACCTACGAGGTCGCCACCTTCCGCCACGACGGCACCTACGTCGACGGCCGCCGCCCCGTGGCCGTCCGCTTCACCACCGCCGCGGAAGACGCCCAGCGGCGCGACTTCACCATCAACGGCCTCTTCTACGATCCCATCGCCGACCGCGTCATCGACTACGTCGGCGGCCAGGCCGATCTGCAGGCCCGCGTCATTCGCGCCATCGGCGATCCCGCCGCGCGCTTTGCGGAGGATCACCTGCGCCTTCTGCGCGCCATCCGCTTCGCCACCCGGCTCAACTTCCGCATCGAGGGCAGCACCTGGGCCGCGCTCGTCGCCGCCGCGCCGCGCATCCGCGACATCAGCGCCGAGCGCATCCGCGACGAGCTCAATCTCATCTTCACCACGCCCAAGCCCGAACTCGGCCTCGACCTGCTCGACCGCAGCGGCCTGCTCGCGCATGTCCTGCCCGACATCGCCGCGCTCCACGGCGTCGAGCAGCCGCCCCAGTACCATCCCGAGGGCGACGTCTTCGAGCACGTGCGGCTCATGCTCACCAAGATCGAGCAGCCCAACCTCCCGCTCGCGCTCAGCATCCTGCTGCACGACGTGGGCAAGAAAGCCACCGCCACCATCGATGAGAACGGCCGCATCCGCCACAGCGGTCACGAAACCGTCGGCGCCGACATGGCCGAGCGCATCATGACCGGCCTCCGTTACGACAACAAAACCATCGCCACCGTGCGCGAGGCCGTGCAGCACCACATGCAGTTCAAGGACGTGCCCCACATGCGCCCCAGCACGCTCAAGCGCATGATGGCCCGCCCCCATTTCCCGCTCGAGCTCGAACTGCACCGCATCGACTGCGCCAGCTCGCACGGCGACCTCAAGCACTACGAGTTCCTCAAGCACCAGATCGAGACCATGGCGCCCGAGGAGATCGAGCCCCCGCGCCTCATCAACGGCCGCGACCTGCTCGCCATGGGCATCCCGCCCGGCAAATCTCTGGGGCGCATTCTGGAAATCATCTACGAGGCGCAACTGGAAGGCGCCGTCCAGACGCGCGCCCAGGCGATCGAGGTCGCGCGGCGCATGGCCTCCGCGCCCTCCGGGCAGACCACCACGCTGCCCAACCTCGCCAAAGTCCGCCCACCCAAGGACCCGATCGACGACCGCCTGCCGCCCCATGTCCTCATTCGCAGCCGCCGCGAAAGCCTCGGGCTTTCCCTCGAGGAAATGGCCGCCATCCTCGAGCTCGCCTCCGCCGACTACACCGCCATCGAGATTCGGCCCGAAGCCGTCACCAGCGCGCTCACCCTGCGGCAGTTCCACCTCCTGGGCGAGGCGCTCAAGCTCACCGTGCGCGAGATCTTTCCCGAGCCGCAGCTCTCCGGCACCGCCCTGACGCCCACCGAATTGCGGGAACGGCTCCAGGCCCATCTCTACCACAAGCAGATGTCGCTCGCCCAGTTTGAAAAGAAGATCAACGTCGCGCTTTCACCCTTCGCCCAAGACCCCGCCGCCGCCAAAAACTGGACCGTAACCGAGCTCAAATCCCTCTGCGACGCCCTCAACATCGACTGGCGAGTCGTCCGGCTGGCGTAGCTTTTCCGTTACGGAGAAGCACTCTCCTTCGTCCGCCCTAAACGGCAAAACCTCAGTGGTAGCCGGCGCTCTCCGAGCGCCGGTCGGAATAGAAACGTTCGCAACCGACCGGCTTCGGCAGGTAGCCGGGATCGGCCCGAGCCCGGAGCGA
>CAZZYY010000110.1:0-8701 GCA_964658475.1 uncultured Candidatus Methylacidiphilales bacterium | reverse complement strand
AGGGAGCACGTTTCCCATCTGTCCGGCGAAAAGAAACTAACGCTCCGGACCCACACAGTTTTTGTCCCTGACCCGGTGCCCGCGATGAAGGCGCGCGACATCGCCCGGATCCGCTCCAAACTGAAGCTGAGCCAGCCGGTCTTTGCCCGGGTGCTCAACGTTCCCGTGGCGACTGCCCGCAGTTGGGAAAGCGGGCGACGCAAACCGACCGGCGCGGCGCTCCGGCTTCTCGACCTTGCGCGTCGCTCGCCGCAGGCTCTATTAGGTAACTCATGATCGGCATCGTCGACTACGACATCGGCAACCTGCGCAGCGTCCAAAAGGCGCTGCAGCACGTCGGCGGCGACGCGATGTTCGTCCGCACCCCGCGCGAGATCGCCAAGGCCGATGGACTCGTGCTTCCCGGCGTCGGCGCGTTCGGCGACTGCGTGCGGTGCCTGGCCGATTCCGGCATGTGGGACGCGGTGCTGGAATGGGCGAAATCGGGCAAGCCGTTCTTCGGCATCTGCGTCGGCTACCAGATGCTCTTTGAATCGAGCGAGGAAGCGCCCGGCCGGCCCGGCCTCGGCCTCTTCGCCGGCGAGGTGAAAAAATTCCCGGACGCAGCCGGGCTCAAGATTCCGCAGATCGGTTGGAACACCGTGGAGGTGAAGCAGCCGGATGCGCCGCTGCTCGCTGGGATCGCGTCCGGCGATTTTGTCTACTACGTCCACAGCTACTACGTGGCGCCGCGCGACCGGTCGCTCATCGCGCTCGAAACGACCTACGGCGAAACGTTCGCGGCCGCGATCGCGCGCGACAACGTCATCGCCACGCAGTTCCATCCCGAGAAAAGCCAGCGGGCCGGCCTGCGGTTGCTGCGCAATTTTGTCGAGCTCAGCATCCCGGTCGCGCGCTAGCTGTTGACGGCTGGTGCATCTTCTTTCTATACAGTGACATGCATATCTATCCCGCCATTGACCTGCGGGACGGCCAGGTTGTACGACTGGAGCAAGGCCGCGCTGATGCGCAGACCGTGTACGGCGTCGACCCGGTGGCCGTCGCGCAACGCTTCTACGCCGAAGGCGCGCGTCACCTCCACATGGTCGACTTGGACGGCGCCTTCACCGGCGAATTCAAGAACTTGAAGCTCGTCGAGGCCGTCTCGCAAGCCGTGCCGATCTTTATCGAGATGGGCGGCGGTTTGCGCACGCGCACGTCCATCGAGCACGTGCTCGCCGTCGGCGTCGCGCGCGCCGTCATCGGCACGGCCGCGTGCGAGTCGCTCTCCTTCGTGCGCGACATGGTTGCCAGGTTCGGCGCGGAAAAGATCGCCATCGGCATCGACGCCAAGAACGGCATCGTCTCCACCAAGGGCTGGACCGCGCCGAGCCGGTGGACCGCGCCGGACCTCGCCCGCGCCGTCGCCGCCGAGGGCGTGCGCACCATCATCTACACCGACATCGCGACCGACGGCATGTTCACCGGCCCGAACCTGCCCGCGCTCGCGGAACTCGCGCGCACTGTGCCGCAGGTCGAGCTCATCGCCTCCGGTGGCGTCGCTACGCTCGAACATATTACCACCCTGCGCGAGTGCGAGGCTCACCCGGCGGGCGCGATCGTCGGCAAGGCCATCTACGACGGCAAGCTCACCGTCGCCGACGCAATCAAGGCGGCGAATCCCACGAGCTGACCAGTTCGGGAAAGGTGCAGGCCGCGCACTGCGAGCAGTCGGTCAGGCAATAGTCGCGGTAGATTTGCAGCAGGCCCTGCTGGACGAGCGCTTCCCGCTGCTGCCTGCCGGTCAGCGGCGCCAGCAGCATCCGCTGCGTGGCAATGCGCGCGGCGTTGTTCGGCGCGGCCGTCATGGCGGTCAGACCGCCTTCGGTCGCTGCGGGATCGTCGAGCGAAACCAAGGGCCAGAACACGTTGATCAAAATATCATGAACCCGTTCCTCTCCCAGCAGCCGGCATGGCGCGGCCAGTTCACGGCCGGTCAGCGTGGCGTGCTTTTCCCAAAACTCGTCCCGCACCCCGAGCAGCAGATCGGCAAAACGCGCGTCGTCGCGCCGGTCCAGTGCCGCGCCCAGCTTGGGCAAGAGCGCCACGATTTGCGCCAGCGCGGCCAATCGCCGTTCCGGCCGATTGAGCGGACGCAGCCCGGCGAGCTTCCACTGACTGCGCCCGAGCAGCGCGTAATCCAGCGGCCCGCGCGCCTTCCACCAGCTCTCCCACAGATCGCGCACCCAGCCGCGCGGCTCCGCCCGCAGCAGCGCCACGCTTTCCTCCGGCAAAAAGCCGGAGAGGCCGAAAAGGTGCGCCTGCCGTTCCACCAGGGTCAGCCTGCGCAGGAGTGCATAAGGCAGCCGCTGCGCCACCAGCCGCATCGGCACCTGATTGGCGTGGAACCCAAGCGCCTCCGCCAGCCCCTCAAACAACGCCTGATCGCGGCCCGCGATCTCGCGCCGCCAGTGCCAGCGTCGCGCTTTCTGCCGCAGGCGGAAAAGGCCTGCCGTGCGCAGGATTTCCAGCACGCGCGTCGCCGGCAGGCCAGCCAGGACGGAGGAGCATCGTCCCGGCGCCGCGCCGGGCAGGGGACGCTGCACCAGGTCGGCGCAGAGCGGCCGCAGTTCCTCCCACGGCGCGACGAGCTGCGTGCTCAGCACCACCTGCGGCACGCGCCGGAACGAGGCCGTGGCAGGAAAAAACGCCGGCCCCTTTCCCGCCTCCCACACCACGTGCAGGATGGCGTGCTCGTAGGCGGGATCGGCATCGTGGCCGTGCAGGTGCCAGTCGTCGGCGCGCAGATGCACCTCCACCTCGCCGACCACGGTCTCGGTCGTTCCCTGCCAGCGCAACGCCGCCCGCGTGAAATCCGGACCCGCGGCATGGTTCCAGAAGCCGGGTTGAACGATCTGCGCGACTCGTCCATCGTCGGTCGTCAGTTCGGGCCGGTAGAGTTGCTCGAACCAAAGCGCCTGCACCTCCAGCTCGGTCGGCGGCGTTCCGGGCATCTCGCGAATGTGACGGGGCTGACGATAGTCGCGGCGCATTTTCGTTCTCGTAATTTGATTTCGCCCGCGGATAAGAGATAAGTGAAGCCCTTTTTCCTTGTATGAAAGTTTGTCTTTTTGCGGGTTGCGTCTTGGGGCTGCTTCCTGGCGTTCTCGCCACGGCAGCCACCACCACTCCGGCGGTCGCGTCTCCTGCGGCGGGCCACGGGTTGAACTCGGCGGTCCCCGCGACGGCGGGAAAGGTTGCTCCGCCGCCAGGGCAGATCAACGTGGCCGAGGAGCCGATCGTCAAGGTGATCAACAACGTCATGCCCGCCGTGGTGAATATCACCGCCCAGGGCACCGTGCCGGAATACTACAACGCGGTGGACCCGTTCTTCCGCAACTTTCGCCTCCAGCGCAATACGCCCGAGCAGAGCATCGGCTCCGGGTTGATCATTTCCGCCGACGGCTTCGTCCTCACCAACGCCCACGTGGTGGAGCTCGCGGAGCGGGAAAAGGAGGTCCTGGTCACGTTGAAGTCCGGTTCCAAGTTCAAGGCGCAAATCGTCAACGCCGATGCCGACGCCGATCTCGCCCTGCTCAAGATCGAGGACCAGGCGGTGCAATTTCCCTATTTTGACCTGAACTACGTCTCGCCGAATCTGCTCGGTGAAACGGTCATCGCGATGGGCAGCCCGGCCGGGTACCAGAGCTCTGCCAGCCACGGCATTCTCAGTGCGAAGGGCCGTACCTTTGCCGCGGAGGGCCACAGCTACAAAAACCTGCTGCAGACCGACGCGGCGATCAACCCCGGCAACAGCGGCGGTCCGCTCGTCGACCTCAACGGCAGCCTCGTCGGCATTAACTCGGCCAAGCTGGCCGGACCGGCGATCGAGAATATCGGGTTTGCCATTCCCTACGAGGTGGTCGTGCCATGGGCAACGGACGCCATGGCCGTGGCCCGGGGCCAGAAGACCGCCAGCACGACCACCGGCACGCGCGCCCACTCGCTGCTCGACCTTGTTCACCAGCGGTTGGGCCTTGTCCTGGCCCCGCTGACCGACGACCAGGCGGCGCAATTGCAATTTGATGACGGCGGCCTGATTGTCGCTTCCGTGGATGACGACGGTCCCGCCGCGGATGCCGGTTTGCGCAAGGGCATGATTGTGGTCGGGATGGGCAATCATCCGATCACCGACGAAAAATCCTTGCCGAACGAGTTGAACGATCTCCAGTCCGGTGATCCCGTGCGCCTGCAGCTGGTTTCACTGCAGCATTTCAGCGGTTTCGAAATGCAGCGCGGCATCAGCGTCCTGCTCCAAGCCAGATAACGTCCTGGAGCGGCAGTCTTTGACCCACGCAAAATCGGCGGAACGCGCCGCCACCGTGTGGTCTCGGATTGAGGGTCCCCAACTAGGCTTGTGTGCTCCTCGTCCCTGGCGCAAGGAGATGCGGCGGTCATAGATGGAAGCTATCTCGCCGTCTCCTTTCCTAAGTTTCTCTAGTGTAACGCCTTTTTACAGGATTTTCAAGTCTGACCGTGCGCTTTCGAGTAAGGAAAAGAAAACCTTTGTTATGCGTCAGTAAGGAGTGTTGTTATGCGTGAATCGGTGAAAGCAAGATTAGATCAGCTCAGAAAAGTCTCACATAGCCAGCCAAGTCAAACCCGGCGTAGCCTCGGAGGATGATAGCACGCAATCAGCGAAGTACATTCAGAATGGTGCCGCCGCCTCCCATTATTCTGAACACGATCCCCGAGGTTGATTCGACAATTTATGCCAGCATTAACGTTGCCTGGAGCGATGATTTAACGCATTGGGATTAGCCAGGCAAGAAATAAGTAAATCAAGCATGGCAAGACAACGAGACGAGGCGTAGAGTTTTGTTTTAATCTATGATTCCAGCAAACTGTGACCAAATCAGTATCGCTTGAGATAATTGATAGGTTCCAAACCGACGCTAAACCATGTCCGCCTATATTCGACCCAGCTTGATTTTTCTTGGTGTCACCCTTGTTTTCCTCTCCACCGCTCGCGCAGAGGTTAATCAAAAAATCCCGGTTCGATTGGCGCCGGAGAAGCGGAAGTTTACCAGTGAGGCGGTCGAACAAGAGATCAAGCTCGTCACGCAAAAAGTCGCTGATCCTGTACTGGCCAAGATCTTCGAGCTCTCCTATCCGAACACTCTCGACACCACGGTGACGGTGGGTACTCGCAACGGCAAACCGGATACGTTTATTATTACGGGAGACATCAATGCGATGTGGCTGCGCGATTCGTCTGCCCAAGTCCAGGCCTACCTTCCCCTCTGCAAAGACGATCCTCATTTGGCAGAGATGGTCGCCGGTCTGATCCACCGGCAGGCCGCTTGTATTCTTATCTATCCATACGCGAACGCGTTTCGGAAGGATCCTGTCCCTCCCCAAGGGCCAGTGTTTGAAGGTAAATGGGAACTCGATTCCCTGAGTTATTGCGTCCGTCTTTCCTATGAATACTGGAAGGAGACCGGCGATAACGAGACGTTCGACCAGGAATGGAAAGACGCCATGCATTTAGTGGTAGCAACCATGCGGGAACAGCAGAGGAAGAATAACCAAGGCCCTTACCATCACGGAAAAGACTATGGTGGGCCTATGAAACCGACGGGGATGATCTGTACAAGATTCCGAAATTCAGACGATCCCACCGTTTATCTCTTCAATATCCCCGAAAACCTCTTCGCGATGACTTCCCTGCGGCAATTGGCGGAGATGGCAGATGTGCTTCTGCCTGGTGATAGTTTGGCGACCGATTGTCGTGCTCTGGCAAACGAAGTTCAGAAAGGTGTCGAGCAGTATGGCACGGTTAACGATCCCAAGTACGGCAAGATGTATGCCTACGAGGTCGACGGTCTTGGGAACACCTTTCTTTTCGACGACGCTGGACTGCCGAGCCTGGTTTCAATCCCGTATTTCACGCCTTCCCTGGCCGGTGATCCCGTGGTTTTGGCCACGCGCAAGTGGGCATTGAGTTTGGACGATCCCTATTTTGCCCAAGGAACCGTGGCGGAAGGGGAGTGTAGCCCCCACAAGGGCAAGGGAATGATCTGGCCGCTCGGTCTTTGTGCCCGGGTTTTAACCAGTACGGACGACGCGGAGATCGTCTCATGCCTGACGATGCTGAAGCGTTCTTCCGCAGGTACCGGCTTCATGCATGAGTCCTTCAACAAGGATGATGCGACCAAGTATTCACGCCACTGGTTTGCTTGGGCCAACAACCTCTTTGGAGAAATGCTGATCAAAGTCCTCCGTGAACGTCCTGAGTTACTTGCCAAGCCTATTCCGGATTAGATAAGGAAGAGATGCGCTAGCAGCGAAGCCTAACCAAGGTTACGCTCTTGCTCGACCTGAGATATACAAAGGGCGTCACCCTCACTGAATCAGCAATCGAACTTATGAAAAAAAATCTTCTCATTCTTTGTTTCATCTGCTCGCTACAAGCGACCCTTTTTGCCGATGCCTCGAGCAGCAGTACAAATCCTGGCCCAGATGACCCGAATCAACTCCCGGCCTGGGCCATCGGGCCTTTCGTTCGTCCGGCGGAGGAACCGGTCATCAAGCCTGATCCGAATGCGGTTTTTGATTGTCCGCTGAGCAAGACGCCGATCCATTGGGAAAAAGCCTGGGTCTACAACCCAGCCGCCGTGGTGAGAGGCGGCAAGATCATCGTGCTTTTCCGCGCCCAGCAAGGCCCGGGTAACACTTGCTCCCGTGTCGGCTATGCGGAGAGCGCCGACGGTATTCATTTTAAAACCGATCCGGCACCGGTCTTATACCCAGCGGATGATGCCCAACAAAGCGCGGAGTGGGCCGGCAACGATGGCCATGGCGGTTGCGAAGACCCGCGCGTTACCGAATCACCCGATGGTTTCTATGTGCTGACTTATACCCAGTACAATGGGAAACACCCCCGACTGGCCATTGCCAGTTCGAAGGATTTGCGCACTTGGACCAAGTACGGTTCTGCTTTTAGCGGTTCGAAGTATGAGGACAACCACGGCGTTCAACTGAAGTCAGCCTCCATCGTGAATGAAGTCAAAGATGGGCATCTTGTCGCGGCCAAGATCAATAGCAAATACTGGATGTATTTTGGCGAAGGTCACGTCAATTTGGCTACCTCCGACGACCTCATCCATTGGGTTCCCGTGGAGGGTAAGGACGGCAATCCTGTGGTCGTGATGAAAACGCGGCCTGGCTTTGCCGATAGTAGACTTGATGAGATCGGCCCCGAGCCTGTGCTGACCGACAAGGGGATTGTCGTTTTTTACAACGGTGAAAACGATGATCCGCAGAAGCACGGGGATCCTTCTCTTCCCAAATCAGTCTACGCCGGGATGGAGGCGCTTTTCGATGCGAAGGATCCAACCAAACTGATTGCCCGTCTGGATCATCCTTACATTCAGCCTGAGTTACCGTTCGAGAAAACCGGGCTTTTCAAAGCAGGCACAACTTTTACCGAAGGGCTCGTCTTCTTCAAAGGCAAGTGGTTTGTCTATTATGGTTGCGCGGACAGCCTTGTCGGGGTGGCAATTTGTGATCCGGCACAAAAAAACTAGATCCGTTGCCGACCGGAAGAACTCCTTCTTCCTTATTTAAGTCCAACACCCCGACATATGAAATATCGTATTTTTATTGGTCTATTACCTCCGCCCTTGCCGGGTTTTTTTTCGGCTTTGATACCGTGGTCATCTCCGGCGCGGAAAAGACGATCCAGAGCGTTTGGAATCTAAGTCCCGGAATGCATGGACTCGCGTTAGGCTCGGCGCTCTACGGCACGGTTATCGGCTCCATGTTGGGCGGCTGGCCGACGGATAAATTCGGGCGCAAACCGACACTGATCTTTATTGGATTTCTTTATATCCTATCGGCGCTCGGTTGCGCCTTCGCCAACAATGTCGGGATGTTCATAGCCGCACGATCCATCGGCGGCTTGGGCATCGCATCTCCACCATTGCGGCACCCCTCTATATTTCCGAAATCGCGCCGGCGGCTTACCGCGGAAGACTAACGGCCATGTTCCAATTCAACATTCGTCTTCGGCATTGTGATCGCCTTCATGTCCAACGCGGTGATCGCAAGAATAGCGGGGGATGATGCTTGGCGATGGATGCTGGGGGTCGCCGCTATTCCCTCGCTGATCTATGCCCTGATGTGCTTCGGCTTGCCGGAAAGCCCGCGCTGGTTGATTGGCCGCAAGGGAGATCGCATCGAGGGTCTCAGGGTACTTAAGCTGATCGAGCCCGCTCTGCCCGAAGATCGACTGAATGCCCACGCGGACGAAATCATGGCAGCAGCCGCATTTGAAAAGATCACAGCCTCCCATTTTTTGGAGTTGACGCCTACGCTTCCCTATTTTCCTTGCGTTCATGATTGCGTTCTTCAACCAGCTTTCGGGAATCAACGCGGTGCTTTACTTCGCCCCGCGTATTTTTGAGCTAACCGGCCTGGGAGATAAAGCCGCGTGCTGCAATCGGTCGGGATCGGAATAACCAATCTTGTCTTTACTTTGGTCGGCTTGGCGCTGATTGACCGCCTCGGTCGCCGCACCTTGCTCTTCATTGGCTCTTTCGGGTACATCATTTCACTGGGGCTGACCTCTTGGGCATTTTTCACTCATTACTACAGCATTGTGCTGATCTGCATTTTTGCCTTTATTGCCTCTCACGCGGTGGGTCAAGGGGCGGTGATC
>CAZZYY010000109.1:0-8753 GCA_964658475.1 uncultured Candidatus Methylacidiphilales bacterium | reverse complement strand
AGGTCCACACGCGCGTGCGCGAGGGCGAGAAGGAGCGGACGCAGATTTTCGCCGGGATCGTCATCGGCCACAAGGGCCGGGGCGTGAACGAGAGTTTCACCGTGCGCCGCATCAGCTACGGCGAGGGCGTGGAGCGCGTGTTTCCGCTCAACTCGCCGCGCATCGAGAAGATCGAGGTGGAGCGCGAGGGCAAGGTGCGCCGCGCCAAGCTGTTTTACCTCCGTGGCCGCAAGGGCAAGGAAGCCCTTTTCGTCAAGGAACGCGTGAGCGCGACCGTGGCGAAGAAAGCCAAGTCCGCCGCCAAGAAGGCCAAGGCCGCCGAAGCCGCCGCGGCCTAGGTCCCCCCGGTAGCCGGCGCTCTCCGAGCGCCGGTCCGTCGCGGACGCGTATTCTACTCAGACCGGCGCTCGGAGGGCACCGGCTACCGGAAAGGCAATCCGCCTCGCGAGTTGTAACTTGAACTTCATCGCGCCGGTTCATTTAATCAGCGCGTGCCGCCGCGCCGCCGAGCCCTCAGCTGGAGATTCGAACGCAAGATCCGGCCCTCGCACGTCGTCATCGTCGCCGGTGTGGATGAAGTCGGCCGCGGCTGCTGGGCCGGGCCGGTCTTCGCCGCCGCGGCCATCCTGCCGGACGGCTTCAAGCACAAGCTGCTGCACGATTCCAAGCTCCTGCAGGCCGAGTGGCGCGAGGAGCTGAGCGCGTTTCTCTGCGCGCACCCGGAAGTCCGCTGGTCGGTCGGCGTCGCCTCGATCGAGGAAATCGAGCTGCACAATATCCTGCGCGCCAGCCTGCTCGCCATGCGCCGCGCCGTGGCCGGCCTCATCTCCGCACCGGAGTTGTGCCTCATCGACGGCAACATGAAGGCCGGCCTCGAGTGCGAGGAGCTCACCGTCATCGACGGCGACGCGAAGTGCCCGTCCATCGCTGCCGCCTCCGTCATCGCCAAGGTCGCGCGCGACCGGGCCATGACCGAGCTCGCCGCGCTTTACCCGCACTACGGTTTCGAGAAACATAAGGGCTACGGAACCCCCGAGCACCAGCGTGCCCTTGCCCTTCACGGACCTTCTACGATTCATCGCCGCGGCTTTCGACCGATCCGCGAAAGCGCCTGCGCCGGCCTTTTCGACGACAGCGGCGAGGGGAGCGCATGGTGAACGCGTCGCCGCAGCGTTCCTCCGCACGCGCGGTTACCGCGTGCTCTATCGCAATTACCGCACGGAACGCGGCGAGATCGATCTAATCTGCCGGCACGGGCAAATGCTCGTCTTTGTCGAGGTACGCACCCGCGAGAGCGTCGACTTCGGCCGACCGGCGGAGTCGATCGATACGCGCAAGCAGGAGGCGCTGCGGTACGCCGCCGAGCGATACCTCGCGCAGCTGGATCGCGACAAGATCTACCATCGCTTCGACGCGGTGGAGGTGCTGCTCACGGAGGGCCAGGTGCCAGAGTGCTTCCTTATTGAAAACCTGTTCAGTTGATCCTGTTTGACGCGCGGAAGTGAAGTCGGAACACTGTGCCGGATAGATGTCCTCCAAGCCGATCGTGATCATGGGCGCGGGGCCGGCCGGGCTGACTGCGGCCTGGGAGCTCGTGAAGGAAGGGCGCGATGTCGTCGTCTGGGAAGGGGATCCGAGCTACGTCGGCGGCATTTCCCGCACGGTGCATGCGAACGGCTTCCGCTTCGACATCGGCGGGCACCGCTTCTTCAGCAAATCCACGGAGGTGAACAAGGTCTGGCGCGAGATCATGCCGGACGACTTCATCGACTGCCCGCGGCTCTCGCGCATCTACTATCGGCGCAAGTTTTTCAACTATCCGCTGGAGGCAATGGAAAGCCTGCGCAAGCTGGGGCCCATCGAGGCGGTGCGCATTCTGGCCAGCTATCTCAAGGCGCGGTTGAATCCCGTCTTGCCGGAGACCACGTTTCGTCAGTGGGTCACGAACCGGTTCGGCCGGCGGCTCTTCTCCATGTTCTTCGAGTCCTACACGGAGAAGGTGTGGGGCATTTCCGTTGACGAGATTAGCGCGGATTGGGCGGCCCAGCGCATCAAGGGACTCGATCTTTGGGCCGCAGTGACCAGCGCCTTCAGGGGCAGGAAAGCTCCCGCCACCGCGAAGACGCTGATCCGGAACTTTTTCTACCCGCGGCTGGGCCCCGGCCAGATGTGGGAAACGGCCACGGCCAAGCTGATGAAGAAAGGCGCGCGCGTGGAGCTCGACCGACGCGTTCAGACCGTGCACTGGGACGAAACCGGCGTGACGCACATCACCGGCACGGACCAGCGCGGCGAGTTTTTCCAGCAGGAGGGCTCGCACTTCATCTCCTCCATTCCCTTGAAGGAGCTGATGCTCGCGCTCGACCCGCCGCCGCCTGCCGAGGTGAAAGCCGCGGCCAGCGCATTGCGCTACCGCGACTTCATCACCGCCTGCCTTGTGGTGAATCGCCCCAACGTTTTTCCAGACACGTGGATCTACATCCACGATCCCACGGTGAAGGTGGGCCGCGTGCAGAACTACAAGAACTGGAGCGCGGCCATGGTGCCCGATCCGAAGTTCACCTCGCTCGGCATGGAGTATTTCTGCTTCGAGGGCGACGGGCTTTGGACCGCGACCGACCACGACCTCGCCGACCTCGCCATCCGCGAGGCGGAACAAATTGGGCTAATCAAGCGCGCGGAGGTGGAGGACGTCTTTGTCGTGCGCATGCCGAAGGCGTACCCGATCTACGACCAGGAGTACCAGCGGCACGTCGAGACGATCCGCGCGTGGGTTTCCCAGTTCCACAACCTGCAGCCGGTGGGCCGTAACGGCATGCACCACTACAACAACCAGGACCACTCGATGATGACCGCCATGCTCGCGGCGCGGAACATCCAGGGCGGCGACTTCGATTGCTGGAAGGTGAACACCGAGGCCGAGTACCACGAGGCCGGCGAGAGCAAGGAGTAGGATGCCGTCCCGCTTCGATCTCAAGCCACGGAAGCGCAAGCCCGGCACCACCGCAAAGCCGCGCCGCAACGCCATGCGCCGGGCCGAGAACGGCACGCTGCCCTACTGGATCGCCTCGGTGGTCGTCGCACTGATCATCGTAGCGGTGATCCTCTTCCGCGAATGGCCCGCATTTCACGGGGAGGTCACGGCCATGCGCTCCGGCCCGACCCCCTCCTCGTCGGCGTCCGAGGTCCCCATCGACAACCATTCCGACGCGATGATGCGCGACCTGGAAAAAAAGCTGGCCGCGGAAAAGAAGAAGCGCGCTGCCGAGCTGGCCAAGACGCAGGCCCTGCAGGCGCAGGCTTCGAGCTCGAAGCATCCGTCATCACCCAACCAGATGAGCGAAGCCGAGGCCGCCGCGGCAGCGCGAGCGAAGGAATCCGCGAGTGCGGCAGGGATTCCGCTGGCCCCGCCAACGGGCGGTCCCGCGCGCGCTCTTCCCGTCGATCCCAACGTGCTGACGGCGGAACGGATTGCGGCGTACCAGGTCGCGCTCGAGCGCCGGCATTTCTCCTGCGGCTTCATCGATGGCGACCAGGGCATGCGCACGCAGCGGATGTTGCGCGCCTTCCAGCAAAGTCAGAACCTGCCGCAGACCGGCGTGCTCGATGCGGCGACGCGCAACACGATCGGCGAGCCGGGCGAGCCGTTCCTGAATTACACCGTCACGCAGGCGGACGTGGACGCCATCATGCCCAAGCCGCAAACCTGGCGCGACAAGGCGCGGGCCAAGCGGCTCGGATACAACGAAATTTGGGAGGAGCTGGCAGAGAAGTTCCACTGCACGCGCGGCTACCTGAAGGAGCTGAACCGCGACGTGAAGGAGCCGGTCGTCGGATCGGACATCATCGGTCCGAAGGTCTTTCCCGCCGCGCCCTACCCGATGGCGGCCGCGCTGCGGGTCAACTTGGGCGAGACCTCGATTGAGGCGCTCGATTCCACCGGGCGCATCATCGCCTTCTTTCCCTGCTCGATCGCGAAGGACAAGAACAAGCGCCCGAACGGCCGGTTGGTCGTCAAATCGGTCGTACCCGATCCCGATTACACCTTCGACCCGGCGCTCTTCAAGGACGCGGCGGCCGAGGAGCACATCACGCACAAGATGACGCTGCCGCCCGGCCCGCGTAATCCGGTCGGCACGGCGTGGATCGGTCTCAGCCTGCCCGGCTACGGCATCCACGGCACTCCCGAGCCGGAGAACATCTCGCGCACGCAATCCCACGGCTGTTTCCGCCTTGCAAACTGGAACGCGAACAAGGTGCTGCGGATGGTGCGCGTCGGCACGCCGGTGGATGTGGAGCCGTGATTTCAGGCAGCCGGCGCTCTCCGAGCGCCGGTCAGTTGCTCGGAGAGCGCCGGCTACCTGGAAGGCGCAGCCAGCCAGTGCCGCCTCAATACTGCTTCCGCGTCATGAAAAGCGCCACGGCAATGACGAAGCAGGCGCCGATAACGAAGGGCCGGAACGTCTCCGCGCCTTTCAGCACGTCGAGAAAATCGGGACCCAGGCGCTGAAGTGGCGGCCAGTCGCTCGGGTTTGTGATCATCAGCGAAACGCCAACGATGATCAAAAACAAACAGAACAGGTTGCGGAACATGTTCATCGCTGGGGTGAGTCAAATCGCGCGGCGTCGCAGAGTCAAGCCTGTGCCTCGGCCAACAGGCTGCGGGCGAGGGCACGCGACGCCTCCGTTTGCCCGCCCAGCATGCGCGCCAGTTCCTGTTCGCGCGCGGCGCCTTCCAGCCGCGTCAGCTCCGTCAGCGTGCGGCCCTGCCGCGTCTTCTTCTCGACCGCAAAATGGCTGGCGCCCTGCGCCGCCACCTGCGGCAGATGGGTGATGCAAAGCACCTGGTGCGACCGGCCCAGGCTGCGCAGCTTGCGCCCCACCTGCGCGGCGGTTTCGCCGCCCACGTTGGCATCGACCTCGTCGAAAATCAGGATGGGAACCTCGTCCACCTCGGCCAGCGTCGTCTTCACCGCCAGCATCACACGCGCCATCTCGCCGCTGGAGGCGATGGCGCGCAGCGGCCGGGCCGCTTCGCCGGGGTTCGGCGCGAAGATGAACTCGACGTGGTCCGCGCCCGTCGGGCCCGCCTGCGCGGCCGGCGTGATCTCGATGGCGAAGCTCGCCTTCTTGAAACCAAGCCCGCGCAATTCCTGTGCGATTTTCTCCGCCAGCGGCTTGGCCGTTTTCTTCCGCGCCTGGGACAGCTTTGCCGCGGCGTCATCGAGTGCCTGCCTCGCCGCTTTTTCGCGCTGCGCCAGCTTGGCCAGGAACTCGCCCCGGTCTTCCAGCGCCGCGAGCTGCGCCGCCGCCTTCTCGCCAAAGGCGATCACGCTCTCGACCGAGCCGCCGTACTTGCGCTTGAGGCTTTGCACGAGGTTCAGGCGCTCCTCCAGCTCGCGAAGCTGTTGCGGGTTGAGATCGACCCGTTCCGCGCGCGCCTGCACCGACTCGACCAGCGCGGTGAGCTGCGCGATGGCGCCCCGGTTGATTTCCTCCACGTCCGCGATGGACGGGTCCATCCGCTGCCACGCGATCAGCGCCCGCTCCACCTGCGCGAGCTGGGTCAGGACGGAATCGTCCGATTCGCTGATCAGGCCGGAAATGGTGCGCGCCTGCTCGACGATGTTTTGGGCATGCGACGCCGCGCGATGTTCGTGGTCGAGCCGCGTGTCATCGCCCGGCTGGAGCTTGGCCGCCTCGATTTCACCGGCCTGATGCTGCAGCAGCGAGAGCCGTTGCTCGCGTTCGGCCTCGCTCATCTCGAGCGAGGCGCGCTCCGCGATGACGTCGCGCAGCGCGCGATGCGCCTCGCTGCACGCGGCCCGCGCCGCCCCCAGCTTTCCAAAGGCATCGAGCAACTCCGCCTGCTTCTCGTTCGCCAGCAGCGACTGGTGATCATGCGGCCCGTGCACATCCACCAAGCGGTCGCCCAGCGACTTCAGCGCCTGCAGCGGCACGGGCGAGCCGTTGATGAACTGGCGATTGGTACCCGCGCTCGACACGGTGCGCTTGAGCAAAAGCGCGCGGCCCTCGCATGGCTCCGCGCCCGATTCCTCCAGCACGGCGTTGATCTCCTTCACCGCCGCGGCTTCGCGCAGCTCGAGCTCGGCCTCAACCGTGCACGCGTCCGCGCCGGAGCGGATGAGCGTCTTGTCCGCCCGTTCCCCGAGCAGGAGGTTCAGCGCGTCGATCAGGATCGATTTTCCTGCGCCCGTTTCGCCCGTCAGCGTGTTGAAGCCCGGGCCGAGCTCCCAAGTGAGATCCTCGATAAGCGCCAGGTTGCGGATGCGCAGCGAAACGAGCATGGCGGGCAGATTAATCGACTTTGGCCGCGGGAGCATCCGTTTTTGCGAGGAAGGAAAGAACGCCCCGGGCGGCCTGTGTGCCGGTGGCGAAGCAGCCTTGAAGCAGGTAGCCGCCGGTGGGCGCCTCCCAATCGATCATCTCGCCAGCGCAGAAGACACCCGGCAGCCGCCGAAGCATGAGGTCATCCGTCAGCTCGCTCCACGCCACGCCGCCCGCACTGGAGATGGCCTCGGCCAGCGGCCGCGGGCCTCGCAAGGCGAGGGGAAAACTCTTCGCGAGCGCAGCCAGCGCGTTCGGCGAGGGGACCGGGCAGAGACGCAACAGCGCCGCCGCCGCCGGGCTGAGTTTCCACGCGCGAACCGCGGCGCTCAGCAGGTCGGAGGACTCGCCGCCCATTTTGTCGACAAGCTGCTGCGCGGTGAAAGCCGGCTTGAGATCGAGGACGAGCGCAGGACGATCCATGCCGCGCAACGTGCGGCCCAGTTGATAGAGCGCGCCTCCTTCCAGGCCGTAGTGCGTCACCAGCAATTCACCCGCAACGTGATGGTCTTCGGCGCACGCGATAATGTTCTTCAGCGGCCGCCCCTCCGCCTCGGCCAGAAATGCGGGAGGCCAATCGACTTCCCAGCCGCAATTCGCCGGCGTGAGCGGCGCCATGCCAATTCCGCGCTGGTGAAACACGGAAACCCACGCGCCATCGGAACCCGTTTGCGGCCACGAGCCGCCGCCCAGCGCGAGGACAATCGCACGCGCACGCATCGTGGTCTCACCCTCCGGCGTGAGAAACGAGACGTTCCGACCGGCGTCAATCCCCCGCCATTCATGCCGAAGCCGGAACGCGACCCCCTGTGACTTCAACCGCGCGATCCAGCGCCGGAGAAGCGGCGCGGCCTGTTTGGTGGTGGGGAAAACGCGGCCGCTCGTGCCTACGAATGTCTCGATGCCCAATCCCTCCGCCCACCCCCGGAGGTCGTGGGGAGAAAACCCGGCCAGCAGCGGTCGCCAGCGCGCTTCGTCGGCATAACGGGTGACGAACTTCTCCAGCGCCTCGGAATGGGTCAGGTTCAGCCCGCCGCGACCGGCCACGAGAAATTTGCGTCCCACCGAAGGCATGCGGTCGGCCAGCACCGTGGCAAATCCCGCCGCGGAGACGATCTCCGCGACGCGCAGCCCGGCAGGTCCGCCGCCGATCACCAAAACGTCACAGGAGCCATCGGCCATTGCCGATTATCGGAACACCGATCCCGGCTTGTCGAGGCGGCGAAAGCGCGTCAGGTTGGGAGGATGCTGGGCCGAATTGTGACGTTGGCGGATGCGCCGGAATTTCGCCGCCAATTGCGCGGGGACGGCCGCCGCGTCGTGGCGACCAATGGATGCTTCGATCTCCTGCACGTCGGACATCTGCGTTACCTCATGCAGGCGCGGGCGCAGGGCGATTTTCTGTGGATCGGACTCAACGGCGACGCGTCCGTCCGCGAGTTGAAGGGGTCGAATCGCCCTTACGTCCCCGAGCAGGAGCGGGCCGAGTTGCTGGCCGAATGGCGCACGGTGGACGCGGTCACCATCTTCCCCGACGCGCGCGCGACCGAGTTCCTGCGCGCCGTTGAGCCGGATGTTTACGTCAAGGGGGGCGACTACACGCCCGACTCGCTGAATCCGGAAGAGGCCGCGGTGTTGCGCGCCTGTGGAACGAAGATCGAGATCGTCCCGTTTGTGCCCGACCATTCCACCACCGCCCTGGCGAAGAAGATGGCGCGGCCATGATTCGCGTCGAGAATGCGGCGAAGCTCTACGGCCGGGCGGGTGCGGATGGTGCCGCGGTGCACGCGCTTAACGGCATCAACCTGCGCATCGAGCCGGGCGAGTTTGTCTCCATCATGGGCCCGAGCGGCTGCGGGAAAAGCACGCTGCTGCACGTCCTCGGCGGCTTGGACCGGCTGACCAGCGGCGAGATCTTCCTGGATGAGGTCGCCATCCACGGGCTCAACGAAGACGGGCTGACGGAGCTGCGACGCCGCAAGATCGGGTTCATCTTTCAGTTCTTCAATCTGCTGCCCACGTTGACCGTGGAGGAGAACGTGCGACTACCGGGCTTGCTCCAGAAAGTGAGCGGCGCGGAGATCGATGAGCGCAGCACGAAGCTGCTGGAATCGGTCGGCTTGGCGCACCGGGCGAGGCATCGGCTGCATCAGCTGAGCGGCGGCGAGATGCAACGCGCGGCCCTTGCGCGCGCGCTGCTGTTGCGGCCGCCGGTGCTCCTGGCAGACGAGCCGACGGGCAATCTCGATTCGGAGGCCAGCGCGAGCGTGGTGAAACTCTTCCGCCAAATCGGCGAGGCGCATGGCACGACCATTGTGATGGTCACGCATAGCCGTGAAGTGGCGGCGTGCGCGCACCGGATGATCACGATGCGCGATGGGCGCGTGGTGTAAGGAGGGAGTTCA
>CAZZYY010000108.1:0-8853 GCA_964658475.1 uncultured Candidatus Methylacidiphilales bacterium | reverse complement strand
TCGAGCAGCGACTGGAAGACGGAGAAGTTGCAGAGGAACTGGTCGCCGAGCGAATCCTTGAGCTGCTCGATCTCCTCCGGCACCGACTTGGCGCCGTTGAAGAGGCGCACCACGCCTTCCGCGATTTCCCAGAACAGCGTCTCGACCTGTGCCTTGGTGGCGAGGTCGAGCAGGCCCAGATCGAAGCGGGCCTGGGCATCGTCCTTGATTTGCACGGCGTCGTGAAAATGCTCGCGGCGATTCTTGCGGTTAAGGGTCGCGCGCAGGTCGAGCAGCTGCGCGACGGGCTTGGCCGGCTCTCCGGAAGGCGGCGAGAATTTCTTTGCCTTCGTCTTTTCGATCACGCCGAAGATGTCCACCACGAGCATGGAATGGTGCGCCACGATCGCGCGGCCACTTTCGCTCACCAGCGTGGGGTGCGGCACCTTCTCCTCGTTGCAGACGTCGGCCACGTTGTAGACCACGTCGCGCGCGTACTCGCCCAGCGAGTAGTTCGTGCTCGAGTCGTAGGCCGAGCGGCTGCCGTCGTAATCCACGCCCAGGCCGCCGCCCACATCGAGGTATTCCAGGCCGAAACCGAGCTGCTTGAGCTTCGCGTAGTAGCGGGCGCCCTCGCGAACCGCGCGCTTCACGGTTTGGATGTCGGGGATCTGCGAGCCGATGTGGAAGTGCACCAGCTTCAGGCAATCCTCCATCTTGTGGGAGCGCAGCAGCTCGGCCGCCTCCATCATTTCCGCGGTGGAGAGGCCGAATTTGGCGTTCTCGCCGCCGCTTGTGCTCCACTTGCCGGTGCTTTTCGCCAGCAGGCGGATGCGCACGCCGACGAGCGGCTGCACGCCGAGCTGCTGCGAGACCTCGATGATCGCCCTCAACTCCTCGATCTTTTCCACCACCATGATGATGCGCTTGCCCAGCTTGCGGCCCAGCAGCGCCATCTGGATGTAAAGCTCGTCCTTGTAGCCGTTGCAGATGATGAGCGATTCAGGATCGCGATGGATGGCCAGCGCGGCGAAGAGTTCCGGCTTGCTGCCCACCTCCACGCCAAAATTATACGGCGCGCCCGCGTCCTGGATTTCCTCCACCACTTCGCGCAGCTGGTTGACCTTGATGGGAAAGACGCCGCGATAGGGCGCCTGGTACTGCGCATCGGCGATGGCGGCGTTGAATTCCTGGTTGAGAACCTGCACGCGGTGACGCAACAAATCCTGAAAACGGAGCAGCAGCGGGAAGACCAGCCCGCGCGATTTTGCTTCTTCCACCACTGTCATCAGGTCCAGCGCCGGACCCTGGTCATCGCCGCCGGGCCGCACGGTCATGTTGCCCGCGTCGTTCACGCCGAAGTAGGGATCGCCCCAGCGGGCGATGTTATAAGTGTGCAGGGCGCGGGCGACGTCCCACGGCTCCGAAGGCGTGGCCATGGCTTTCTATAGAACCTGCGCGAGCAATTGCAATGGCCGCCCGCGACAAATTTGTAAAAAGCGGATGACGCGCCGTGGAGGCCGGGGCTTACGGGCGATAGACCTGCGCGCGGCCGGTGACGGGATCGAGCGTCACGCAGGCCCAGTTGACCGGGAAGTGCGCGGGGTCCGCATAGGCGGCGCCGCGGAGGGTGAGCTGCCATGGACCGGGCGGAGTGAGATCCGTCATGCCGGTGGGCAGGAAGTGGAAGCAGCGGGTCTGCGCGTTCAATCGCGCGTCGCTCGCATCGACCGCGGGCGTCTGGCTGTTCGTGGTGACGAGCGAGGAATGGCTGGGCGTCGCATCGATGACCGCGGCGGCCGGCAGGATGACGGGCGGGGCGAGAGAGGACGCAGTGCCGTCGGTGTTCCGCACATGCAGTTGGAGGGCTTGGTAGCCGTTGCCGTTGGCTGCCGCGTAGAGACGCACCTCGACCGTGATGTTTTGCGCCACCGCCTCCTCTCGTGCGTCGGTCAGGCAATCACGGACCATCTGCGACGCCGTCCCCAGCGCGTTCGCCTCCATCAATCGGGACAGGCCGGCTACGACCAGATAGCCCATCGCCAGGATCAGCGCGACGGCCAGCAAAAGCTCGAGCAGCGTGAAAGCGCGGCGCGGCATGGCGGGATCATGAGACTAGGCGAACCCGAGAGACGAGGAAAATTGACGGTGGCTCGACGCGCGCGTGTGAGTTGAGAGAACCACGGAATGGTTGCTACCCGATTCTGCATCTGGCAGGCCTCAATTCCTGCGTGTCAGTTGGACATGAGGGAAAGGTGAAAACCGCGCGAACGATCAGATATGGCAGCTCGTCTGGCCGCGCTTCTCGAGATACTTCTGGTGGTACTCTTCCGCGCGATAGAACTCAGGCGCGGGTACGATCTGCGTGACGATCGGCCGGCGAAAACGCGGCGCCAGCTCCTTCTTGGAAGCTTCCGCCAGCTTCGCCTGCTCGGGCGTGTAGGTGAAGATCACGGACCGGTATTGCGTGCCGTGATCCGGGCCCTGCTGGTTTGGCGTGGTCGGGTTGTGGTTGGCCCAGAAAACGTCGAGCAGATACTGATACGCCACCTTCGCCGGGTCGTACGTGACCTGCACCACTTCTGCGTGATTCGTCCGGCCGGTGCAGACGTCCTCGTAGCTCGGATTCTTCAGCGTGCCGCCCTGGTAGCCGGACACCGCCTCGACCACACCCGGGACCGCGGCAAACGTCGCCTCCACGCTCCAGAAGCAGCCCGCGCCGAAGCTCGCTTTCTCCAGCTTGGCGTGCCCGCCTTCGCGATCGCGGCCCGTCGCCGGCTCAAAGTGCAGCGCGGCCGAGTTCAGGCAATAGCGCAGCCCCGTGGGACGCGGGCCGTCCTCAAAGACATGGCCCAGGTGCGCGTCGCAGCGGGCGCAGACAATCTCCTCGCGCACCATGCCGTGGCTCCGGTCCACGATCGTCTCCACGTTTTCCTCCGCCACCGGCTTGAAAAAGCTCGGCCAGCCCGTGCCGGAATCGAACTTGGCGTTCGATTCGAAAAGCGGCAGGCCGCAGCAGACGCAATGATAAACGCCGTCCTCATGGTTGTCGTAGAAGACGCCACAGAAGGCGCGCTCTGTGCCCTTGCCGCGCGTCACGCGGTATTGCTCGTCGGTCAGCTGCTTCTTCCATTCCTCGTCGGTCTTGATGATTTTTTGCATGTCAGTAGGGGCGCAATTTAGTGCGCGTGTTCGTGATGGTGATGTTCCTCGTGTCCTGAAGAATGTTCGTGCGAAGCGTGCTCCTGGTTGCGCCCTCTTTGGCCGCGCCTCGCAACCAGAAAAAGCACCAGCAGCGCCAGGCCTGCGGCAAGGTCGAGCCAGGTCGTGTAGTTCCACTGGAAGTGATCGTGCCGCATCAGGCTCGGCGGCCGCGCACCCCTCGGCACGAGCCCTAGGGCACTAAAGAGCACGTCCACCACGATCCCCGCGCCCACCATGGAGGCGAAAAGGACTGCGCTGATTGCCGCCGCCGCCTTAAGCCCGTAAGCCTTCCGATAGAGCAGCAGGATGGGGAGAATGATCAGGTCCGCGTAGATAAAGGAGATCACGCCGCCGAAGCTGATGCCGCCCGACCAGAGCAGGCTGGCGAGCGGAATGTTGCCCACGGAACAAACAAAGGAGGCCATCGCAATGATCACTCCCACCACGCAGTTCTCCACCACGCGCAACGCCATCGGCGCAGTGTCGGGCAGGAAGAGCACCTTCCACCACGACTCCGGCACGGCCGCCATGAGAAAGCCTGCGATGAGGAACCCGATCAGGATTTCCTTCCACATCATAGAGACATCCATGAGGAATGCCTCCGCCACGCCGGCCCACGCCCGCGGGTCGCGCAGCTGGTGCGCAAAGGATGCGTGCGCGCCGCCGTGGTCATGAGTGCCATGATCGTGCCCGGCATGATCATGGCCGTGGCAGCAACCGCCTGCATCGTCCGCATCACCGTGTCTGCGCGCGTCCTCGATCAGCTCGCGTGAAAAACAGATGCGCACCAGCGCCCACATCATCCCGATCAGCACAAAGGAGCCCACGCCCTCCGCCAGCACGAAGCGCCAGCCAAGAAAGAGCCAGAGCACAAAGCCCAGCTCGAGCACCAGGTTGGTCGAGGCAAACATGAACGCGAGCGCCGGCACGAGCGCCGCACCCTTCTTGAATGCCGTCCGCGCCGCCGCGACCGCCGCGTAGGAGCAGGAGGAGCTCACCGCGCCCAGGAACGTCGCCAGTCCCACCGACCGCAAATCGGCGCGCCCAAAGTGCTGCGTTAGGCTTTCCCGCCGAACGAACACCTGCAGGAATGCCGACAGCCCAAAGCCCAGCGCCAGCGCCCAGAACGTCTGCCAGAACATCAGCAGCGCCCCGGCCAGCGTGTGAAAAAGGACGTGGGACATCAACCGACATTATAGCACATCCGGGGCCGGGTCTGAGGTGAAGCGGCCGCATCTTGCTCGCCCCGCGAATTGGCTTAAGCTGCCCTCATGCCCGCCAGCATCCGCAACCAACTCGTCGGAAAAATCAAGTCCATCACCAGCGACAAGGTCATGTCGGAAATCCTGGTTGAGACGGCCGCCGGCACCATCGCCTCCGTGATCACCACCAACTCGGTGAAGACGCTCAAACTCAAGAAGGGCGACCAGGTCGAAGTCTTGGTCAAGGCCACCAACGTCTCGCTCGCCAAGCGGTAGCGGTCGAGCTCCGCGCGAAACTTTGGGCCGAACTCTTTCTCTCCTCCCGTCTCTTTTTTTTCACCACTGCCGTCAGCCCATCGCGGGAAAGCCCATATTTCCCGCGTGACTTACCTGTCGCGTGATCGTTTATATTTGAGCCGTGCATATTTTCGTCACGGGCGGCGCGGGCTACATTGGCAGCATCTGTTCGGAGGAGCTGCTCAACGCCGGCCACGAGGTGACGATCTTCGACAATCTGACCGAAGGCCATCGCAAGGCGCTCGATGCCCGCGCCAATTTTGTGGAAGGCGATCTGGCCGATCGCGAGAAAGTCATCGGAGCAGTCGCGGCGGCCAAGCCGACCGCGATCATGCACTTCGCCGCCAACGCGCTCGTCGGCGAATCGATGACGAATCCCTCAAAGTATTTTCGCAACAATGTCGCCGCCGGCGTCAACCTGCTCGACGCCGCGGTGGAGGCCGGCGTGAAAAAGTTCATCTTCTCCTCCACCTGCGCCACCTACGGCACGCCGGAAAAAGTGCCGATCGACGAGCGGCTGCCGCAAAAGCCAATCAATCCCTACGGCCTGTCGAAGCTCATGTTCGAGCAGATCCTCGACTGGTACGACAAGATCCACGGCTTGGTCAACGTCAAGTTGCGCTACTTCAACGCGGCCGGCGCCAGCGAGCAGTTCGGCGAGGATCACCGCATCGAGACGCACCTCATCCCCAACATCATCAAGGTCGCGCTCGGCCAGCGGGAGAAGGCGGAAATTTACGGCGACAAGTATGCCACGCCGGACGGCACCTGCATCCGCGATTACATCCACATCCTCGACCTAGCCGCGGCGCACATGCTGGCGCTCAACGCGGAGAAGAGCGAGGCGTACAACCTAGGCTGCGGCGAGGGCTTTTCCGTCCGGCAGGTGATCGACATCGTGCAAAAGGTCTCCGGCGTGCCCATTCCGGTCGAGGTCAAGCCGCCGCGCGCGGGCGATCCGCCGCGGCTGATTTCCAGCTCGCACAAGGCCGCCTCGCAACTCGGCTGGAAGCCCCGCTTCCCGCGCCTGCAGCCCATCGTCGAAAGCGCTTGGGCCTGGCATAAGCAGCACCCGAACGGGTATGGGGATTGACCCCGCCCCCCGCACCGTCTGCTGCCTGGGCGCGAGCCTGACCGCCGGATCCGTCAGCGCCGATTACGTGGAGATGCTCGGCCAGCGTCCGGCGCTCGCCGGCTTCCGCTTCATCAACCACGGCGTAAACAGCGACCTCGCGTGGAACGGTCTGCAGCGGCTCGACCGGCTCATCGCCGACCGGCCCGATGCGGTGACGATCCTCATCGGCACCAACGACGTCAACGCCACGCTGAGCGAGCGCAACCGCCTCCGCTACCTGGAATTCAACCACCTGCCCGTCACGCATCCCGATCTCGCCTGGTACGAGCAGAACCTCCGCGCCATCATCCGCCGCATCCACGCCGAGACCCGCGCCCGGATCGCCGTGCTGTCGCTCGCGCTGATCGGCGAGGATCTCGAGCACGAGGCCAATCGCCGCATCGCGCGCTACAACGAGGCCATCCGGCAGATTGCCGCCGAGACCGGCGTCGCCTATCTGCCCTTCCACGAAACGATGCTGGCCTACCTGGAGGCGCACGAAGCCGAGCGCGCCACGCTCCCGCCTCGCCTCGCCTACCGGGACGGCCTGATCAACACCGGCAACGCCACCGCCCTCCATCACATGGGCCTAAGCTGGGACGAAATCTCGCGCCGCAACGGCCTCCAATTGCTGACCGACGGCCTGCACCTCAATAGCGTCGCCGCCAGCATGGTCGCTGACCTGATCGAGGCCTGGTTGCTCAAACTGTAGCGCCGGTCCAGGACCGCCGACGCATGTGCGATGGTCTCTCAACCAGGGCTCGGCGGTCATAATCCGCCGCTACAGACGGACCGGGCAACAGCCCCCCTTTCCCCTCGTTCCCAAGTTGCACTTGGGAACGCTACCTGACCGAGCGCGGACCAGACACCCGCAGCTTGCGGCGGCCCGAGGCCGGAGCAGCAGCGGCAAAATCCCTTCGGAAAAAGAAACCATTTCCGCAACGCCCGCCATCTTGCTCGTCGGCGATTCGCGATCTTTTTGACAGAGCAATCGCCGCTTCAGGGAGATCGCGGCATTGACTGCCACGCGGGCGGCGGCCCAAGTCGGAAAGCGTGTTCACCACGGCCGCCGCTGGGGACAGCGGCCCGGACCCTGGCTTACGCGCCCACTTCCTTGCGCGCTTCTTCCGCCAGGGCGGTGGAGAGGTAGCGCTCGCCGGTGCTGCAGGCGATGGTCACGATGGTCTTGCCCTTGTTCTCCGGGCGTTTGGCCACCTGGATGGCGGCCTGGACATTCGCGCCCGTCGAGATGCCGACGAGGATGCCTTCCTCCTTCGCAATGCGGCGGGCCATGACGAGGGCCTCGTCGTTGGTCACGGTGATGACCTCGTCGACGATCTTCAGGTGCAGGTTGGCCGGGACGAAGCCGGCGCCGGTGCCCTGGATCTTGTGCGGGCCGGGCTTGAGCGGTTCGCCGTTGAGCGTCTGCGTGATGACGGGCGAATCCTTGGGCTCGACCGCGATGGCCTTGAACCCCGGCTTGCGCGGCTTGATCACCTCGGACACGCCGGTGATGGTCCCGCCCGTGCCGACCGCGGCGACGAGGATGTCGACCTGGCCGTCGGTGTCGTTCCAGATTTCCTCGGCGGTGGTCTTGCGGTGGATTTCCGGGTTGGCCGGGTTCTCGAACTGTTGCGGGATGTAGGCGTTCGGCGTCTCCTCCGCGAGCGCCTTGGCCTTGGCGATCGCGCCTTTCATGCCCTCTGCCGCCGGCGTCAGCACCAGCTTGGCGCCGAGCAGGGCCAGCAAGGTGCGGCGCTCCACGGACATGCTTTCCGGCATGGTCAGGATGAGCTTGTACCCCTTGGCCGCGGCGACGAAGGCCAGCGCGATGCCGGTGTTGCCCGAGGTGGGCTCGATGATGACCGTTTCCTTGTTGATCTTGCCCGACTTTTCCCCCGCCTCGATCATGGCCAGGCCGATGCGGTCCTTGACGCTGCCGAGCGGGTTGAAGAATTCGCCCTTGAGCAGGATGGTGGCTTCGGCGCCGTCAGTGACGCGGTTGAGTTTGATCAGCGGGGTACGGCCGATGGTCTCGGTGATGCTATTGTAGACAGGCATAGTCGGGATTGGTTGGTGGCCCAGTGTAAGCCGGGATGGGGAGGAGGCAACTTATTCGTGGGGGGAGAGGCTGGGGAAGGAGCCGTTCCCGGTCAGACTGCAGCGGCGGTCTATGACCGTTGAGCCCCGGCGAGAGACCATCGCCCTGCGGCGGCGATCATAGACCACCGCTGCAGGCGAGTGCTGGTGCTCTACTTGGCTCGTATTTGAGAAAGTCGCACGCTCGGTCAGGTAGCCGGCGCTCTCCGAGCGCCGGTCAGTTGCGACAGCTCAAGCCATCGAATGCAGGTGGCGTTCCCAAGTACAACTTGCGAACGAGGGGCAGGTGTGACGCTTTGGGCGACGAGGGAAGGGGGAGGGGCACGGGATGTTCCGTTATGATGTGTTATGAAGTGGTATGAGAGGAACTGATGGCAGCGGTCGTTGGAGCGTTCGTCCTTTGAAGGATCGATTGAGGGCTGAGAGCGCGGGTTCATTTCCGCCATTATCTCATCCTTTTCGAAAAGGCGTTATCACTGGAGGCCCTCTTTGGGCTATTTGGCGTAAAATCTGATTACTAGCGGTCATTTGTTCCCGAGTTGCGTTTGGGAACCGAGAGAACCGATTCCGCCGCTGCTGCGGCTCCGGCATCGGGCAGATGCCGGCTACCTGCGGAGCGTCAGCGCATTCGGGGAGATGATCACTGCTCCTTTAGTCTCTCGTTCCCAAGTTGTACTTGGGAACGCACTGTGTATTTAGCCGCTTGAGCGGCTTCGGGCTGGCGAAAGCGTTCGTCCATGCGCGACGGCTTAAGCCGTCGAATACATCCTGACGTTCCCAAGTACAACTTGGGAACGAGGGGAATGACCGTTGAGCCCCGGCGAGAGACCATCGCCCCTGCGGCGGCGATCATAGACCACCGCTGCAGGCGAGTGCTGGTGCTCTACTTGGCTCGTATTTGAGAAAGTCGCACGCTCGGTCAGGTAGCCGGCGCTCTCCGAGCGCCGGTCAGTTGCG
>CAZZYY010000107.1:0-8913 GCA_964658475.1 uncultured Candidatus Methylacidiphilales bacterium | reverse complement strand
CCCGGAGGTCGACGGCTACCGCGGAGCAGGCGCGCATGAGCGGAGCGGTCTAGCTCACCGCGCGCAGCAGGTAAGCGGGCAGGTCGGCGATGGCGATGCGCTCCTGTTTCATGCTGTCGCGATGCCGCAGCGTTACCGTGTCGCGCTGGCCGGGCTCGATGCGGCCGCCCGCGGCGGAAGTGGAACCCTCCTTCGCTCCCTCGAGCGTTTCGAAATCGATGGTGATGCCGAAGGGGGTGCCCTCCTCGTCGAGGCGGCGGTAGCGCTTGCCGATCGAGCCGGCCTCGTCGTAGCCGATCTTCATCAGCGGCCGCAGCAGGTCTTGGACGGCCTTGGCCTTCGCCACGAGCTCGGGCTTGTTTTTGAGCAGCGGGAAAATGCCGGCCTTGACCGGCGCCATGCGCGGATGGAACCGCAGCACGGTGCGCGTTTCCTCCTTGCCGCCTTCCTCGTCCTTCACCGTTTCCTCGGCGAAGGCCTCGCAAAGCAGCGCGAGCACGGTACGGTCGACGCCCGCGCTGGGCTCGACCACCTCGGGCAGGTATTTCTGCTTCGCCTCCTCGTCGAAATAGTCCAGCGGCTTGCCGCTGGCCTTGGCGTGCTGCGAGAGATCGTAGTTGCCGCGATGGGCGATGCCCTCGAGCTCCTGCACGCCGAAGGGAAATTCGTACTCGAGATCGTAGGTGCCCTGCGAGTAAAAGGCGCGGTCCGCCTCCGGCACGGTGAGCACGTGAATCTTCGCGCGCGGGATGCCGATGGCCTCGTACCAGGCGAGCCGCTCTTCCTTCCATTTCTCCAGCCATTCCGGGCCGGTGCCCGGCTTCACGAAAAACTCGAGTTCCATCTGCTCGAACTCGCGCGAGCGGAAGGTAAAGTTGCGCGGATTGATCTCGTTGCGAAACGCCTTGCCGATTTGCGCGATGCC
This sequence comes from uncultured Candidatus Methylacidiphilales bacterium, assembly GCA_964658475.1. GTDB lineage: Bacteria > Verrucomicrobiota > Verrucomicrobiia > Methylacidiphilales > UBA1321 > JABDGH01. Next base: position 7,988 of record CAZZYY010000107.1, on the reverse strand, counting down.
GAAGGGCAACTTCTTGCGCGCGACCTCGAGCACGTTCTTGAAGGCGACAAACATGGCCTGCGCGGTTTCGGGGCGCAGGTAGGTCACGGAAGATTCATCCTGAGTGGCGCCGACATAGGTCTTGAACATCAGGTTGAATGGGCGCGGTTCAGTTAAGTCACCCCCACAATGTGGACAGGGAGTAACCAAGCCGGTCTGATTGAATTGTTCCGTCGCCAAGTACCGAACGAATTCCTTAACGTTCAAACTTAATCGTCCACTCGAGGCCTCCGCCCGCTCAGAAAGCCACGAAAGAGTGACGGGAAAGTTCCGTACCAAAGCTAGATTAGGAGCATCGCGTCGACCCTTGGTCTCCGCCCATTGTTTAAGATGAGGCGTGTCGAGCTTTCCCCCGGCAAACAATTCGGCCAAGGCGTCATACCAGTCGCTTTGTTCGATTGCGGGCCAGACTTGGTCGGAACGCATCAGTCTCTTGCAAAATTTGCAGGTCACCATCGGATCGGAAAACGTGTCCACATGCCCGCTGGCCTTCCAGACGGCCGCGTTCATCAGGATGGAGCCATCGTAGCCCACCACGTCGTCGCGCAGCTGCGTCATGCACTTCCACCAGTAGTCCTTGAGATTGCGCTTCAGCTCCGTGCCGAGCGGGCCGTAATCCCAGGCGCCGTTGAGGCCGCCGTAGATTTCCGAGGATTGGAAGATGAAGCCGCGGCGTTTGCACAACGCCACGATCTTTTCCATTTTTGCGGCCGACGCGTCTGCCATAAGAGGCGGGATCATCCCGCCTCCGGCGCGTGGGAGGCAAGGGAAATGTCCGGCCGCGCGCGACGAGGGCGCGGTCCGGCGCGGCTACTGGTCGGTGTTGTTGTGGCGGACGACGCTATCGAAATGGCTGGTGTCGTCCTCGAACTGGTCGACCTCGGCCTTGAGCGCGGTGCGGTAGGCGAGTTCGTTCTGCGCCTGGATGCGCTGGAAGCCGTAGAAGTTGGAGGGGCGCCCGATCTCGTCCATGTCGGTGTCGCAAACGACACCCAGCTCAAAGAGCAGGGCGTGCAGCGACTGGGTGCGCTGGCCCGCATTTCCATCCGGCGTTTCCTGCAGGAACTGGGCGTTGGCGGCCTTGATCTTGTCGTACCTTCGCCACAGGTTGCAGCTGCGCAGGTCGCCCCCGCCGTTCAGGTAGGCGTCGATTTGGCGGCTGTTCTCGCGGAAGGCGGAGATGAAATGGGCCTCCGTCTGCAACTGGACGGGCTGGCACGCTTCCCACGAGGAGACGTTGTCAAACCGTTCGACGGCAGGCAGGACCGAGGCGCGGATCTCGGCATCCCGCGCGGTGAAATTCCCGCGGCTGAAATTGTCGGTGCGCAGCATCCGCGGCCCGATCGTGATCAACCCCACGACCTGGCCGGTGGCGGCCAGGACCAAGGGGCTGCCCTCCAGCGGCAGCAGGCCGTCCGTGGCGATGTGCCCGGTGTCCACGGAGGTCACGGCGAAGGGAGGCACGATCTGTTCCAGGCGGCCGGCGGCGAGCAGCCTGTCGCCCGCCTGCACCTTCATCGGATCGCCCTCGGGCAGCGCGGTGTAGCCGAAATCCTTAACGCTGAGCAGGGCGACGTCGCGGTCGGTGGCGCCCTGGATTCCCGTCACCTGGACCGGCCCGCCATTGGCACTGAGCGCCCGCCAGTGGGGATTGTCGGCAATGAGCCGTTGCGTGGTGACGAGCACGGTGTCGTTGCCATGCTTCATGAAGAAGCCCTCGCCCTGCAGGCGGTCACCCTTGATCGTGACAATCGCTCCTTTTTGCTCGGCGCTGAGTTCTGTCGGCAAGGGCGGGGCGACCGGCGGCGCGGGCTTGGGCGCCACGACGACAGGGGGCGGGGGTGGGGGAGGCGCGGTGTCGACGACGGGCTTGAAAGCCGGGCCGACGGTGGGCATGTAGGCCGAGTCGTCGTTCGGCGCGGTCTTGATCGCGTAGATGGCGATGTCCCACGGCACCGGGTCGGTGGTCTTGACCCGCAGGCGGTAGGAGCCGCCCTGGGGGATGAACAGGGAGCCGACCGTGCGCCCGCTGGTGCCGGCCACCACCGTGTCATCGAGGCGGATGATGCCGATGCTGAGGATCTGGTCGGAATGCCAGCGCAGTTCCCAGCCGTCCGGCACGGTAAAGTCGGCCGTCGTCAGGGTCGCCCGGCCATCGAAGCGCTTGATCGGATCGGTGGGCGAGGACGACGTGTCCGGCGTCTCCGAAAGGGCAAGCGGATCAAGCGGCGACACATCATCGGCATGCAGCGCGCCGGGGACGATCAGCAGCCCGGCCAGGAAGAAGAGGGCGATCCGCATGGCGGGCCTAGCATCGACGATTCGTGCGGCGCGACCAAGTTCGATCCGTGAAAACGGGTGGCGGAACATCCCCCATTAGACCGGCCAAGGGCCGTCCCGGTTGCGAAAAATCGTCGGCCCGGTCCGGTGCCGTGGGGTCCGATTGCATAATCGCGCCGCGGGGCGACCTTGAGAACATGAAGCCGCCCGTCGTCAAAGCCGCCTTCACGGGGCGCGAGTTTCCGCGGCTTCCGCTGCGCCTGCCCCATGCCGTGATGGAAGCGGACCAAGTCGAGACGATTCCCACCGGGCCGGAGTGGCAATACGAGCCGAAGTGGGACGGCTTCCGCTGCCTGGCCTTTCGCGATGGCGGGGAGGTGGTGCTGCAATCGAAGGGCGCGCGGCCGCTGGGACGTTATTTTCCGGAGATCGTCGAGGCGCTGCAGGCGCTGCCTTTGTCTTCCTTTGTCCTGGACGGGGAACTCGTGGTGCCGGTCGACGGCATGCTTTCGTTCGACGAGCTGCAGATGCGGCTGCATCCGGCCGCCAGCCGCGTGCGCAAGCTGGCGGCCGAGCACCCGGCGCGGCTGATCCTTTTCGATCTGCTCGTGGACGACAAGCGGCGGGACTGGACGGGCTGTCCGCTTTCGGAACGGCGCCCTGCGCTCCAGAAGATGGTGGCGGATCTGACCCCGGCGCCGCGTCTCGTTCTTTCGCCGGCGGTGCCGTCACGCGCCCAAGCCCAGCGCTGGCTGAGCCGCGCGGGTGGCGATCTCGACGGCGTGATCGCAAAGCGGCTCGACCTGCCCTACCGCGCCGGCCTGCGCGACGGCATGGTCAAGATCAAGAACATCCGCACGGTCGATTGCGTGGTGGGCGGCTTTCGTTACGGCGAGAATTCCAAGCTGGTTGGATCGCTCCTGCTCGGGCTTTACGATGAGGCGGGCCTGCTTCATCACGTCGGCTTCACCTCCGCGCTTTCCACAGAGGAGAAACCGGCGCTGACCAAGCGGCTGGAAAAGCTGATCGAGCCGCCCGGTTTCACCGGCAATGCGCCCGGTGGCCCGAGCCGCTGGAGCACCCGGCGCAGCGCCGAGTGGAAGCCGCTGGCGCCGCGGCTGGTGGTGGAGGTGACCTATGACCATGTCACCGACCAGCGCTTCCGCCATGGCACCGATCTGGTCCGCTGGCGGCCGGACAAACCGCCCGGCCAGTGCCTGCTCGCGCAGATCAAGCCGCCGAAGCAGGCGCGCGTGCTGCCGGGCGACGGCTGACGGATCACACGGCGATTCGACAGGGACCGCGCCATCCGTCTAGTCTTCGGCATGAGTTCCGGTCCCTCCAACGTGCTCGGCGATCCGCTGCGGCCCTGCTGCTTCGAGCCGGTGACCGGCTTTTATCGCGATGGCTACTGCCGCACCGGCCCGGGCGATGTCGGGCTGCACACGGTGTGCGTGGAGGTCACGGCCGAGTTCCTGGCCTTCAGTCAGTCGCGGGGCAACGATCTTTCCACCGCTCGGCCGGAGTACGAATTTCCCGGGCTGCAGCCGGGCGACAAGTGGTGCCTGTGCGTCACGCGCTGGAAGCAGGCGCTCGACGCCGGCGTGGCCCCGCGCGTGCGGCTGGAAAGCACGCACATTTCCGCGCTCGAGTTCGTCTCGCTGGAGGACCTGCAACGCCACGCGCTGGCCGGCGACTAGGCACGGCGGTTTTGCTCGCATCGAAACGCTGGACAGCGACAGGCCATCTGCTTCTCTTGCGGAATGGTGAGCCATCCCCTGCTGGGTCTTGTTTTTCATTGGATCGGTGGCCTGGCCAGCGCGAGCTTTTACCTGCCCTACCGCCGCGTGCGGCAATGGTCGTGGGAGACCTACTGGCTGGCGGGCGGCTTCTTTAGCTGGATCGTCGCGCCCTGGGTTTTCGCGCTGGCGCTGACGCCGGGGCTCACCACCGTGCTGCACGAAACGGCGTGGCCGGTGCTGGGCTGGACCTATTTTTACGGAGTGCTCTGGGGTCTGGGCGGGCTGACCTTTGGCCTGACCATGCGGTACTTGGGCATCTCGCTGGGCATGGCGATGGTGCTCGGTTACTGCGCGGCGTTTGGGACGCTGATGCCACCCATCTTCAACGGCACGTTCGTGAGCCAGGTGCTGGAGACCAGTTCCGGCCTGGTCATTTTGCTGGGCGTGGGCGTTTGCCTGGGGGGCATCGCGCTCTCGGGCGCGGCCGGCGTGACGAAGGAAAAGGAGATGTCGGAGACCCAAAAGCGCGCGGTGATCAAGGAGTTCAATTTCCGCAAGGGTGTGCTGGTCGCGACTTTCTCCGGCGTGATGAGCGCCTGCTTTTCGTATGGCTTGAACGCCGGGTCGCCCATGCGCGAACTCGCCGCGGCCCAGGGCGCCACCCCGGTGCACCAGGGGCTCTGCGTGCTGATCATCGTGTTGCTCGGCGGGTTCACGACGAACTTCGTTTGGTGCGTGATTCTGCATTTGAAGAATGCGACGGGTGCCCAGTATTTTGCGGCGAGGGAAGTGCCGTCCCGTGGCGGTGCGCTGCCCATTGTCGAGACCGCGATCGATGCGCCGTCGGAAGAGATGGCGCGGCAGGCGGACCTTGGCCCGGGCGCGACCTCGTCACGCGTCCCGCTGATGCGAAACTGGCTTTTCTGCGCGGCAGGCGGCGTCTGCTGGTACCTGCAGTTCTTCTTCTATACGATGGGCGAGAGCCAGATGGGCCAGTACAAGTTCTCCAGCTGGGCGCTGCACATGGCCAGCATCATCATCTTCAGCACGCTGTGGGGCCTGGCGCTGGCGGAATGGCGTGGCGCCAGCCGCAAGGCGATGACGCTGCTGACCTTCAGCCTCATTGTGCTCGTCGGCTCGACCGTGATCATCGGCTGGGGCAACTATCTTGCCGCGCCGAAATAACGCGCCAATCGCGGCGGATCATCCAGCGTCAACCGAGTTCAGGCGCGCGCCGCCGCGTCCAGCACGGCACGGACCTCGCGCAGCGACGGCACCACCCGGTGCGTCAGCCGCATGATTTCCTCGGTGGCCGGCAACAGGTCGGGCACCATGATCACCCGGAGCCCGGCCGCATGCGCGGCGCGTACGCCGGCGTGCGAATCCTCCAGCGCGAAACTGCGCGCGGCCTCGACGCCCAGCCGCCGCACCGCCTCGAGGTAAATATCGGGCGCCGGCTTGCCCTGCGCGACCTCGTTGCCCGCGACCACGGTCTGGAAAAACGGCAGCAGCCCCGCCTTCTCCAGACGCTGCCGCGCTGTCGGGTTGCGCGTGGAAGTCGCCACCGCCAGCGGAACGCCCAGGGCGGCGAGATCGCCGAGCAGCTCCAGCACGCCGGGCATGAGCGGCGTGCCGTGCGCCGCCACGTGCTCTTCGTAAAGCACGCCGCACCGCGCGTAGACCGCCTCGAAGTCGAAGCCCGCGCCGAACGCGCCGCGCAGCAGGTCGAGGCAGTCGCGTTTGTTGCGGCCAATCATGGCGAGGAAAAGTTCCCGCGTCAGCTCGTGGCCGCTTTCCGCGAATGCACGTTCCCAGCATGTCTTTGCGATCGACTCGGTATCGAGCATCAGCCCGTCCATGTCGAAGATCACGCCGAAGCCGGGCGGGAAGGCGGTGGCAGGGGGCATCGCGCTTGAAGCTGCCCCACTTGGGCGCTTGCGTCGACTTCCCAAGCCGCGCGGGGCGCGGCAATCTCCGCGCATGACCGACCGCAACCTGCTCGACCGCCCGCTGCCGGGCTGGACGCGTGTCGCCCTGCTGCTGCTCTGCGCGCTCATTCCCACGCTCTATGTCGCCCGGCAGTACGAGCGGCGGCCGGACCTCTCGCCCATCATCTGCTACGGCCAATTTTTCGCGCCGCGGCAGCTGCCGGAGATTCGCGCCATGCATCCGGCGCTCGGTTCGTTCCTCGGCTTCGACGGCCAGTTCTATGTGCAAATCGCGCTCGATCCCAGCCTGCGCCGGCCCGACCTGCCCGTGGCGGTGGACAGTCTTAGCTATCGTGGCCAGCGCATCCTGCTGCCGGCGCTCGCGTGGGTGCTGGGCGCGGGCCGGCCGGCCGCCATCGTGGTCATCTACGCGCTGCTGAACCTTGGATTTTTTTACGGTCTGCTCGCCGTCCTCGCGCGTCGACTGCCCACCGACAGCCTGCGCGGCATGCTCGTCCTGTATGCCATCCTGCTCACCACCGGTTCGCTCGTTTCCGTCGAATATGCCATGACGGACCTGCCTGCCGCGACTCTCGCGGTGGCCAGCCTGGGCGCGGCGGAAATTCCAGCCGGCATTTTGCTCGCGCTGGCGGTTCTGACAAAGCCGACCTATGCGCTTTTTCTCTTCGGGCGCATCCTGCCGCTGCCGGGCGCGGGCAGGGAATGGCTGCGCCGCTCCCTGCTCTTCCTCCTCGCGGCCACGCCATTTCTTCTGTGGGAGGATTATCTGCAGCACGTCTGCACGGGCGAGGTTGTGGATCGAACACAATTCGCGTCGCCCTTCGTGGCGTGGACGCGGCTGGCGGTGGGAAACTGGCAGGCGCTGGTGCATCCGGTTGCTGCCGTGACGTGGGTCGGGCGCTCGGACGCTCTGTTCCAACTCCTGGCACTCGTCTCCTCGACGGCCCAGGCCGTTTTCCTCGTCGTCCGCCCGCGGGTGCGCAACCCGGTGTGGGTCGTTGGGGCCGCCTTCGCCGTGCTCCTGTTCTGCCTGCCGGACAAGACCATCATCGACGCGGAAGGCTACACGCGCACGGTCCTGCCGCTGGAGATCGCGTTCAATCTCCTGCTGCTCGACGTGCGGTCGCCGCGCCATTTTCTGGCTCTGCTGGTGGTGGGAAACATCGGCCTGCTCGAAGGACTGGCGGAGATGCTGTGGATCACGGCGACATGACCGGCCCTCGACAGGCCGCGCCGCCCCGGCCATCGTCAACCATGGTTTCCGAGTCCGCCGATGTGCCGCCTGCTGCGCTCGCCGCGACGCTTGAGCCGGGCGAACGCGTGGTCTGGAGCGCGCAGCCGCGGCCCTACGTCTATCTCGTGCGCGGACTGCCGGCCATCGCCTACGGCACGACGTGGTCCGTGCTGGGCGCCTATTGGTATCGGGGGTCGGGAGGCATCGGCGATCTCTCCGCCTTCGAGGGCTGGTGGCGGCTCGTTCCGCTGCTCAGCGTCCCGTTCATCCTGGCCGGGTTCAGCTTTTTTCTCTCGCCCATTCGATTGGCGGCGCAGGCGCGGCGCACGTGGTATGTGGTGACCGACCGGCGGGTCTTCATGGCCGAGCTGCCTACACGGAAGCTGCCGAAAGTGCGCGTCTTCTCGCCGCATGAACTCGCGCCGCCGCTGGTGGTGAAGCGCATGGACGGGCTCCATAATTTGATCCTGACCCACCGCGCGCAGGAGCAGTGGCCGCATCTTTATCCACGCTTGGAGGACGCGTTCTTTGGGCTGACGGAAACTGAGAACGCCGTCGCGGCCATCGAGGCGCTGCACCCGCGGCCGTAAGGTAGCCGTTGGCCCTGAGGGGCGATGGACTGAAGAGGAAACGCGTCCGTATGCATCCGTCGCCCAGAGGTCGACGGCTACCAGTTGAGCCAAGAAGCAGCGTCAGATTGTCGAGAGGGCCGAAGCTTCCCGAAGGCGCTACACCCCGCGCTGG
>CAZZYY010000106.1:3256-8922 GCA_964658475.1 uncultured Candidatus Methylacidiphilales bacterium | reverse complement strand
GCACGTTCCATGGTGCGGCGCGCGGCCTGTTCGTCCGCGTTCGACGACTCGAGCGTGGCGAGGAAATCCTGCTGGCCCGTCGCCGCTTGCGCGGTCATCGGCGTGTAGCCGAGCATTGACTCCGCCACGTACTCCAGCGTGTGCTTGAGCTCGGGATAGACCAGCGAATGGGCCAGCGCGGTGTCGAAAAGTTGCGGGAGGTTTTGGACGGGATTAACGGGGTTACCTTGATTGTGGGACAGCCAGGCGCGCAGGCCGGGCTTGAGGTCGTGGCCGATCAGCAACTCGATTTTCGCGAAGGCATTCGTCCCCGCGACGTAGCGGGCTGCGCCCGGGCGGCGTGCGCAGGCGATCCCGCGCAGCCCGTTCCGCGCGTCGAGGTCGAAGGCCACGGCCAGCGTGGTTTCCTCCGTAAACTCCGGCGGAAGTTTCGCGACCACTTGGTAGTCCGGCTTCGCGTCCTCGATGGTCCGCAAGGGCCCAGTCGGCGAAGGCGGCAGCGGCAGCGCGGTCGCAGTCGGCGGCGGCGCGAAGGCCGGCCGCTTCGCCGCGAGTTGATCCTGCGCCGATGGCGCGGGCGTAAATCCCCGGCCCGCCTTGAAATCCTCGCCGAACAGGCGGCGGCCGAGCGAATTGAACTCGAACTCGGTGAAGAGCGCCTTAAGCGCCGCGTCGTCGCGCGGGCCGATGAGCAGCTTGTCCGGTTCGAAGGCGATCGGCGCGTTGGTGTCGATCGTCACGAGCCGCTTCGAGAGCAGCGCCTGGTCGCGATACTTCACCAGCGACTCACCCAGTTTGCCCTTCTGCTCCGCCGCGTGGTCGAGCGCGTTTTCCAGCGAGCCGTATTGGGCGACGAGCTTGAGGGCGGTCTTGGGACCGACGCCGGGAATGCCCGGGATGTTGTCCGACGAATCACCGGAGAAGCCGAGGATGTCGCGCACCTGGTCGACCCGCTCGATGCCCCACTTCGCCAGCACCTCCTTCACGCCCAGCGTCTCGGGATTATCGCCCATGCGCGAGGGCCGGTACTGCAGGATGTGCTCGCTGACCAGCTGGCCGAAATCCTTGTCCGGCGTGACCATGTAGGTGGTGAAGCCGGCCGGCTCCGCCTTCGTCGCCAGCGTGCCGATGAGGTCGTCGGCCTCGTAGCCATCGAGCTCCAGGACGGGAAAATTGAAGGCGCGGATGATGCGCTTGATGTCCGGCAGCGCCTGGCTGAGTTCCTCCGGCATGGCGTTGCGCTGCGCCTTGTAGGCCTCGAATTCCTGGTGCCTCGCGGTCGGCGCGTCGGTGTCAAAGACGACGGCGAGGTGCGTCGGGTTGAAGCGGTTGAGCAGGTCGAGCAGCGTGTTGGTGAAGCCGTAGATGCCCGAGGTGACGCGACCGGCGGAGGTCCGGATCGGATTCGTCGCGAGCGCGAAGTGGGCGCGGTAGGCCAGCGCCATGCCGTCGAGGAGAAAGAGCGTGTGGTCGCGGTCGGGGCCGCGCTCGGCCGCCGTGGGCGCGTCGGGGGGAACACTCACAGTACAATCTCTGACAGATGCCGCGCCATCTGCAAGGCAATGGCGTGGGGCGAGAGTTCGTGCGCCAGCCGCGGCCCGGCCGCGCCCGCGTTGTCAGTGAAAAGTCGGATGTTGCCGAGCACATGCGCAATCCCGGCGGCGAGCCCCTTGCTGTCCCTGGGCGGGACCACAACCCCGGCTTGGTAACTGTAGACCAGCTTGGCGGCCCCGACCGTTTCCGTGGTGACCACGGGCCGGCCGAGGACCAGCGCCTCGACCAAGGCGCGCGAGAACTCGTCGAAAAGCGACGGCAGAACGACCACGCTGGCCCGCCGGATCTGGTGAATGAGATCGGCGCTGGGTATTTTCCCGAGCAGCTCGATGACGCAGCCCTCGTCCTGCGCGGCCTGCAGCTTTTGCTTCCAAGCCGTATCGAAAACGGCGTTCCGTTCCGTCACGCCGCCCGCCATGGCGAACGTGAACGCCCGACCGAGAGTCTTGGCGGCGTCGAGGAATTCGAGCGCACCTTTTTTGACATTGAGTGCGCCAAAAAAGAGCACGCGCCCCGGCTCGGCCGGCGGTCCACCGGCCTGCGCCGCGGCCAGGAATTCGGATTGGAGATTGGGATAAACCACCCGCGTTTTGGCCGCCAGTCGTTCGAAAGTGAGTTGCGGCGTTCGGTAAAGGTAGAGCGGACCGTCGGCGACAAGTTCCGAATTGGCGATGATGCGTGTCGCTTGCGTGAAGGCGGCGCAGAGCGCCGCCTGCCCCGTCGGGACGATCGTTTGAGGAGATCGGGCCTGGGGAATTCGGACGCCCGCCTCAGTTTTGGCGAACCCGTATCGCAGCGCATGGATCTGCGTCAACGTCGGCGGCAGCACGACGCCCTCCCGCGCCGCGATGGCGGCCACCAGCCCATCCGGCTCCTCACATTGCGCCCACAGGACGTCGAACGGCCCTCGCGCGGCGAGGAAATCGCGCAGGTCGAGCGCGTCGGAGAAGACCTTGCGGTGGCCGTAGCGCCGCTTGGCCAGCTTGTCGCGCAGACCGGTCCACCCGCCGCGCCGCTTGTCGCGCGGGCCCAGCCACGTTTCCAGCGAGCCGATGCGGGACGGCGTTAGCCGCGCCACCTCCTGGCTCTGGCTGAAGACGATCACCTCGTGCCCAAGCGCGGCCACGGCCTCGGCCAGCTCTTGCGCCATCCCGGCACCGCCCAGGCGCCGGTTTTCCTCCGCATACCAGCGGCAAAGCAGCGCGATCTTGAGCGGGCGCATCAGGGTTCATCCTACCGGCTTTTCCGCCCAAGGCGAGACGCGCGCGGGCCTGTTATCGCGAAGCGCGGCCTGTTGAATTCCTTCATCCCGAGCGCAGCGCAGACCTGGCGGAGTCGAAGGACCTTGCCGTGCTTCTTTGAGGCGCAGTGCAACGCCAACGGGTTCCTCGCAGGTGCGAAACCGCTGGGGCATTCGTGCGTCCGCGCGCGCGCGCACCAGGTCCCTCGACTTCGTTGCGTTGCGCTCAGGATAACTGAGATGGAGAAACCTGGGCCGACGTGCGTTGCGGAAATGCTTTCCTTTTCCGGACGGATTTTGGCCGCTGCGGTGGCACCGGCGTTGGGTCTATGCGAGCGAGCTGCGGAGGTTGACTTCGCGCTGGGTCAGGTAGCCTGCGCTCTCTGAGCGCCGGTCAGTTGCGGATGCGTGTCCTGCTCGGACCGGCGCTCGGAGAGCGCCGGCTACCTGTTCTCGAGCCGTTCCTACCGAGCACGTCGGGTTCTTGTCTCCAGCGCCTTGGGTTCCTGCACCGTGTCATCCTTGCCACCGGCAGGGCATGCGATACAATCGTGGCTTGGCCTTTCTGTCCCCTGTCCTGCTTGGAAGCGAGGCGCCTCTTCTCCGCCCATGACGCCGAACGATCCGCTGCGCCGGCTGCTGGAAACCTCGTGCGATGTCGGCCTGATCCTGGCCAACCAGCGCATCACCGAGTGCAATCCGGCCGCGGTAACGGTCCTCGGGCGTTCGCGCGAGGCATTGCTGGCCGCCAAGCCGAACATGCTTGGCCTCGAGGAAATCCTGGCCACGGGCACCGCGCTGCCGCGTCATGAGTGGGCCTACGAGCATCCGGACGGAATCACGATCCACTTCGACGCCGTGCTCAGCGAGCTGGAGCTGGACGGCAAGCCGGTGGTCCTGCTCCTCGCGCGCGACGTGACGCAACTGCGCCGCACCCAGGATCATTTGCTCCAGCGCCACCAGATCCTGCATGAGGCGCTGGAAAACTGCGCCGACGGCATCAGCGCCTACGAGACCATTCGCGATCGCGCCGGGCGCATTATCGATTTCCAGTGCATCCTGGCCAACCCCGCCGCGCTCAAGCTGGCGCAGGGCGAGGAGGGCTGGCATCTCGGCACGCTGCTGACGTTTTTCCCCGGAGCCAAGGAGGACGGCACCTTCGCCCGGATGATCCACGCCGCCGAGACGGGCGAGACGGTGGGCTACGAGCGACGGCGCCAGGGCCCCGGCGGCGACCAATGGCTGCAGGTCACCTTCGCCCAGCTGGAGGACGGCGTGCTGCTGACCTCCGCCGACATCACCACGCGCAAGCGGATGGAGGGCGAGCTGGAGAAGACCCGTGGCCAGCAGGCCAGCATCTTCCACAACACCATCGACGGTGTGATCGCCTTCGGCGCGGTGCGGGGGGAGAAAGGCGAGCTGAAGGACCTGCGGTTCGACCACATCAACCCCGCCGCGGAAAAACTGCTGCAGGAGGACGCCAACGAACTCATTGGCCGCTATCTCATCGCCACCTATCCGCAGATGGGCGAAGACGGCCTGCTGGAGAAGCTCGCGCCCGTGATCGAGACGGGAAAGCCGGCCGAGTTCGAGTTTCTTTCCACCCGCTGGGAGCCGCCGCGCTGGTACCGCGTGGCCGCCTCCAAGCTGGGCGAGGGCGTGGCGATCAACTACGCCGACATCTCCTCGCGCAAGCAGGCGGAGCTCGACATGCAAAAGGCGAAGGAAGCGGCCGAGCAGGCCGACCGCTCGAAGAGCGCGTTCCTGGCCATGATCAGCCACGAGCTGCGCACGCCGATGAACGGCGTCATCGGCTTCACCAACCTGCTGCTCGATACCGAGCTGACCGCCACGCAGAAGGACTACACGCAGACCATCCAGCAAAGCAGCAACGCGCTGCTCGTGCTGATCGACGACATCCTCGACTTCTCCAAGATCGAGGCCGGCAAGCTGGAGCTGGAGGTCCATCCCTTCGACGTGCGGCATTGCCTGCACGACGCCACGGTGCTGCTCAGCCCGCAGGCCACGGCCAAGGGCATCTCCCTGGTGGAGACGATCGACGAGTCGGTGCCGAAGATGATCTTCAGCGACGCCACTCGGTTGCGCCAGGTGGTGGTGAATCTCATCGGCAACGCGATCAAGTTCACCCCGCAGGGCAAGATCGAGCTGCGGGTGAAGGCGGAGGGCGAGCTCATGCGCTTCGAGGTGGCCGACACGGGGATCGGCATGACGCCGGAAGTGGTGGCGCGGCTTTTCCAGCCCTTCGCCCAGGGCGACTCCTCCACCACGCGCAAATTCGGCGGCACGGGCCTCGGCCTCGCCATCTGCAAGCGGCTGATCGAGCTGATGGGTGGACAGATTGCCGTGGACTCGGTCCCGGGCCAGGGCAGCACGTTCCGTTTCACCGTGCCGCTGGCCAAGCTGCCGCCGGCCCGCTACGTCGCGCGCAACGACCTGCAGACGATGACGCTGCCCTCGAACATCATCAAGAACGAGAAGCGGCCCGAATCGTTCGCGGAGGAATATCCGCTGCGCATCCTGGTGGCGGAGGACAATTCGACCAACATGAAGGTCGCGCTGCTCATGCTCCAGCGGCTGGGCTATCGCGGCGACCCGGTGCGCAACGGCGTGGAGTGCCTCGATGCCGTGCACCGCATCAAGTACGACGTCATCCTCATGGACATGCAGATGCCGGAAATGGACGGCATCGAATGCACGCGCAAGCTGCGCGAGGAGGGCAACAACATCCGCGTCATCGCGCTGACCGCCGACGCGCTGATCGACGCGCAGGGGCGCTGCCTCGAGGCGGGCATGAACGACTACGTCACCAAGCCGATCGCGCGGGACAAGCTGGAGCGCGCCCTGCGCCGCG
>CAZZYY010000106.1:0-3246 GCA_964658475.1 uncultured Candidatus Methylacidiphilales bacterium | reverse complement strand
AACCGGCACCACCCAGCCGCTGGTCAGTCCCAGCCCGGAGTCGCTCGCGGCCGCCGCGTCGATCGGCGTGAAACCCCCGCCCGGCATGCGTCAACCCGGGGCCAAAAAGCTGGGCATCATCGGCACGACCAGCGAGCTCAACGCCGTCAAGGCCGAGGCGCTGAAAGCCGAAGTGGCCAAGCGCGACGGCACGGTCAAGATTCCCGAGAACAAGCCCGCCGAAGCGGGAGCCGACCAGGCTTCGTCTTCCTAGAAGACGCCTAACGGGGGCAAGCCCTCTTACTCGATGAAGATCTGACATTTCATCGGGCTCAGTGGTAGCCGGCGCCCTCCGAGCGCCGGAGGCCGCAGCAGCGGCCGATGCAGCCGCGGAAGGCAGCGCATCCCGATGATGCAACCGCCCCGACTTTCCGTTTTCACGGCGTCCCCATCGCGGCTACCCAGCCGGCGTCGGCCCAACGCGGGTCGCGCCCGCCAGAGCTCGCTCAGTCTAAAATCCTCCCCTGCGCGAACATTCCCGATTCCGGTCGCTGCGCTCCCCCGGCGCCAGAGACAGCGCCAGCTACCACGGTGCTTCTTCCCTCACCCCATCTCCGCTGGACCGCAACACTTCCTCGCCATCAATGAGCCGCGGCACCCGGGACCAGCTTCACCAGGATTACATCGTCTTCGCGCATCGGAAGATCGTCCTCCCACGTACCCGCGTCGGCGATGGTGATGTCCCGTTCTTCGTCCGGTGCGCCCGTCGCAAGGGCCTTGAGTGTCGCGACCTGCTGGGGGCTGATCTGGCTGGGGTGCCCCATTTTCAGATACGCGGTATAGGCATCGTTCTTCTCATAGCCGACACGCGAGATGGAAAGATGGTAGGAGCCCGGCTTCAGCCCCCGCAGCTTGAGCGTCACCGATCCTTTTGGCTTTGGGACAAGCACGCGCCGGAAGAAGTCCCAGTCGTCTGCGCCATCGTCGCCCCGTTGATCGGTCAAATCCCAAAAGAGCGCTTGGACGCCGCCCGATTTATCCCGGGCCACCCATGACCGATTATCCGGGTTAACCAGTTCCTCTTCGCCCAGCTGGTTGAGAAACGAATAGGCGAAGAAAGCCGGCTTCTTGATGCCTTCCAGGTTAATCAGCCCAAAGCCGCCTTCAAACGGCGTGGCGGCCGGGCCGCTTTCCTCGAAGATGTCGGTGAAGGTCCAGTACGACATGGCCGCGAGCATTTCCGTGTGCTTGAGCTGCTCCAGGATGTAGGGCGCCTCGAAATAACTGTCATGGACCGGATCGTGATTGGAGTAGGACGCGCTCCATTCCGTGATGCAGACCGGCAGATTCGGCAGGCTCGATTTCGCGATCTGGGGCAAGGCGGCCGTGGCGTTTTTCGCCGCTCCATGCAGGTCTCGATTCACCCAGAGCGGTTTGGTGCCGGATTCATCGAGGCCGCCGCCGCCCAGGTTGTCGGCGGGGGTGACGGTGCCGTGCCGGCCGCCCAGCCCATAGGCATGGTAACTGATGAAATCGAGCGGAACCTGGTTGGTGGTGCAATAGGCGATCAGGTCCGAGATCCAGATCGCTCCCGTCGCGGCCGGGCCGCCCACCCGATAGGCCGCGTTCACCGACTTGACCGCTTTCGCGGTGTGGGCGTAAAGCTCGAAATATTCGTCGCGCCGCGTCGCTGGGTTCACAGGCGAAAAAAAGGACTGATGGTTCGGCTCGTTCCAGATTTCGAAGTACCATTGCGCGACCTCGTCCGCGCCGTAACGCTCCGTCCAATGTGTTACCAACGCCTTGATCAAGGCGTCCCATTTATCATACGACTGGGGTGGGGTGACGTTGGATTTCCACCAGAAGACGGAAACCTTGCGCCCCTTCGGCGGATTCGGGTCGTTGAGCTTGATGCTCGCCAGGGCGTCCGGCATGAACCCGATCTCGACGAAGGGCCGGACGTGAATCGAAAGCAGGTAATCGTAGACCATGTCGATGTACTGCCAGTTGTAGATCGGGTTGCCCTGCTTGTCCTCGCGGTAGACCCCCAGCTCGTCGTGCAGGAGGCCGTGACAACGCAGGTACCGAAAGCCGATGGCGTCCTTGCACGTTTTGAGTTGCGCCTGCCAATCCGCGCGCAAGCCTTCGCCCACCCGGCCCGCACCCACGCACTGCCGGTAGACCATGGAGCGTGGCCCTTTCACCGCCGCACAATCGATGTCGATGACCCGCGCCGGCGTTGCGTTGTCGGTGCCATCCGCCGGCGTCTGGCTGTTGACCGGTGCCGCAGCGCCCAGGCTCATCACCACGGAAAAAAAGGCGATGCCCGCGCGAGGAATCCGATTCATGGCCAAGGGTACGACCGCCGTCCCGGACAACTCAAGTCGCTTGCCGCTCGACCGTCATCAGGACGCTAACGATCGCGCTTTCCCCTCACCCGCGGCTCGGTTAAAATCGGTTTCTATGGGTCGTCAATGGTTGCTGGCGAAGCGCGAGGTCGCGTCGCTTCGGAAGTCGCAGGCGAGCGGAAAGCTGCTGCGGGAAATCGCGGTCGCGGCCAAGGCGGGCGGGCCGGACCCGGCCGGCAACGCGCGCCTCTACGCCGCGGTGGAAAAGGCGAAGAAGGAGAGCGTCACGCGCGACGCCATCCAGCGCGCGATCAACAAGGGGGCCGGAATCGGGGCCGACAAGCTGGTGCTCGAGCACATGAACTTCGAAGGTTACGCGCCGCACAAGGTGCCGGTGATTGTCGAGGTCATGACTGACAACCACAACCGGACGGCCCCGGAAATCCGCGTGCTTTTCAAGAAGGGCGTGCTCGGGGCGGCGGGCAGCAACAAGTTCCTCTTCGATCATGTCGGCCTGGTTGAGGCCTACCATCCGGACGCCGGTTCCGATATCGAGGGCGCGGCGATCGAGGCGGGCGCCAACGAGGTCGCGCCGCTCACCCATGAGCAAAACGATGACATCCCTGCCGGCGTGGCGGGCGCGCGGTTCCAAGTCGACCGCACCGCCGTCCACAGCGTCTCGCAATGGCTCACCCAAAACGGCTGGACGGTGGTGACGAGCGAAATGGGCTACCTGCCGAAATCCATTCCTGCCCTGACGCCGGAGCAGCAGGCCGAGGTGGGCGAATTCCTGCAGCACCTGGACGATCACGACGACGTGCACCGCGTCTGGGCCGCCGTGGCGGAAAGCTAACCGATCCGGTAGCCGGCGCTACACTCAGGGCGCTTTGCAGTTTCCCCCAAGTTGTGCCAAGATGGG
>CAZZYY010000105.1:0-9125 GCA_964658475.1 uncultured Candidatus Methylacidiphilales bacterium | reverse complement strand
GCGCCGGTCCGAGTAGAACACGCGACCGACCGGCGCTCGGAGGGCGCCGGTTACCTGACGGAGCGCTGCCCCGGCCATCCGATATCTTTTAAAAGCGCCACCCGAACTCTCAAAGCCCCTCAAACCACTATCTCCAGGCTGAAATCGATCGCCCGCGCGCTGTGCGTCAGCGCGCCAACGGAGATGAAATCGACGCCGGTGGCGGCGACATCGGGGACACGTTCGAGGGTCATGTTGCCGGAGGCCTCGGTCTTCGCGCGGCCGGCAATGAGGGAGACGGCGTCCCGCATTTGCTCCAGCGTCATGTTGTCGAGCAGGATCTGGTCGACGTTCTGGGCCAGCACCTCGGCGATCTGGTCGAGGCGGTCAACCTCGACCTCCACGCGCGCCTCGGGCTTGAGCCGGCGCGCGGAGGCGACGGCGTCGGCGAGCGTGGCACCGGGGCCCATCAGGGCGAGATGATTGTCCTTGAGCAGGAACATGTCGTAGAGGCCAAAGCGGTGATTAGCCCCGCCACCGCAGCGCACGGCGTACTTCTGCAACGCGCGCAGGCCGGGCACTGTCTTGCGCGTGTCGAGAATCTGGCAGGACGTGCCGGCGACCGCGTCGACGAAAAGCCGCGTCCGGGTGGCCACGCCGGAAAGCTGCTGGATGAAATTGAGCGCACAGCGTTCGGCCGTGAGGATGGAGGCGGCGGAGCCGGTGATTTTCAGCACGGTGTCGCCGGCCGGCAGTCGGGCGCCGTCGTACGCCGTCGCTTCAAGCCGAAGCCCGGGGTCCTGTTCGCGGAAGACCTGCTCGGCCACCGGCAGGCCGGCCAGGACGCAGGCCTCCTTGGCGAAGATGCGCGCCTCGCCGCGCACCTCGGGCGCGACGCACGCCATGGTGGTGATGTCGGCCGGCCCGCGGTCCTCGCCCAGCGCGCGGGCGGCGGCTTCGCGGATGACGGCGGGAGTGAGATGGTGCACCGGCTTTAGCGCGGTGCCGCGTCGGCATTGACCGTGCCGGGCGGATTTTTCTCGGCCTGCGCGGGCGTGGTGGCGGTGGGCTCGGGGACGTTCGGCGGCGTGGTGTGCGGGACGAGCCCGCCCTGCGCGGCCAGTTCCACCAGCGCGACGCGGTAAGCTTCCTCGACCTGCGCGAATTTTGCCTGGCGGTCGGCGTCCTGGAGCAGCGCGTCGATCTTGGCATCGCGGAGGTCGCGCATTTCGTCGATGTGCTCCTGCTGCTGGAGCGGCGAGAGGTTGGGATCGTTGAGGATGGCCTGCATCTTGGCGCCGTCGTCCTGGTAGTAGGTCGTGATGTCGGTCTGCTCGTCCTTGGTGAGCGGTACTTGGCCGGCGAGATCGGCCACGTAGGCGTCGAGCGTCGCGCTGGCCTTGGCGGGGGCGGAGGGCGCGGGTGTCGCCGCGGGGACCGTGGTGGGCGGCGGCGTTGGCGTGCCGGAATGGACCGGGATGTTGGCCAGCGTCTTCGTCGAGGCGGGCGAGGAGAGGTGTTCCTTCGGCGGAGTCCGATTCTTGGCGGGCGTGGAGACCGGTTCCTTCGTCGTGTCGGCCGTGACGGGCAGGTTGAGGCAGAGCGCGAGCGCGAAAAGCGGGAGGAGTGTCTTCATGCGGAAGACAGAAAATGTGGTCGCGGGATGAAGGTTTGTCGAGCCTTCGGGATGCGCGCAATTCCGTCCGCGTCGGGACAGCGTCTGCGTTTACCCCGCGCGGTCCAAATGAAACGCCCTTGGTAGCCGGGGCTCTCCGAGCACGGGCCGCCGAAGTAGCGGCAGAATGCAGTTCGGATCAGGGGACCCGGCTGCATTCCGGTCGCTGCGCTCCCTCCGGTGCTCGGAGAGCCCGGGCTACCACTTAGGATCCTCGCTACCACTCAGCGCTGCCAAATGCGGCGCATGTAGAGTTTAGGCGGGCAGGTGCTCCAGCGCGTGGCGGATCTCTTCTTCCGGGCCTTCGTGGTGCTGGGCGATGGCGAAGCCAAGGGCGTCCTCGTACAGCCGGCGAGCCGTGGACTGGTCGCCGCGGTGCAGGGCGCACTTGGCCAGGAGCATGGCGACGACCATCCAGTCCGGCTTGGCGTCCAGCGCCTCGCGCAGATGCGCTTCGGCCTCGGGAAAGCGGCCGGCGTCGAACAGCGCCTTGCCAAGGCTGAAAAGGGCCAGTTCGTCGCCGGGCCGCTGCTGGAGCAGGGCCTGGTAGCGTT
Organism: uncultured Candidatus Methylacidiphilales bacterium; assembly: GCA_964658475.1. GTDB lineage: Bacteria > Verrucomicrobiota > Verrucomicrobiia > Methylacidiphilales > UBA1321 > JABDGH01. Next base: position 6,917 of record CAZZYY010000105.1, on the reverse strand, counting down.
CGATGAGCGCTTCGTTGGTCATGCGGCAAGGTTACCCAGCGCACCTTGGGTTTCAAATCCTGTCCTTAAGGGATCGAGACAGGCCGCCGCTCAATGGAAAGATTCCCGAATCCCGCAGAACCTCGGCAGGTAGCCGGGATCGGGCCGATGCCGGCTACCTTCGGAGTCTTAAGCCGTACTTATTTCAGCGGTCGGCCTCCCATGCGATCAATCCCTCGTAACGCGCTTGAAGGCGAGACTGTCCTGCCCGATCAAGGAGCCGATCCCTTGCATAAACCGCGCAAAAATCTTTGACACGTTACGGGCGGGCCGCTTTAATGTCCGGCTCCCGATGAAAACTTTTAGTGCCAAGGCCGAAGAGGTCGAACGTAAGTGGTATGTGATCGACGCGGCCGACCAGGTCGTGGGCCGGGTCGCGGAAAAAGCGGCCGTGCTCCTGCGCGGCAAGCACAAGCCGATCTTCACCACGCACTGCGACACGGGCGACTTTGTCATCGTTATCAACGCCGAGAAGGCGGTCTTTACCGGCAAGAAGGAGACGCAAAAGGAATACATGGCGTTCTCCGGCTTCATCGGCGGCCATCATTCCGAGACGGTCAAGTCGCGGCGCGCCCGGCATCCCGAGCTCATCATCGAGAGCGCGGTCAAGGGCATGGTCCCGCACAACCGGCTGGGCCGGCAGGTGCTCCGCAAGCTGCATGTCTATAAAGGCGCGGAGCATCCGCACCAGGCGCAGGCTCCCGCCGAGCTGAAACTGAAATAATTCCATGGTCGCATCCTCTTCCAACGTCATCATGGCCACTGGGCGTCGCAAGACCGCCGTGGCCCGCATCCACCTCACGCCCGGCACGGGCCAGGTCTCGGTCAACGGCCGGGATTTTGAGGATTATTTCACCACGCCGGCGATGAAGACGCACGCGCTGCTGCCCCTGCAGACGGTCGATTCGCTCAAGAAGTTCGACGTAAAGGTGAAGGCGCACGGCGGCGGCCTCGTCGGCCAGGCCGGCGCGCTCTCGCTCGCTTTGGCCCGCGCGCTCATCCAGGTCGACCCCGCCTTGCGGCCGACCTTGAAGAAGCCGGGCCTGCTTCGCCGCGATCCGCGCGAGAAGGAACGCAAGAAGCCCGGTCAGCCGGGCGCGCGCAAGCGCTTCCAGTTCTCGAAGCGTTAATCTTTGCTGGGCCGGTTTCCGCTGGGAAGCCGGCGGAAAGGCATTTGCTTGATTCGTACCGCTGTCATCGGTGCCTCGGGTTATTCCGGGCAGGAGCTGCTGCGGTATCTCGCGCGCCATCCGCAATTCGAGCTCGTGCTCGTGACCTCGCGCCAGCAGGCAGGCGAACCGCTGGGCAAACATGTGGCCGGCCTACCGAAGAAGCTGGCCGCGCTCACGTTCACGGATGCCGGCCCGGACGCCGCGCTGGCGGAGAAAGCCGATCTTTTCTTCCTGGCCGTTCCGCATGGGACGGCGGCCCCGTACGTCGTAGCCTTGCGCCAGGCAGGCAAGACGGTGGTCGATCTCAGCGCCGATTTTCGCACGACCGATCCGGCGGTTTATCAGGAGTTCTACGATCATGAGCATCCCGCGCCGCAGCTGCTCGGCGAGGCGGTCTACGGACTGCCGGAGGTCCACCGCGCGCAGCTCAAGACGACCAGGCTGGTCGCGGCACCGGGCTGTTTTCCCACCAGCATCATCGTGCCGCTCGTGCCGTTCTTGAAACACAAGCTCATCGATCCCGCGCATCTTTCCGTCACCTCGCTCTCGGGTGTTTCCGGCGCGGGCCGCAAGTTGGAACTGCGGTTGCTGTTCGGAGAAGTGGCCGAAAACATGTACGCGTACGGGGCGCCAAAGCACCGGCACCTGGGCGAAATTGAGCAGGAACTTTCGCTCGCGGCGGGAGCGGCGGTGTCGATAACCTTTGTCCCCCACCTGGTGCCGATCCATCGCGGGATGGTGACGACAACGGTGGCGACTCTGACCGATCCGACCATGACCACCGCCGCTGCCCACGCCGTGCTGCAGGCGGCCTATGGCGACGAGCCTTTTGTCGAGGTGTTGACGGGCAGCGCCTTGCCGCAGGCGCGCGAGGTCGCGCATTCCAACCGCATCCAGGTGGCGGCACGGGTGGACGCGCGCACCGGGCGGCTGCTGCTTTTTTCCTCGCTGGATAACCTCGGGAAGGGCAACGCCGCGCAGGCCATCCAGGCGGCGAATCTCGCCTGTGGCCTTGAGGAAACGGCCGGGCTGACTTGATCCCATGGAAGCCAAGGTCGTCAAGGATGGAGGGGTCACCTCCGCGCAGGGCTTTCAAGCCGCGGGCATCGCCTGCGGGTTGAAGGAAGGCGGCGCGAAGGACCTCGCCATGATCGTCTCCGACGTGCCGGCCGAAGTGGCGGCGACGTTCACGACGAACGCGGTCAAGGCGGCGCCGGTGAAGGTTTCCATGCGCCACGCGCGCAACCACACCAGGATTCGCGGCGTGGTGGTAAACTCCGGCTGCGCGAACGCCTGTACGGGCGTGGGCGGAATCACCGATGCCAAGGCGATGATCGAGCACGCGGCGAAGGTCACGGCGAGTAAGCCGCGGGAATGGCTCGTCTGCTCGACCGGGCGGATCGGCACGCGGCTGCCCATGGTGAAGATCGCGCGCGGAATCGAGAAGGCCGCGGCGAAGCTCGGCCCCAAAAACGGCGTGGAAGCGGCCAAGGCGATCATGACGACCGATACGCGCCGCAAGGAATGCGCCATGCGCTTCAAGGTGGCGGGCCGCAAGGTGACGATCGGCGGGATGGCCAAGGGTGCGGGAATGATTCACCCGAACATGGCCACCATGCTCTGCTTCATCACGACCGACGCGGCCATCGACCGCGCGACCCTGCGCTCCTGCGTGGCCGAGGCGGTGGAAATGTCGTTCAACCGGATTTCCGTGGATGGCGATACCTCGACGAACGACACGGTCATCGTCCTGGCGAATGGGGCGGCGGGCACGCCGGTGCTCAAAAGTTTTCATCCACAGTACAATCTTTTTACGAAAACGCTGACCTCGGTCATGCGCAAGCTGGCGCGGATGATCGTGGAGGACGGCGAGGGAATCACGCGCGTGGTCGAGGTGGTGATGAAGGGCGCGGCGAGCGCAAACGACGCGAAGCTGGCCACGCTGGCCGTCTCGAAATCGGAGTTGATCAAGTGCGCCTGGGCCGGGGGCGACCCGAACTGGGGCCGGATCATGGCCGCGCTGGGCTACAGCGGCGCCCGCGTGCGCGAGGAGATGGTGGAGATTTTCTACGACGGCGTGGCCGCGGTGGTCAACGGGCAGCCAAGCAAGACGCCGGTGGCGCGCCTGAGGAAGATTTGCCGGCAGCCGAAGTTCACCATCACGATCAACCTCCACGCCGGTTCGGCGGAGTACAGCATGCTCACGACCGACCTGACGGAGGACTACGTGAAGATCAACCTGGGCGAATGATGAGCTTGAAGTCCAAGGCTGACGTGCTGCTGGAGGCGCTGCCCTACTTCCAGGAATTTCGCGGCCAGACCGTGGTGATCAAGTACGGGGGCGCGGCGATGGAAGATCCCGGGCTGGTGCGGAGCGTGCTGCGCGACGTGGTGTTTCTCGAGGCGGTGGGCATCAATCCGGTCGTCGTGCACGGCGGCGGGAAGGCGATCACCGCGGCGATGAAGAAGGAGAACCTGGCGGCGAAGTTCGTCGACGGCCAGCGGGTGACCGATGCGGCTTCCATCGCAATCATCGATCAGGTGCTGGGCGAGACGATCGGGCCAAGCTTGGCGCGCGAACTGGAAAAGTTGGGCGGACGGGCGCAGGTCGTGGCGGGCAAGGACGTGCTGGTGGCACGGAAGGCGCCGCTGCACGCGGACTCAGCCACGGGCCAGAAGGTCGATCTCGGTTTCGTCGGCGATGTCGTGTCGGTGGAAGCCGGCGCGATCCGGAAGCTGATCGATAACGAGGTCGTGCCGGTCATTTCCCCCATGGGCCGGGGTGCAGACGGCCAGCTTTACAACGTGAATGCCGACATTGCCGCGGCGCACATCGCCCGCGCCCTGAAGGCGAGCAAGATTATCTATCTCTCGGACGTGAACGGCGTGCGGCGCGACCCGAAGGACGCGGCCTCGCTCATTCCGTCGCTGAACCCGGCACAGATCGCGCAACTGAAGAAGGATGGCGTGATTGCCGGGGGCATGATTCCCAAGGTGGACTCGGCCCTGGAATGCCTGGCCCACGGCGTGAGCAAGGTCCACTTCCTCGACGGCCGCGAGGGGCATGCGCTGTTGCTGGAACTTTTCACCGATGCGGGTGTCGGGACGGAAATCTCGGCGTAGACTGGTTCCATGAGCACGCGCCATCTTCTCGGCCTCGCCGGCATGTCGGAATCCGCCGTGCGGGAAATCCTGACGCTGGCCGCGCGTTACAAGGCGGAGCGCAACGTGATCTCCTGGCGGCCGCTCGCGCGGCAAACCTGGGCCATGATCTTCACCAAGTCTTCGACGCGCACCCGCATTTCCTTCGAGGTCGCCGTGCACGAGCTGGGCGGCAATGTGCTCTTTCTCAACGCGAACGATCTGCAGCTCGGCCGGGGCGAACCGATCAAGGATACGGCGCGCGTGCTGGGCCGGATGGTGCATGGCGTGATCATCCGCACGTTTGCGCAGAGCGACGTGGAGGATCTCGCGCGCTGGGGCAACATCCCAACGGTCAACGCGCTGACCGACGATGAGCATCCCTGCCAGATCCTGGCCGACATCCAGACGATCGAGGAGAAACTGGGGCCGATCGCGGGCAAGCGCGTGGCCTTCATCGGCGATGCCGCCTGCAACGTCGCAGCCTCGTGGGTCTACGCGGCGGAGATTCTCAAGTTCAACCTCGTGCTGGCCGCGCCCGCCGGTTACGAAAGCCGGATCGCCAACCGGTTCGTGACGCAGACACGCGATCCGCGTGAGGCGGCGCGGGGCGCCGACGTGCTTTACACCGACGTATGGGTCTCCATGGGCATGGAGGCGGAAAAGGCCGAGCGGGCGAAAGTTTTCCAGGGATACCAGATCAATCACGACCTGGTGAAGCTGGCGAACCCGAACGCGCTGGTGCTGCATTGCCTCCCGGCCTACCGCGACCAGGAAATCACGGAAAAGCTGCTGGAAGAGCGCGCGGACGATATTTTCACGCAGGCCGAAAACCGGCTCCACGCGCAGAAAGGCGTGCTGCACTGGCTGACCGACAAGCCGGTGGAAGACTCGCTGGTTTAGAGGGCGTCGAGGATTTTCCGGACGGTGTTCCAGTTCCGGCCGGTTCCCTGGATGCCGAGCCGTCGCTCGATCAGCGCGCCGGTGAATTTGGAGTGACCGATATCCGCGGGATAAACGACATAGAGCGTCCGGCCCTTGGCCTCGAAATATTCGGGTCCGGTGATGGATCGGCGCAGCTCTGCGAGGGATTTTGCCGTCGGCTTATTCTTGAGGGAGAAGACCAGGAGATGCGCAGGGTCGTCGTTCGCTTCCCGCAGGAATGGGTTGGCGGCCGCCAGCTTCTTCCATTCCACGGCCGTGCGGACCAGGATGGGCACCGCGTAGTCGAAGCGCCGGCGCGTCACGTCCTCAAGGCGTGTTTCGAGCGTTGCCGGGTCGGTTTCCCCGGCCTCGAAAAGCAGGTTGCCGGTCTGCGCCACCGTCCTGATTTTTCCCAGGCGCAGCTTGGCTGCGAGGGTGCGCAGTTCCGCCATGGCAATCATGCCCTTTCCTCCCAGGTTGACGGCGCGAAGGAGCGCGACAAAGGTCGTCATGAATGATGAAGTTACCGTGCGATGATAGCACACCGCCTCCTCGTCACCGACATTTGTCGGCGGTTCGATTGGCGCGAGATTTTTGGAAATGAGCAGTCCATCGAACTCGACCTCGGCGCCGGCGATGGCGGGTTCGCGATCGCGTACGCGCAGCAGCATCCCGAGATCAACCTGCTCGCAGTGGAGAGGCTGCTGGGCCGGGTGCGCAAGATCGAGAAGCGGGCAGCACGGGTGGGGCTGGCAAACCTGCGCGTGCTGCGGCTGGAGTTTGGCTACACCGTGCGCTACCTGCTGCCGCCGGCCAGCGTGAGCGTAGCGCATGTGATGTTTCCCGATCCCTGGCCGAAGCGGCGGCATTGGGACCGGCGGCTGGTGCAGCCCGCATTCGTGCGGGATGTCGCCGCGGCCCTGCGGCCGGGCGGCGAGTTCCGGTTCACCACGGACCATGCCGATTATTTCGAGACGGCGCAGGCGGCTGTGGCCGAGGCGGGCGTGTTGGAACGTGCGCCGGAATGGGATTGGTCGCGCGATCCAAAGACCGATTTTCAGCAGAGCTTCGAGGCGGAAGGGCGGACAACGTTCCGGGCGCGCTGGGTTCGTGTCTGTTAATACGAAATAAGAAGCGCCCCAAGGTAGCCCAAGGCAACGCCCTGGGTCGGCCGGATCATTAAAAGAGCCCTGAAAGGGCGGCCTAATCCGCGGGTCTATAGATGCCGCCCTTTCAGGGCTCTTGCGTAGCCATGAAAATATCCAGAGCGTTGCCTTGGGCTACCTTAGGGCGCCCCGTTGGGGCTGGAAAACTGCCCGATGGTCGATTTCGTAATGAGGGTGAAGCCCGCCGCAGTGAGAAGTAGGGTATTGCCGATCGCGGCCGGGAAGGTTTACGGAAAGATAAAGTCAGCGAGCGCGACCTTGATCGGGCTGGTGGCGGGAACCGTCAGACGGGAAGGATGGCGTCCTGGACGGCATCGGCTTGGAGCTGCTTCAGGCGCAACTGCCCGCAGGCGGCGTCGATGTCGTGGCCTTTTTCGCGGCGGACGGTGGCGGTGACGCCGGCGTTTTTCAGGATGGCGGCGAAGTCGTCGATCACGCGGTCGGTCGGCCGTTTCCATGCAAGCCCTTCGACGGT
>CAZZYY010000104.1:0-9171 GCA_964658475.1 uncultured Candidatus Methylacidiphilales bacterium | reverse complement strand
GGCTACCTGACTGAGCGCGGATCAAGCATCCGAAGGTAGCTCGCCTTGCCCCGAGGCCGTCGCCACGGCAGCGGGGAAACCGTTCGGAACAGGAAAGCATTTCCCCAACGCGCCCCCTCCTGCTCGCACGATCCGCGATCTTTTCTCCAGAGCGACCGCCGCTCCAGATGGCGAACCCCTACGCCAACCCCTCAATCCTCAAACAACACACCTCCACTGCCAGGTTCACCTCCACGTTCTGCATCAGCGCCGCCTGCAGGTCCTCCAGCGCCTTCACCGCGCGCATTCGCTCGGGTTCCGGCACCACCAGCGCATCGGTCTTGTGCCAGTACCAGCGCTGGAGATGCGCGATCGATTCCTGGCGCTCCAGCAGGTACTCCGCCTCGATCATGGCCGCCTCCGCCTCCTCGTCCTCCTCGCCGGCCAGCTTCGCGCGCGCCTTCACGCCGTCGCGCAACGCCGCCCAATGCTCGTGCAGCAACTGCGCCCGGGCATAGGCGCGCAACGCCGGCGCGGGATGACTCTCCTCCCACCGCCGCACCCACTCCGGCTCCGGGCCGCTCGTGCCGTCGATATCCGAGAAGCCAAGATCAAGCCGCAGGCAGCGCGAGATGATCGTGGGCAGCAGCAGCGCCGGCCGGCTCGACGTCAGCAGGATGAGCGTGTGCGCGGGCGGTTCCTCCAGCGTCTTGAGAAACGCGTTCGCCGCCGGCGCGGCGCCGTGGCACATCCGATCCGCGTCGAAGATGACCGCGACCTTGAGCGGCGCCAGATAGGGCCGCAGGTAAAGCTCGTGCTCGAGGTTCCGGATTTGCTCCACGGTGATCTGCCGCGACTTGGACACCGGCCGCACCGCATGAAAATCCGGATGCTCCTGGGGTGACGCGTTCAGCACTTGGGCCGAAAGCCCCATCGCCAGCCCCTCCAGCGCCTCCGGATGATCACCCGTCAGCAAATAGGAATGCCCCAGCCGGCCCATCTCGATCGAATGGGCAAAACGCTCGCGAAGTTCCTCAGCGCGGAAAGGCATCGAAAAAGCGTAGCGGATTGCCGGCGGTGCTTCCACTCCCGCAAGCGACGCCGGTGCCCGGGCATCGCAGACCGCTTGGAGCGACAATCTCAGTTGGTAGCCGGCGCTCGGAGAGGCGCCGGTCAGTTGCGGACGCGCGTTCTACTCGGACCGGCGCTTGGAGAGCGCCGGCTACCACCCCAGATGTCCGGCCTCACTTCTCGCAGCGTTCGATGACCGCGCTCAAGGGGGGAGCGAACCGCCTACGCCGCCTGCGGCAACGTCACCTTCTTCGCGTCGCTCCACAGCTCCTCCAGCGCGTAAACCCCGCGCTTGTCCTCGTGAAAAACATGCAACATCACCTCGCCATAATCGACGACCACCCACTGGCTGGCCGGAAAGCCATCCACTGCGTACGGCGCGCGCCCGTAATCGTCCTTCAGCGTCTTGACCACCCCATTGGCGATGGCCTTGAGCTGCGGCTCGCTCTGCGCGGAACAGATGACCAGAAAATCGGTGATCGTGGAGATGGCCTGCAGATCGAGGATGACCGGGTCGAGCGCCTTCTTGTCCAGGGCGAACTCGACACAGCGCTGCGCCAGCTTCAGGCCGTCCGGTGCGGAAGAAGAAGGGACGGTCACGTCAGGATTGGTAAAGGCGGTAACGGCGAATGCGGGCCGCGACAGCGTCGGGCACGAGGTGGTCGATGGGCAGGCGGGCTTTCACGCGACGGCGTATCTCGGTTGCTGATATATCGACTCGGCGCGGGCGCGGCAAGTCCATAACCCCGGCCTCGCGCCACGGCGCGGCGGTCTCGCCGCGTGGGAAGCGAATGAAATGGACCAGCCGGCGCAGCGCCGCGGCCTCCCGCCACTCGCCGATCTGGCCCCACTGGTCGTGCCCGATCAGCCAGAACAGCCGCGCCTGGGGAAACGCCTCGTGGACCTCCCGCGCCGTCTCGATGCTGTAGGAAGGCGGCGGCCGGTCCAGCTCGCAGCGCGAAAGCCAGAAGCGCGGCTCGTCCTTTAACGCCGCGCGGAGCAGCGCCACTCGCTGGGCATCCGTGATGTGCGCCGCGCGGGACTTGAAGGGCGACCGCGCGCAGGGCACGAATAGAACGGCGTCCAGCCGGCATTGCTCCAGCGCATCCCGCGCCAGCAGCAGGTGGCCGAGATGGACGGGATCGAACGTCCCGCCGTAAATGCCGAGCCGCAGCCGCTTCGCCGGTTTCACGGCTCGATCACGTAGGTGCCCGCGGCGATGTCGTGCAGCGCGCGCCGCTGCGGGTTGAAGAAGGCGTAGAGAAGCGGGATGCCCCACAACTTGATCGAGACGACCAGGATGAATCCCCGCAGCAGCGCCACCCGCAGCGTCGGCTTGCGGCCTTCCGCGTCGACGATGTGCAGATGCAGCACCGTCTTTGCCGGCGTCTGCCCGTGCAGCGCCGGAAAGCAGGAGAAGTAGAGCACCGGCACGACGAAGGAAAGGATCTCGGCCCCGATCAGGTACCACTGCGGCAGTTCCGGCGGATTGACCGGCGGGTTGATGCCCTGCACCACGGCCGTGTAAAACTGGAGCCAGAATTGCGTTTGATCGACAATCACCTGCCGCGGCAAAAAGGCGTAGAGGATGACCACCAGCCCCAGCACGAGCAGGAAGCTGAGAAAGACATCCACGATAAATGCCCCCGCCCGCCGGCTCAGCGGCGCCAGGACGGTCGGTCCGCCCGGCCGCCCCACCGCATTCACCTCGGCTAGGAGCGCCACCAGCTCGGGATAATGCTGCCAGGCGCTCCAGCGGCTTTCCGGTGCGTCCGGGCGGATGCTCGTGCCCAGGCCCACCCGGTTTTCCACTACCCACTCGCGCAGCTCCGCCAGCGGGACGGGCCCATATTCCTCACCGTCGTCGCCACGGACAAAATAGGCGCTGGGTTCTGCCATGGAGAATTCTTATCAGAGTTCGACCGGGGCGGGATGCTTTTTTTGACTTGGACCCCGGTGCCGCTGGATGTTTGCTTTGCAGGGCGCGGCCTCGCCGTTAAAACAAGTCATGATCCGCGCCCAAGTCATCGTTCGCCCGCGTGCCAGCATCTTCGATCCCCAGGGGGACGCCGTGGGCCGCGCCATCAAGTCGCTCGGCGTCGCGGTGAAGCAGGCCCATGTCGGCAAGTGCATCGAGCTCGAAATCGAGGGCGACGACGCGGCCGCCGCGCGGACGCAGCTCGAGACCATCTGCCACGAGCTGCTTTCCAACCCGGTCATCGAGGATTACGTGCTGACGATCGAAGGCACGGGCGCGGAGACCAAATAGATGCGCTGGGCCGTCGTCCGCTTTCCGGGCTCGAACTGCGACCAGGACGCCTTCCACGTGCTCAGGAACGTCCTTGGCCAGGAGGTCGAGTACGTCTGGCACAAGGAGACCTCGCTTGAGGGTGCCGAGGCGGTGGTGCTCCCGGGCGGTTTTTCCTACGGTGATTACCTGCGCACCGGCGCCATCGCCCGCTTTTCCCCCATCATGGGCGCGGTGAAGGCCGCCGCGACCGAGGGCCGGATCGTCATGGGCATCTGCAACGGCTTCCAGATTCTCTGCGAGGCGGGCCTGCTGCCCGGCGTGCTCATCCGTAACAACAATCTCCACTTCCGCTGCGAGACGGTACACGTGCGCGTGGAGCAGGCCGAGACCCGCTTCACCCGCGGGCTCAAAGCCGGCCAGGTCCTGCGCATCCCCATCGCCCACGGCGAAGGCAACTACGTCGCCGATCCGCAGACGCTCGATTCTCTCTTCGCCAACAAACAGGTGCTCTTCACCTACAGCGATGCCCAAGGCGCTGCCAGCGACGCCGCCAATCCCAACGGCTCCGCGCGCCACATCGCGGGGCTTACCAACGCCGCCGGCAACGTGCTCGGCCTCATGCCGCATCCGGAACGCGCGTCGGAAGGCATCCTCGGCAGCGCCGACGGCCTTGCCATTTTCGAATCCGTCCTGGCCAGCGAGTCGGCCGCGACCCGGTGATCGTCATGACGAAAAAGCCGGCGCTCTCGCCCCTGCTCCAGCCGCCGCCCGTCTCGCCCAAGCCGCGGATCGGCTTCCGCGAGACCGCGCCGGTTTATGGCGCGCGCCGGCGCACCACCCTTTCACCCTAAGACCAGCCCCTTCCCTTATGACACGCCGCCTGAAACGAATCGCTCCCCTTAAGTTCGGCCTGGTTATGGGCATCATGTACGGCCTGCTTGCCTTGGTCTTTATTCCCTTCATGTTCCTTTCGCTCGGGCTCTCGCTGCTGGGGCCCGCCCATCACGGATCGGGCCTGGCGCAAGGCCTCGGCGCGGTCTTCGGACTTTTTCTCTGCTTCTTCTTTCCGCTGTTCTACGCCGTCATTGGCGGCCTGATGGGCATGCTCATGGCCTGGGTCTACAACGTGGTCGCCGGCTGGATCGGCGGCATTGAATTCGAGGTGGAGTAAGCCATGCCCGACCCCGCCGTCACCCCCCAACTCGTCGCCCAGCACGGCCTCACGCCCGACGAATTCGCCCGCATCCAGACCATCCTCGGCCGCGACCCGAACTTCACCGAGCTCGGCATCTTCTCCGTCATGTGGAGCGAGCACTGCTCGTACAAGAACTCCCGGCTCGAGCTCCGCAAATTTCCCACCACCGGCCCGCGCGTGCTCGTCAAGGCCGGCGAGGAAAATGCCGGCGTGATCGACATCGGCGACGGCTGGGGCGTGGCCTTCAAGATGGAATCTCACAACCATCCCAGTGCGGTCGAGCCCTTCCAGGGAGCGGCCACCGGGGTCGGCGGCATCCTGCGCGACATCTTTACCATGGGCGCGCGCCCCGTCTTCCTCATGAACTCGCTCCGTTTCGGCGACATCCGCGAAGGCCGGCCCAACGCCGCCACCAACCGCCGCCTGCTTGCCGGCGTCGTCTCCGGGATCGCGCATTACGGCAACTGCATCGGCGTGCCCACCGTCGGCGGCGAGGTCTACTTCGACGCCAGCTACGACGGCAACCCGCTGGTCAACGTCTTCTGCCTCGGCACTCTCCGCACCAGCGACATCCGGCGCGGCGCGGCCACCGGCACCGGCAACCCCGTTTTCTACGTCGGCAACCGCACCGGCCGCGACGGCCTCGCCGGCGCCGCCTTCGCCTCGCGCGATTTGACCGAGGACTCCAAGGCCGACCGCCCCGCCGTGCAGGTCGGCGATCCCTTCATCGAGAAACTCCTCCTCGAAGCCTGCCTCGAACTTTTCCAGCATCCCGAGGCCGTCGTCGGCGTGCAGGACATGGGCGCGGCCGGCCTCACTTGCTCCACCTGCGAAACGGCCAGCCGTGGCGGCACCGGCATCGAGATCGATCTCGCGCTCGTCCCCCAGCGCGAGCCCGGCATGACGCCCTATGAGACTATGCTCTCGGAGTCGCAGGAACGCATGCTCATCATCGTCCGCACCGGGCACGAGAAAACCGTCACCGCCATTTTCGAGAAGTGGGACCTTCCCTGCGCGCTCATCGGCCACGTCACCGACGACGGCATGATGCGCGTGAAAAATCACGGCACTGTCGTGGCCGAGATCCCCGCGCGCCAGCTCGCCGACGAAGCACCGCTCTACCAGCGCGAGGCCACGCGCCCCACCGACCTCGACGCGCGGCAGATGCTCAACCTCGACGCCGTCAACCAGCCCGACGATTTCACCGAGCTCCTGCCGCGCCTCCTCGCCGTGCCCGACCTCGCCTCCAAGCGCTGGATTTACCGCCAGTACGACCACATGGTCCAGGTCGGCACCGTCACCGGCCCCGGCAGCGACGCCGCCGTCATCCGCATCCCCACCGGCGAGAAAACATGGAAGTACCTCGCCGCCTCGGTCGATTGCAACGCCCATTACGTCGCCGCCGAGCCGCGCCTCGGCGCGCTCATCGCCGTGGCCGAATGCGCGCGCAACCTCGCCATGACCGGCGCGGAACCGCTCGCGCTTACCGACAACCTCAACTTCGGCAATCCGCACAACCCCGAGAATTTCTACCAGCTCCAGCAGTCCGTGGACGGCCTCGCCGAAGGCTGCCGCGCCTTCGACATCCCCGTCACCGGCGGCAACGTCAGCCTCTACAATCAATCGCCCGCCGGCGCCATCGACCCCACGCCCACCGTCGGCATCGTCGGCCTCATCCGCGACGCGAAGGACATCACGCCCTCCCACTTCCAGCGCACTGGCGACTACATCCTTCTCGCCGGCGGTCCTGCGGACGGCAGCGCGGGCGAGGAGCTCGGCGCCAGCCTCTACCTGCGCGAGATCCACAACCTTAAGCGCGGCGCCCCGCCGCAACTCGACCTCGACCGCGAGAAAAAGCTCCACGCCGCCGTGCGCGCCGCCATTCGCGTCGGCGCTGTCCACAGCGCGCACGACCTCGCCGAAGGCGGCCTGCTCGTCGCCCTCGCGGAATGCGCCATCGGCGGCCAAACCCCCATCGGCGCCGACCTCACCATCAACCTGCCGCACGAGCGCGTGGACGCCCTCCTCTTCGGCGAAACGCAAAGCCGCGCCCTGCTCAGCGTCCCGCGCGACCGCGCCGGCGAAGTCGTCGACATCTTCCGCGCCCACGGCGTCCCCATCACCAGCCTCGGCGTCGTCGGCGGCGACACGCTGCGCGTCGATATCCCCGACCGCCCGAATCTCAAGCTCGCCTGGCCCATCGCCGACCTCCACCGCGCCTGGGACGAATCGCTGGCCGCCTACCTGAGCTAAAGACTAGGGCGCCAGGTACTGGGGTGATCGTGGAGGCTCGACTCCCAGTTTCGGACTCTCTGCCATTTCGTTCCGGTAGAATTGTCCCTTTCCATCCTTGTGGATCAGAATAAATCCATGCGCATAGTGGGGCACGCCATCGGTATTGATCATCGTGTGGATATCCAGTTGGTCCTGCTTCGAGCAGACGAAAATCGTCGTCGCCGGATCCTTCGCACTAACGTTGGCGATGAGAAGTTCGCTGGGCGCGACACCAAGCGGACGGTCAATAACGTGGTGGGCCAGAAGATACGTTAGGTAGGCCGAGACCTTCGTGATTCCTAAATCTGCGGGATATACCGAGCCCTCGCCTCCCTCGCTCTCGCTTCGCACCGCAAGGGCCAGGCTACTGGTGGCTCGAAAGACCTCCATCGTATGCCTGCGCTGATTGAGTATCCGCCACGTTTGCAGCGGCGGCGACACATAGATCAGCCCGACGAAAGTCACCGCCGCGACCGGCCAAAAACCCCAGCGCAATGGCGACGAAGTCGGTGAAGTTATTTGAGGCGCTTGATTTGCTGCCCCTTGTGAGTCCACAGGAACCCAGTTCGCCCGGAAGGCGACCGCAACGATCGCGCTAAACACGAGCGTAAAAACCAAAAAGGCAGGGACCACGGCTGACGCTGGGAAAAACATCAAGGGAAGAAAGAATTGGCAGGAAAAAAAGCCCAAAAAGGCAAAGGCCGCCGCCAGCAGGCCGACAGCGCGAAACAGTCGTCCGCGCCTGTCATCCGCGGACAGATACACCGCGGTCGAAGCGAATATCAGACCCAGCGCCAGAACATTGAGCGGCAGGGCGAACACACCTAGGCGCGACATCAAGTCGTGGAAAAACACAAAAAGCCCTGTGCTCCCAAGAATGAGAAAAACCGCCAGACGCGGAAGCAAGCGCTGCTCAGCAGGACGCCACTTATCCGATGCTACCGCCCATCCCAATCCACAGAACACGGCAAAGACCGTCCACTCACACGTTATGAGCCCTAGGGCGATCATGGGGCTTGGACATCATGACCGTTGGCTGTCCGACGGCAAGTCGCCCTCAGATACTTCCTCGCCTGTGCCATTTCCGCTGGTAGTCGGCGTCGTCCTCCCGGAACCAAACGAACCTAGCCGAGCCCCACCGCTCAACTCTTCCGCACCACATAACTATACGCCATCGCCCCAAAACTCACTGCGAGCAGAAATCCCATCATCACAAAAAAACTCCACGCGCCTGACAGAAACGCGCACGGCAGCATCAACGCTACCTAGCCTACCAACATGATCGACCCAAACAGCCGATGCGTGCGGTTCCACACTTCCGGCGACGCCAGCGTCCACGGGGTGCGAATGCCCACAAAGCGATTCGGCCGCAGCTTCGGGAGGTAATTTCCCAGCACCGCCAGCAGCAGCAACGTGCCCAGCGTCATCACGCGCAGCACATCCACCTTGTAGCCCAGCGACAGCGCATCGATCAGCAGCGCCATCCCCGTCATGAAGCACGTGGTGGCAAAGCTGATCGTCTTGATCACCCGCTTCAGGCTCCCCTGCGTTTCGGGCCCATAAGTCCGCACGCGCTTGTCCAGCGGCAGGAGGAAGGTGAGCAGCAAGGCCAGCGCGACATTCAGCACCGGCGTCAGCAACAATCCCCACCCCTTGTCCGCCCAGCCATTCGCCCGCCCATCCAGCCCCCAGTGGATCGGCACGCGCGCCGGGAATTTATCCCACAGCGGAACGAGGACCAGAAAGGGCACGGCGAGCAGGACCAACCGCGGGCCGGCGCTTCTGAGCATGTCTTTTACTTTCATAAGCGGATCGACGTCCCGCAGCCACCAAGCCAGTGAGCCACGCCAGCGTTTCGTCGAGCACCGACGTATTGAGCGCGTAATGCACAAACTGCCCGCGCTTCTCGGAAACCACCAAGTCGGCCTGCCGCAGCAGATCGAGATGATAGGAAATGCTCGGCAGGCTCATGACAAAGTGGCGCCCGATCTCCCCCACGGTCAGCTCCCGCTCCCGCAGCAACTCCAGCATCCGCCGCCGCGTCGGATCATCCAGCGCGCGAAAAAGCTTCGTCATATAATTAGATATTTGTCTATTTATGACGATGTGTCCAAGTAATTTTTCTTCATCCTTCGTTCCCACGTTGCATCTGGGCACGAGCGGCACGGAATCGGCCTTCCCCGGCAAATACCCGGCCCGCACAGCGATTTGTCGCATTTCGATCTCATTCCCAAGTCGCATCCGAAAACGCTGAAGTCCGCCCGGCGTTGCTCGGTAGAATTTTCAGGATCGAAATCTCATTCTCGGCGGACCGTCCGGTGCTGGAACGACAGCCCGAGAATAGGTAGCCGGCGCTCTCCGAGCGCCGGTCTGAGTGGGACACGCGTCCGCAACCGACCGG
>CAZZYY010000103.1:0-9207 GCA_964658475.1 uncultured Candidatus Methylacidiphilales bacterium | reverse complement strand
CAACAAGCAGGATGGCGCGCGTTGCGGAATGCCTTCCTTTTCCGAACGGATTTGCCGCAACGGCGGCTCCAGCCTCGGGCCAACGCGACCGACCTTCGGACGTTGGGTCCGCGCTCAGTCAGGTAGCCGGGGCTCTCCGAGCGCCGGTCAGTTGCGAAAGCGTATTCTAATCGGACCGGCGCTCGGAGCGCGCCGGCTACCTGTTCTCAAGCGGTCGTTCCAGATCGGACCGATCCCCGCTAGTTGAAAATGCGACACGGAAGATCCCTACGGAGCAACCGGCGCGACATCTGAGGGCGCGTCACTTACCCTGCCTGCGACGATCGTCGATCTGGATCGTGCAGGTCTGGCCGGCGGCGATGACGATCTTTTCCGGCACGCGGTCGATGTGGATGCGGACGGGGATGCGCTGCGCGAGCCGGACCCAGGTGAAGATCGGATTGACGTTCTGCAGGCCCGTGGCGTCCACCTCGCTGTTGGAATCGGAGATGCCGCGGCTGATGCTCTCGACGTGGCCCGCGATCTCGGGACCCCAGCCCATCAGCCGCACGTGCGCGTAATCGCCTTCGTGGATGCGCGGCAGCTTCGTTTCCTCGAAGTAGCCGGAAATCCAAAACGAATCGCTGTCCACCACGGAAAGCTTCGTTTGCCCCGGCGTCGCGTAGTCGCCGATGCGCAGCGTCAGATTCGTGATGTAACCGTTGACGGGCGAGCGGATGACGCAGCGCTCCAGATTGATGCGGGCCTGGTCGCGCGCGGCCACCGCCGCCTGGGCCGCGGCCTGCGCCTGGAGAAAGGAGCTTTGCGCCGTGTTCTTTTCCTCGGCCGAGATGGCCTGCGCGCCAAGCTTTTGCCGCCGTTGCGCGTCCTCCTGCGCGATCTGCACCTGGTATTGCCGCGCCTGCACGTTGGCCTCGGCTTGGTCGAGCGCGAGTTGGTAGTCGACCGGCTCGATCCGCAGAAGGACGTCGCCTTTCTTCACGCGCTGGTTGTCGACGATGGGAAGCGCGATCACTTCCCCGGAAATTTGCGCGGCGATGTTCACCACCTCCACCCGCACGCGGCCGTCGCGTGTCCACGGCGCGCGGAAATAGTGCCACCACAGCGCCCACGCCAGGAGGAGGGCCAGCAGTGTCACCGCGCCGGTGACCAGCGGCCGGCGCAGGTGTTCCGGAAAGCGCTCGATGGAGTCGGCGGGATTCATGGCGGGCGCGTCAACCGGTGGCCAGGCCGATGGCCGAGACGATGATGACGAAGATGGAGAGATCGAAAAGCGCTCGATGCCAGACCCAGCGCTCGATCGCCCAGCGGTCAAAGCAGAGGCGCAGGGGATAGAACACGATCAGCGCCCAGAAAAGGTCCGCGGCGAAAGGGGCGATGAAAACCCCGCCGATGTTGACTTCCTTGAGCATGCGTTTCGTGGACGCTATTCAAGAGCCGGGAATCCGGGAGAGAAAGCCGTTTATTTCCTCGAGCGAACCGCGCGTGCGCGCCCACGCCCGGCGCGACGGTTGCGCCGGGCCGGGATCGTTCGCGGCCAGTTCCGCCAGGCGCGCCCGGACCTCGGCGTGCGCCCGGGCCGGCCTGTCGACGAACTCGGTAAATGATGCCACCACTGCGCCCGCGGCCGGCGCAACCGGCGCCGGCAGTTCCTGCCGCTCCAGTTGATGCCGCAGCCGCAGGATCTCGTTGCCAAGGGTGAGGGCGCTCAACGCGGCATCGAGCCACTCGTTCGTGGCGGTGCCGGAGGGATTCAGCGGATCGTTGAGCCGGAGCACACGGTCGTACATGCGCGTTTCCCAGTTCGAGAAGTCCGGGATCGGCACGCGCCGGGCCATGATCGCGAGTCCGCGGCGGATGCGATAGGTCACGTAGCGCAGGGCGGCCGCCGGGTTGGGCGGAAAGATGATGACGTAGGCGAGCGTGCCGAAGAGCACGCCGGTCTCCGTGCCGAGCGTGGTGTTCAGCGCATCGGCCAGGTCATACGTCATCGGATTGGTCGGCGCCGCGATGTTGAGGAAGATGAGCGAGAACGCCACGGCCGGCTGCGTCGTCTTCGGATTATGCATGATCATGCCGAGCGGGAGCAGGACGAAACCCATGGCCACGCTGAGAAACTCGAAGCTCGATTGCTCCGGCAGCACAAAGAACTTCAGCAGCAGTGCGATGATGGCCGCCGGAATGCTGACATAGAAGAACTGCCAGCCGACACGATCCGGCCGCGGCAACGACGAAAACAAGCTCAGCATGATGGCGACGAAGACAAGGGCGGAAGGCCCCTGCCGCCAGGCGCTCGCAATCCAGAACGCGCCCGTGGCCGAGACGGCGAGGAACGCGCGCAGCCCGTTGATCGCCGCGGCGCGGTGGTCGCGGTGGAAGTTCAGCACCAGCCGCGGGTCGTCCGCCGGCGCGCCCTCGGCGATGGAACGCCAGTCGCGCAGCGCGCAGCCCCAGTGGGCCAGCATATCGTCCAGCCGGTCGATGACGTAGCGTTCCGAGACAAGCTCCGCGGGGTTCTCCGTATCGCGCTCCGGCTCCTGCCGGGCCAGTTGCGCTCGCACCTCCTCGAAACCCTGCACCAGCCCGTCGACGTCGCCGCGGTCCAGTTGGCCGGGGATCTCCGCGAGCTGATCCAGCACCACCTCGTGGAACATTTGCAGCGCGTGATGGTTTGGCCATCCCTCGCGGATGAGCCGCGCGTCGAGCGAGCGCCGCGCGGAGATCATGCCAAAGACATGCGCCAGGACGCTGCGCGCCCGGTTCTTCTGCAGGCGAAAGCGCTCCGATTCCGCCGCGGCGAACTCGAGCAGCGTGTCGAGCGCGATGGCATCGACGATGAGCTGCCGGCCGATCCGGAGCCGCTCCTGGTTGTCCCCGCGATAGGAGAACATGGTGCGCGCGGCCGCCTCCTTGAGCAGCGCGATGAACTTCGCGCGCACGAGCGACTCCGAGCGATGCGGTGCGAAGACCGCCGCGACCACCACCGCGCTGGCGATCCCGATGAGGATGCACGAGGCCCGCGCGAGCGCGATGAACCAGACCTGGTCCGGCATGTTGATGGCGTCGGAAGCGACGATGCCCGCGGTGTAGGCGCTGAGCACGGTCGCGTAGGCGCGAAAGTTGGTCAGCAGGTTGGAGGCGACCGTGCAGCCGGCGACGATGAGCGCGAGCGCGAGCACGAAGAGCTCCGGCGTCTGGGCGAAGAGCGCGATGAGAATCACCGCCAGCCCCGCGCCGCACAGCGTGCCGATGGCCCGGTAGAAGCTTTTCGAAAGCATCATCCCCGTGTTGGGCTGCGAGACGATCCAGACGGTGACCCACGCCCAGTAGGGCGCGTCGAGCTGCAGCTCGAACGCGGCGTAAAGCGCCAGCATGGAGGCCAGCCAGGTGCGCAACGCGTAGAGCGCCGCCTCGCGTGTTTGCGGCGAGACGCGCGGCAGCCAATCCCGCCACGTTGCGGCCAGCGTCATGGCCGCAGTATTTCGCGGCACGGTGATTTGGGCAATCGCGTTGAAAGCTCTAGCGGCGGTCTGTGATCGTCGCATTCCCGGCGCAACGCGCCGCCGTTTTGTCGCCACAGGATGCGGGCCCCCTCGGCCGCGCCACTGCGCGCAAAAAGCGACGGTCAAAGACCGCCGCTACTAGGGGAGGGGCCTTGGTCCGAGCTGCCGGTCGAGCCGAAAGGTCGACGGGCAGGCGCTGCCGCCGCTAACGTCGCCGCGATGAGCTCTGCCGGCGCCTCGACCACTTGCGATGCGATCGTCATCGGCGCGGGCGCCGCGGGGCTCATGTGCGCGCTGACCGCGGGCCAGCGCGGGCGCTCCGTCGTCGTGCTGGAACGGGCCGGCCGCATCGGCAACAAGATCCTCCTTTCCGGCGGCGGCCGCTGCAACTTTACCAACCTGCACGCCGGGCCGGATAACTACCTCTCCTCCAATCCCGATTTTTGCAAGTCCGCGCTGGCCCGCTATTCGCCCGGCGATTTTCTTGCGCTGGTGGAGCAGCACGGCATCGCCTGGCATGAGAAGAAACTCGGTCAGCTTTTCTGCGACCATTCCTCGCGCGACATCGTGGAGATGCTCCGCCGCGAAGCCGACGCAGCCGGCGTGCGCATCCAGACTTCCACGGAAGTGGTCGACGTGCGGCAAAACGGCGCCGGCTTCACGGTGGGGACTTCGCGCGGCGATTTCCAGGCGCCCCGCTTGGTCATCGCCACCGGCGGCCTGTCGCTCCCGAAGCTGGGCGCAACCGATTTCGCTTTTCGCGTGGCGCGGCAGTTCGGGCTCAGCGTGCTGCCCGTGCGCGCGGGGCTCGTGCCGTTCACCTTCTCCGGTCCGCAGCTGGATTTCTGCCGCGAGCTAAGCGGAATTTCCACGGCCTGTCGCGTGGCCTGCGACAACGGGCCCGCGTTTGCCGAACAGCTTCTCTTCACCCATCGCGGGCTCAGTGGTCCGGCCATGCTGCAGAGTTCGTCCTACTGGCAGCCCGGCGCCGCCCTGCAAATCAGCCTTTTTCCGGACGGCGATGCCCGGGCCTGGCTGGACGAAAATCGCACCTCGGCCGCACAGCTCAAGACGCTCCTGGCCCGCCGCATGCCCGAACGACTCGCCGATGCGTGGACCGCCTCACGGGCGCCGCTGCGTCCCATGCGTTCGTATCCCGCCGCGGAACTCGACGCCCTCGCGCACGCGCTGGAAAACTGGGCGCTACGCCCGGCCGGCACCGAGGGCTACGCGACCGCCGAGGTGACGGTCGGCGGCATCGACACGCGCGGCCTGCACTCCAAGACCATGGAGGCCCGCGCCGTTCCCGGTCTTCATTTCATCGGCGAGGCGGTGGACGTCACCGGCTGGCTGGGTGGCTACAATTTTCAGTGGGCCTGGGCCAGCGGGCATGCCTGCGGCCGGGCGGTGTGATAGCCTTCCGCTTCGAATCCGGTCGCGGTCCGCGTCCCCGCGTTCTCTTCCCGTCCTATGTCGTCCTCCTCCAGCGCAGCTGATCGCAATTGGCGGCGCTTCGTTCTCTTTCGCGTGCTGTTCAACTCGCGCTTTTATTATCCCGTCCTGGCGATCCTCTTTCTCGATCTCGGCCTCAGCCCGGCCCAGTACACGGTGCTCAATTTCGCCTGGGCCGTGGCCATTGTTTTTACCGACGTGCCCGCCGGCGTCCTGGCGGATCGCTTCGGGCGCAAGCCGCTCGTCGTCGCGGCCACGGTGTGCATGGTCGGGGAGATGGTCCTGCTCCTCGTGGCGCCATGGCATGGCGGAGTCGTCCTGTTCGTCTGCTGCCTGGCCAATCGGCTGCTCAGCGGCGTGGCCGAAGGCATGGCGAGCGGCGCGGACGAAGCGCTGGTCTTCGATTCGCTGGCGGAACGCAATCGCTCCGACGAATGGCCGCAGGTGCTTGAGCAGGTGATGCGCTGGCAATCGGTCGGCCTGGTCCTGGCCATGCTGGTCGGCGGCGCGTCCTACGATCCTGTCTTCATGAACCGTCTGGCTGCGGCCGCGGGCTTGTCCGTTCATCTGGACCAGCGGATCACCTTGCGCTTTCCCATTTACCTCAACCTGGCGATGGCCTTGCTGGCGCTCGTCGTCGTGTTGGGGTTTCACGAGCCGCGGCGCCAGCACGCCTCCGTCGGCACTATCTCCCCCGGCCATCCTGAAACCGCGCGGAACGCGTGGAGCCTTCTTCTTTCGGCAGGGCGGTGGATCGTGGGCTCGCCGCTGGCCTTGTTTGTCCTTGTGGGCGGCCTGCTGCTCGACAGCGTCATCCGGTTGTTTATGACCTTCTCGAGCTCCTATTTTCGGCTGATTGCGCTGCCGGAAGCGAGTTACGGCCTCATCGGCGCCGGCCTCGCCGGATTGGGTCTGGTCATTTCACCCGTGGCGCGCCGACTGGTTCGCACCCGTTCGCTGGTGCAGAATTACCTGCTCCTCGCCGTGGTCACCCTGGCCGCGCTTGGAGGCGTGGCGCTGCAGATTCCGCTCTGGGGCGTGATCTTTCTCGTGCCGCTCGGCCTGGCCATGTTTGCGCTCGGGTTCATGGTCTCCTACTACCTGAATGCGGCCGTGGATTCGCAGCATCGCGCCACGGTGCTCTCGTTCAAGGGCCTCGCGTTCAACCTGGGTTACGGGTTCATCGGGCTGCTCTTTGCGCTCGTGCTCAAATCGTTTCAGGACGGCCGTCGCCCGGATCACGCGCTGGTCGAAGGTTTCCGCCTGCTGCCGCTCTGGCTCGGCCTGACGCTTGTCCTTCTCGCATTCGGTTTCCGGGGCAAGCTCAAGTCCCTTTCTATAACCCGCTGACGGCCGTCGATCCGGGAGCCGGCCGATATCTTAGCGGCGATCTTGGCTTCCTCGCCGGGGCGCTCACCATCGCCGGTTCATCGCGGCGTGGAGCGTGAGGCGCGCGAGCGCCAATGCAGATCACGCCGAACGCTTGGAATCTTTGTCGGATTGTGGGCGCCCAAGTCTTCATCCTTTCCAACCCGTTCGAGCGCTACGCCGAACGGCGCGGCGAGAAATAGCGGAGCGGCGTGCGCCGCCGACCGCGATTATGCTTCGCGGTGATATTCCTGCAGCGACTTCACGCCGAGCGTCTTGCTCTTGAGCGAGCGGATGGCCTGAAGCGTGGCGCGGGCGGCGGCGAGCGTAGTCATGACCGGCACGCGCTGGTAGAGCGCGGTGGTGCGGATCTTCACCTCGTCCTGGCGCGCGACGGGGCCGGCGGGCGTGTTGATGATGAGCGCGATCTCTCCGTTCTTGAGCATGTCGAGCACGTTGGGCCGGCCTTCGTTCACCTTGTTCAGGCGCTCCACCGGAATGCCGGCGTTCTGCAGCGCGGTGGCGGTGCCGCTCGTCGAGTAAACCCAGAAACCGAGTTCCTGCAGGCCGCGCGCGAGGTCGAGGATGGCCGGCTTGTCCGCGTCGCGCACGCTGATGAACACGTTGCCCGAAAGCGGCAGCGGCGGCTGCGCGGCCATCTGGGATTTCGCGTAGGCCAGGCCGAAATCGTCG
The DNA here is from genome assembly GCA_964658475.1 of uncultured Candidatus Methylacidiphilales bacterium. GTDB lineage: Bacteria > Verrucomicrobiota > Verrucomicrobiia > Methylacidiphilales > UBA1321 > JABDGH01. The sequence goes on along the minus strand of CAZZYY010000103.1, from coordinate 2,191 downwards.
TCGATGCCCATGACCTCGCCGGTCGATTTCATTTCCGGCCCTAGCAGGATGTCGGTGCCGCGGAACTTCGCGAAGGGGAAGACGGCTTCCTTCAGCGAGTAATGCTTGGGGATGATCTCCTCGGTGAAGCCGAGGTCGCGCAGCTTCATGCCGGTCATGATCTTCGCGGCCAGCTTGGCCAGCGGGCGGCCGATGGCCTTGCTCACGAACGGCACGGTGCGCGAGGCGCGCGGATTCACCTCGAGCACGTAAACCGTCTCGTCCTTGACCGCGAACTGGACATTCATCAGCCCGCGCACGTCGAGCGCCTTGGCCATCTTGATCGTGGCATCGCGGATCTCGGTCTTTACCTTCTCGGAAAGCGTGGGCGCGGGGATGACGCAGGCGGAGTCGCCGGAATGGACGCCGGCCTGCTCGATGTGCTCCATGATCGCGCCGATGACCGCGATCTCGCCATCGGCGATGCAGTCGACATCGACCTCTGTCGCGTCGTCGAGGAAGCGGTCGACCAGCACCGGCCGCTCGGGCGAGGCGGCGACGGCGTTGCGCATATAATAACGCAGCTCGTCGTCGCTGTAGACGATCTGCATGGCGCGGCCACCGAGCACGAAGCTGGGTCGCACGAGCACGGGATAGCCGACCTTGGCCGCGGCGGCGACGGCCTCGTCCTCGTTGGTGGCGGTGCCGTTGGGCGGCTGGTTGAGGCCGAGCTTGTTCAACATTTCCTGGAAGAGCTTGCGATCCTCCGCGCGCTCGATGGAGGCGACCGAGGTGCCGATGATCTTCGTCTTCGTGCCCTCGAGCGCCTTCTCCAGCCCGGCGGCGAGATTGAGCGGCGTCTGCCCGCCGAACTGAACGATGATGCCGTCGGGCTGCACGCGGTGGCAGATGTTCAGCACGTCCTCCAGCGTGAGCGGCTCGAAGAAAAGTTTGTCCGACGTGTCGTAGTCTGTCGAGACCGTCTCGGGGTTGGAGTTGACCATGATGGTCTCGTACCCGATTTCCTTCAGCGCGAAGGCGGCGTGCACGCAGCAGTAATCGAACTCGATGCCCTGGCCGATGCGGTTCGGCCCGCCGCCGAGGATCATGATCTTCTTCTTGTCCGAGTCGCGCACCTCGTCCACCGAGTTGTCGTAGGTGGAGTAGTAGTAGGGCGTGTAGGCCTCGAATTCGGCGGCGCAGGTGTCGACGAGGCGGTAGGCGGGGAAGAGATTTTGGTCAATGCGTACTGCTCGGACGACCTTTTCTTCGACCTGCCAAGCGGCCGCTATCTGACGATCAGAAAAGCCGAGGCTCTTAGCGCGAATCAGTTCAGATTTTTCTCCCGGCACGCGTTGAACGCTCGTGTCTGAGCCTTGTAGTTCAGGTGGAAGAGACTTCTTTATTTCCGCTTGGTTAGCGGGGGTCGTGAGCGCTTGTTGACCAGCTTTGTGGAGCGCCAACTCCTCATCCACCAACTCCCTTAACTGCGCCAAAAACCACGGATCAATCTTCGTCAGATTGTGAATCTCCTCGTTGGAGAACCCGCTGCGCATCGCGTGCCGGATGTAGAAAATCCGCGCGTCGTTCGGCGTGACCAGCTTTTGCTGGATCACGTCGCGTGAGGGCGGCTGCGCTTCGCCATACTTCCCTCCGCCGAAGCCGAACGCACCGACTTCCAGCGAGCGCAGCGCTTTCTGCAACGCTTCCTTGAAGGTGCGGCCGATGGCCATGGCCTCGCCCACGCTTTTCATCTGCGTGGTCAGCGTGGCGTCGGTCTGCGGAAATTTCTCGAAGGTGAAGCGGGGGACCTTGACCACGCAATAGTCGATCGTCGGCTCGAAGCTCGCGGGCGTCTCGCGCGTGATGTCGTTGCGGATCTCGTCGAGCGTGTAGCCCACCGCGAGCTTGGCCGCGATCTTGGCGATGGGGAAGCCGGTCGCCTTCGAGGCGAGCGCGCTGGAGCGCGAGACGCGCGGGTTCATCTCGATCACGATCATGCGGCCCGTCTTCGGGTCAACGGAGAACTGGATGTTCGAGCCGCCTGTCTCCACACCGATCTCGCGGATGACCGCGAACGAGGCGTCGCGCATGATCTGGTATTCCTTGTCTGTCAGCGTCTGCGCCGGCGCGACGGTGATCGAGTCGCCGGTGTGGACGCCCATCGGGTCGAAATTCTCGATCGAGCAGATGATGACGCAGTTGTCCGCGC
>CAZZYY010000102.1:0-9255 GCA_964658475.1 uncultured Candidatus Methylacidiphilales bacterium | reverse complement strand
CGCTCGGAGAGCGCCGGCTACCTGACTGAGCCCGTGTGGCGCAGGTGACGACCTCCGAAGGTAGCGGGAATCGGCCCAATGCCGGAGCCAGCAGCTGCGGAATACTTTTAACACGGGCGACTTCGGTCGATATAGGATGAGCACCGGTACTTTCATCTACGAAAGTCTGCGCCTAGTAAGCTCAGCTCTCCCCTACTTCCGCCGCTTCTTCCGCGTTTGCAGTTTTGAACCTGGCGTCGGAACTTTCTTAAGGTAAGGCATGCCAAACTTCGTGACGAAGCGCACCTCCGTGCCAGGCACGAAACCGTACTCATCCCGAAGCTTCTTGGGAATCGTCACCCGATAATCGCGCCAGATTTTCATCACGCGACCCCCGCCACCTCATCGATCAACTTCATCACTTCCGGCGTGAACTTGGACTGGGCCTCCCCCGCCTGCAGGTTTTCCTTCAGCTGCTCCACCTTCGATGCGCCCAAAATCACCGTGCTGACGTTGGGGTTCTTCAAGCACCAGGCGATGGCGAAGACCGCCTGGCTCAGCCCCAGTTCCTCCGCGATGCGGTGCAGGCGCTGCACCTGCTCGCCCTTTTCCTGCGCGCCCTGGGCCAGCCGCTCCCTCAGCCACTCGTAATCCTTCAGCGTCGCGCGCGTGCCCTCCTGCGGCCCCTGCGCGTGCTTGCCCGTGAGCAGGCCGGAGGCCAGCGGCGACCAGATCGTCGTGCCGAGCCCGTACTCCGCGAACAGCCGCGCGTACTCCACTTCCAGCCGCTGGCGATGAAACAGATTATATTGCGGCTGCTCCATGCTCGGCGGCACGAGGTGATTCGCCGCCGCGATGCCGCAGGCCTGCGTGATCTCCTGCGCGCTCCATTCCGAGGTTCCCCAATAAAGCACCTTCCCCTGCCGCACCAGGTCGCTCATCGCGCGCACCGTCTCCTCGATCGGCGTTTCCGGATCCGGCCGGTGACAAAAATAGAAATCGAGATACTCGACCTGCAGCCGGCGTAACGCCGCGTGGCACGCCTCGATCACATGCTTGCGGGAAAGGCCCTTCGAATTCGGCAGTTCGCCACCCCAAAAGACCTTGCTCGAGACCAGGTAGCTCTCGTGCGCCCACCCCATTTTCCGGAGGATGTTGCCCATCACGATCTCGGACCGGCCGGACGCGTACGCCTCCGCGTTGTCGAAAAAATTCACCCCCGCGTCGTAAGCCTCCTTCATCAGCTCGGCCGCCACGTCATCGCCGATCTGCTGGCCAAACGTCACCCACGACCCGAGCGACAGCGCGCTCACTTTCACTCCGGCTTTGCCTAAACGACGGTATTCCATGCCGCCAGATTACGGGTCGAAGCGGGGGCAGGCAAGGGGCGCGAAGCTCCCGCGCGCGACATCCACTGGCAATCACGAGCAGGCGTGCTAGTGGTAAGGCTATGTCGTGGTATTACGTGGGGCCAGATGCCAAGCCGGTAGGGCCGATCTCGCTGGAAGATTTGCAGGCGCGCCGCAGTAGCGGGGCCATCGGCCAGGACACCTACGTCATCGAGGCGCCCGCCGGCAGCGCGCCCAAGGAGTGGCGCCGCTTTCGCGATATCTTTCCTGCCGCCGCCACCCTTCCGCCCCTGCCCGCCGGCATATCCACCACGCCGCCGTCGCCCACCATGGGCGTGCCGCACCCGATCTTTCCCACCACGCCGCCCGCCACGCCCAGCCCGGGCGGCCCCGTCTTCACCGGCAGCCATCCCTCGACCTATCATCTCCCGCCCAACCGGACCAACGCGTGGTGCAGCTGGGGCTTCGGCCTTGGCCTTTCCAGCATCCCGCTGCTGCTCATCTGCGGCCTGGGAGTTCTCGCCGCCATCGCGGGCCTGGTCACCAGCATCGTCGGCCTCGTGCAACTCAGCCATCACCGCGAGCAGCAGGGCCGCGGCCTCGCCGTTGCGGGACTTGTCCTGTCGCTTTTCTCGCTCCTCGTCGCGCTGGCCATCGGCATCGGTGTGGCCATGTCCGGCGCGTGGCACAACAGCCTGCAGATGACCACCGAGCAGACCTCCAACGATTCCGATACGCGATGACCTCGCCGCGCTGGACGATCGCCCTCGGCGCCTGCGCCTGCGCGGCCGGCGGCGCGTATGCGTTTGCGGTCGATCCGGCCGACGGGGCGTACCCCCTCTGCGTCTTTCACGCCCTGACCGGTTACTATTGCGCCGGCTGCGGCGCCACGCGCGCCTTGCACGCGCTGCTGCACGGGCGAGTGCTCGAAGCGGCGCACGATAATGTACTCTTCGTGCTGCTGCTGCCGATGGCGCTGGTGTTGGCAGGCCGCACGACCTTCTCCGCTTGGCGGGATGACCGCTGGCCAACGGCCACCCTAAATCCACGCCCCTTGCTGAAGCGCGCCGCCGCACTCGTCATGATAGCGGCGCTCTTCATGACCGTCCGGAACATCCCCGGCACCCGCTTCGATCTGCTCCGCCCGCTGGGGTAGCCGTCGACCTCCGGGCGACGGACGAAATTCGGAAGCCTTTCCTCTCCGAGTCCGTCGCCCGGAAGTCGACGGTTACCGATGCGCTTCGAGCTTGAGAGACAAAGTTGCTCTGTAGAATTTCCAGTGTCGGACCACTCAGCCGGGATCGGTCCAATGCGGGAACGACCGCCTGAGAACAGGTAGCCGGCGCTCGCCGAGCGCCGGTCCGAGTAGTGCACGCGCCTGCAACTGACCGGGCGCTCGGAGCGCCGGCTACCAAAACCTTCACCCCTCGATCGTATTGATCTCCACCGGCTCGACCTGTACGCCGCTGGATTCCAGCCAAGCCACGGCGTCCTTGAGCACCTGTCGTTCGCCCTCGAGTTCCAGTGCGATGATGCCCACGGTCGGCGTGACCGAGGCGTTGCGGATGTTGAAGACCAGATCGAACTTGCGCGCCATTTCGCAGATGAGCGGCTTCCGGTTGCTTTCCTCGTTGAAGGTGAGCCAAAAACGGTGCGTCTCACGGGCCATGTCCCCAAGAAAGCAGCGCCACGCCGCCTTGTCGAGCGCGCGGCGCGTCAGGCGAAGCGGTTCCCGCTGCCGAATTCCAACGCGCCGGACAAATCCGGCCCTGGTTCCGACTGCGCCTTGGAGAAATTCTCCAGCGCGTTCTTCACCAGCGCGAACTCCGCCTCCAGCCGCCCCGCAAATTCCGAGGCCAGCGCAAAATCGCCCGCCTTTCCCGCGCTCTGCAGGCTCGTGCACAGATGCTGCATCCGCTCCGCGCCAAAGTTCGAGCAGGCGCGGCCCAGTTGCAGCGCGTGCACGCTGATCCCCTGCGCCCGGCGCGCCTCGATGTCCGCGCGAATCTGCTGCAGCGTCTGTGGCGTCTCTTCCGAGAAGATTTCCGCCAGCTCGCGCACCGCCTCCGAGCCGGAGCCGGTCATCTCGCCGAAGCGCGAGAGCACCGCCAGATCGACCACCTGCCCCAGGTTCTCGGAGGAGCGCACCAGTTCCGCCTCCAGCGCCTCGATGCGCACCGGCTTGCTCAGGTAACCGTCCATGCCCGCCTCGAAACAGTTTTTCTGGTCGATATCCATCGCATTCGCCGTCATGGCAATGATCCACGGGCGCCGCGGGCCGGTGTAGCGCTGCCGGATCTGCCGCGTCGCCTCCAGGCCGTCCATCTCGGGCATCTGCACGTCCATCAGCACGACGTCGTAATTCTGCCGGTCGAGCGCCTGTAGCACCTCGACGCCGTTCTGCACCACATCCGGCCGGTAGCCCATCTGGCTCAGGATGCGCACGGCCACCTTCTGGTTGATCACATTGTCCTCCGCCAGCAGGATGCGCAGCGGCCGCCGCGCGCCGAACCCGCCGTCGATCCGGCCCGTCGTGTTCATCAGGTTGCTGGTGATCTTCTCGCCCTTGATCGAGCTCGCGAGCACGTTGTGCAGCTGCGTGAAGTGGACCGGCTTGGAAAGGCACGCCAGGAATCCCGGCGGGAGGTTCTGCCCGTACGCCGCCTGCTGGCGCAGCGACGTCAGCAGGAGAAAGGGAATGTGCGAGAACCCGCGCAGCCGGAAGAGATCCTGCACCAGCACCTTGCCCGGCTGGTCCGGCAGATTGTCCTCCACCAAAATCGCGTCGAACACCTGCCCGGCCCGCGCCTTCTTCATCGCCTCGGTCGAACTGCCCGCCAGCGTCACCTGCATGCCCCAGCCCTGCGCCAGGCCCTGGACCATCCGCCGCACACCGGTGTGGGAGGCCACGACGAGCAGCGATTTGCCCTTCAGCACGATGTTCGGCACGAGCGGCTTGGGCGGCGGCGCTTCCTTGAGCGGAATGGCGACATGGAAGCCCGATCCGCGGCCCTCCTCGCTTTCCACCCAGATCTTGCCGCCCATCAGCTCCGCCAGCTTGCGGCTGATCGCGAGGCCCAGACCGGTGCCGCCGAATTTGCGCGTGGTGGAAGCGTCCACCTGCGAGAACGATTGGAACAGCCGGTCCAGTTTGTCCGCCGGAATGCCGATGCCCGTGTCCCAGACCGAAAACAGCACGCCCGACCGCCCCTGCTCGTCCTCCGTCGGGTTGATGTGGACGCTCACGTCGCCCTCCGAGGTGAACCGGACCGCATTGGAAAGCAGGTTGGCCAGTATCTGGCGCAGGCGCGTGATGTCGCCCTCGTACCCCGCGTGCAGGCCCGGCGCGATCTGGTAATAGAGCTCCAGCCCCTTTTCCGCCGCGGCCAGCGCCACCACATCCACCGACTCTTCCGCCAGCACCGCGAGCGCGAAGGGATGAGTCTCCAATTCCATCTTGCCCGACTCGATCTTCGAGAAATCGAGGATGTCGCTGATGATCGTCAGCATCGTGTCCGCGCTCTGGCGGATCGTCGTGGCGTAATTGCGCTGCTCCACGTTCAGGTCGGTGCCCAGGAGCAGGCCCGTCATGCCGACCACCGCGTTCATCGGCGTGCGGATCTCATGGCTCATGTTGGCCAGGAACTCGGACTTCGAGCGGTTCGCGCCTTCGGCGATATCGCGCGCGGCAATGAGCTCCTCCTGGATGTTGCGCCGCTCCGTCACATCCTCGCAAAAACCGCGAAACCCGACCGACGCGCCGTCCAGCCCCTGCATCGGCGCGCCCCGGGCACTCAGCCAGAGCAGGTCGCCCTCGCGCGGTTCGCAGCGGAACTCGACGTCGCTGAATCGCTGCTGCTTCTCGATTGCCGCCTGGAACCGTTCCCGCGTCCTTTCGGAATCTTCCGGAACCGCGTAGTCGGCCAGCTTGGTCCCGCGCAGCTCCTGCACCGTCCGCCCCAGCAGGTCAGCCGCCTGTTCGGAGACGTAAAGCAGCTTCCCCTGCAGGTCGCTTTCCCAGACGAACTTTCCCGGGATATCGACCACCTCGCGAAAGCGGCTGTCGCTCAGGCGCACCAGCGTCTGCGCCTGCTTCTGCATCTCGAAGATCGAGCGCGAGTCCTCGCGCATCAGCTCCTTTTCCGCCAGCCGCGTCAGGTCGTGCAGGGCCTGCAGATCCTCGCCGCTCGGCACCCTCGGCTTTGTGTCGTAAACGCAGAGCGTGCCGACCAGGCTGCCGTCCGGCGTGGCCAGCGGCTCGCCCGCGTAGAAACGCACATGCGGCTCACCCGTGACGAACGGGTTGTCGGCGAAGCGCGGATCGACCTTCGTGTCCGGCACGATCAGCGCCCGTTTTTCCAGGATGGCATGCGCGCAAAACGAGGTATCCCGCGAATGCTCCTTCATCTCCAGCCCGTGGTTGGAAAGATTGAACTGACGCGTGCGGTCCACCAGGCTGATGGTCGCCATCGGCACTTGCAGCAGCCGCGCCACCAGCCGGGTGATGCGATCAAACCGCTCATCCGCCGGGCTATCGAGCAGGCGCAATCCGTAAAGCGCAGCAAGCCGCTGACTTTCATGGGAGGCAATGCTCGCGGCGGGCATGACGGCGGGATTCTATCGAACTACGTTGATGATTACCATCTATTCGACTTAAATACAATAATCCTTAGACGCTGAAAGCACCGATTTGGTTTCGGCGCAATCACTTCGAGATTGCCCACCGGCCTGCGTTTCGGAACTGTGGACACATGCCTGAAGCAGGTCCCATCGGTATCATCGGCGGAAGCGGTCTCTACCAATTAGCGGCCTTTTCCGTCCGCGAGGAGGTCGCCCTGGAGACCCCCTTCGGCACTCCGTCCGACCGATTCATTTGCGGCACGCTGGCGGGCCACGAGGTCGTCTTCCTGCCCCGTCACGCCCGCGGCCACAAGCTGCTGCCCAGCGAGATTCCGCACCGCGCCAACATCTATGGGATGAAAGAGCTGGGCGTGAAATGGATCATCAGCGTCAGCGCGGTCGGGTCGCTCCAGCACGACTACTCGCCCGGCGACGTCGTCCTGCCCAGCCAGTTCTTCGACCGCACCAAGGGCCGGGCCATGGACACCTTCTTCGGCGAAGGCATCGTGGCCCACGTCGCGTTCGGCGATCCCATCAGCCCTGAACTGCAGGACGTGCTCCACACTGCCGCGCAGGCCGCCGGCGCCAGGGTCCACCAGGGCGGAACCTACGTGAACATCGAGGGCCCGCAGTTCTCCACCCGCGCCGAATCCGAAACCTACCGCGCCGCCGGCCACGCCATCGTCGGCATGACCAACCTCGTCGAGGCCAAGCTCGCCCGCGAGGCGCAGATTGCCTACGCCACCGTCGCCATGGTCACCGACTATGACTGCTGGCATCCCGAGCACGACAGCGTCACCGTCGAGATGGTCATTGGCTGGCTCACGAAAAACACCGCCCTCGCGCAGAACATCCTCCTCGAAGCCGTCCCGCGCGTCGCCCAGCTCACCCACGCCAAGGCCCACGAGGCGCTCAAGTACGCCGTGCTCACCCACAAGGAACACTGGCCTGAAGCGACGGCGAGGAAGCTCGCCATCATTCTCGGCGAAAGCTGACGCGCATGAATGGTAGCCGGCGCTCTCCGAGCGCCGGTGCGCGCCGACCAATCCTGATCGAACACCAAACGCTCCCCGCGCGCATCCCCAATTCCATGCCGCCCGACAACCTCCGTCGCGCCAACGGTGGCCACCCAGGACGCCAACATCACCCCCCCAACGCCCGCTCCAACCGCGCCGCCAGCGCCGCCAACTCCGCCTCGCTCGCCTCCGCCGGCACGCGGATCATCTCCGCCGTCGAAAGATGGCAGCGCGAAAACGGAAGCGGGATCTGGAACTTGTCCCAGCTCTTCAACTCGATCTTCCACGCGATGCGATTGTCGATCGCCACGATCGGCCGCCCCGTCGCCTGCGCCAGCCGCAAGATGCCCAGCTGCACGCGATAGACCGGCCCGCGCGGCCCGTCCGGCGTGATCGTGATGTCGTTGCGCACGTCCTCCGCCTTCCGCAGCGCCGCCAGCGCCGCCGCCATCCCGTGCCTTGAACTGCTCCCCCGCACCGCCAGCACCCCAAAGCACGCCGCCACATCCGTCATGAACTGCCCATCGCGGCTGCGGCTGATGAACGTGTAAGTCGTGCGCCCCACCCGCCCGCAGTAGCGCTCGTAAAACGGCGCCATGAGAAACGTCCGGTTATGCCAAAAGGCCAGAATCGCCGGCTCATGGTCCGGCTTCAGCAGAATGCCACCCCGGTCGTCCGTCGTGACGCGCAACGTCGCCACGATCGCGCGAATCAGCAGCGCCGTCAGTCTCGGAAGCAAGCGGGCCATGCCTTACATCCCCGGTCCGCGAAAGCGCCCGACCACCCGCGACACCGCGCGCGCCGGCGTGTTCACCAGCAGCTCGCGCGTGAAGTCGTCCCAACCCATCGGGTCGCCCGACTCGTGCACGCCGCGCAACATCGCCAGCGCACACACCATGGTCAGCGCCAGCGTGAGATAAAAAATGGTGAAGCTGTTCCACTGAAAACCGCCCCAGTTCAGGTGCCAGGTTCCGAGCGAATCGAACACCGGCCCCCAGAGCAGCGGCACCAGCGCCAGGCTCAGGTTCACGCCCACACTATAAAGGGCCAGGAAGTGCGCGCGCCCCAGCACCGGCACAATCCCGATCACCCCGCGCAGATTGGCCAGGTTGAACAGCGCCGCCGCCAGCCCCGAGACCACGCATTGGAAGACGATCATCTCGCTCGTCCCGGCAATCAGGTGCGCCGCCACCGCGCACCAGATCCCGAAGTGCACCACAAACAACCCCGCCGAAAGCGTCAGCGCCGGCCGGCTGCCCGTGCGGTCGATGATCTCGCTCACCAGCCAGAGCGCCAGCGCCATCACCAGCGTGGTCAGCGCGCCCACCAGCAGGATGTGCGAATCGGTTTGCCGCAGCGAGACCCGAAAAAAGCGCACCCAAAAAACCGCCGAGGCCCCCAGCACCATGTTCACCAAAACCGTGTAGCGCATGAAGTGCTGGAACGGCGGATAGAAAAACATCTCCCGCCACGGCAGCGGCGCCGGGTTCGGATTCGACTTCTCCACCGGCACATCCGGCACCAACCGCAAAAAGCGCACGCTGACAAAAGCCGAGACCGTCGCGATCGCGTAAAGCATGCCCAGCGAGTACCACCGCTCCCGCCCCGCGGTGATCCACGAGAAGAAAACCAGCGCCGCCACCGCCGCCACGGAACTCGCGATCTGGTCCTTCGCTAAAAACTCACCGCGCCGCGTCTCCGGCACGATGTGTGTGAACCACGGCAGGATGCCGCACAACGAAACGCCGCGCAGCACCGTGAACCCTCCCATCAACAGCAGCATCAGCACGATGTTCGCCGTCGGCGGCAGGTATCCGGGAATAAATGTCACCCCCGTCATGCCCACGATGAAAAGCGAACGCGCCGTCCATCCGCCCACCACCATCCGGCGATAGCCGATCCTCTCCACGTAAGGCGCCGCCGGAATCTGCAGCGTGCTGAAAAGCGGCGCGAGCCCCGAGGCCAGCGCCAGCACCGTGGCCGACGCGCCCAGCCGCTGGAAATACAGCAGCATCGGCGCGCCCAGCACCACCACCCACGTCACCGAGTTGAAGCATTCGTACCGATACACGTTCTGGATGCCGTCCGGCATGGGGACCCGCGGCGCGTCGGGCAACGCGCTCATTGCTTCGGGCGCAGCAACGGAAAGTAGATCACGTCGCGGATCGATTCCGCGCCCGTCAGCGTCATGACCAGCCGGTCGATGCCGATGCCGATGCCTCCGGCCGGCGGCATGCCGTACTCCAGCGCGGTCAGGAAATCCTCGTCGAGGTTCTGCTTCTCCTCGCCGG
>CAZZYY010000101.1:0-9364 GCA_964658475.1 uncultured Candidatus Methylacidiphilales bacterium | reverse complement strand
TTCCTGATAGCTTCGAGTCCTAGCGCGGCAGCTTGCCGGCATCGAGATCGGGGAGGCTGGCCTGCATGGCGCGGTTGAAGTACGCCACGCTGCGCTGCAGTTCCTGCTCATAGCCGGGATGACGGTTTTCGTATTCGATGAGGACTACGCCGGTGAAGCCCTGGCGTCGCAGTTCGGCGAGCTGGCCGGCAGCGTTCGAGGTCCCGGTGCCCCAAGGGACGTCGAGGCCGGACCGCGCCGGACGATCAAGATCCTTAAAATGACATTCCAGGATCCGTCCGCGTGCCTGGCGGAGGCAATCCACCGGAACAAGGCCGGAGCGGACCCAATGCCCCGTATCGGCACAGATGCCGAGGTTGGGGCCGTAGGGTTGCAACGCAGCGAGGGCGATCGCGGGATCCCAGTAGCGGGAGGGCTTGGGATGATCATGAAAAGCGACCGTGATGTTGTACTGCCGCGAAAGTCGATCCACGAGAGGCAGGGTGTCCTGCGGCGGTTCGCTTGTGATATTGCTCAGGCCCATCTCCTGGGCGAAGGCAAACACCTTGGGCCAATCGCCAACCGGCGGCGTGATAACGCCCATGCTGATGAGGTGCACCCCCTTGCTCTTGGCCAGTGCGAGAATTTTTTCCCGGGCAGCTTCATCCATGCTGGGCCCAAACTTGCCCGGCATCCCGCCGCCGAGCGCCTGGCCCGGATACACTTCCATGTAGTGCACGCCGAGGGCCGACGTCTTCTCGATGCTCTCGGCAAGGGTGAGATTGTTGAAGGTCCACGATTGCATCCCGAGTTTCGGAAGTCCGGTTTCTGCCGCTGGCAATGGAACGCCCGTCAAGAGAATGGCTGCTCCGCACAGGGTAAGAATGGTATTCACGGTGAGTTGTGATCGTTAAACGAGGAATCGGTCTTTGAAACAGCTAATGCCAAAGACAGCTCCTACCCGCCTTCCTCCACATACCGGACGAAGGCAAAGTGCTGGCTGTCGGGCGACCAACTGTTCACGTTGATCGTGCCTTGTCCGCCCTTGAACGCAAGCAGGTCGCGCGGCGCGGTCCCGTCCGGCTTCATGCGTCGCAGAATCACCGCTCTGTTCGGCGGATGGCCCTGCGTTCCCGGCGGGAAGCTGAGATAGACGACCCACTTTCGGTCGGGCGAAATATGGGGAAACCAGTTCACCCGTTCGTCATGAGTCAGTTGCTGGATGCCACTGCCGTCGGCCTTCATGCGGTAACACTGGGAGTGGCCGGGCGCGTCGGCGTCCCGTTCGGAATTAAAGTAGATCCACTGCCCGTCCGACGCGTACTCGGGACCGTCGGATGGGCCCGCGGCCGCGAGGAGCAGCGTGTCGGCGCCCCCCGCGGTAGGGAGGGTGTAAAGCGCGGCGCTCCGCTTTGCTTCCACGCCGACGAAGACCAGCGTCCGTTCGTCGGGCGACACGCCGTGAAGATACGAGACGAACTTCCGCTCCGGCGCGTGCGCGTCGGACAGGCGCCGTGGTTGCCCTCCGGAGAAGGGAACGGCGTAGAGGTTCCCCGCGCTAAAATAGATCGTCCGGCCGTCGGGCGACAGTACATGATCGTTGTTGATCTTGCCCATGTCCCCCGTCGGAATCTGCTCCGGCAGGCCGCCCCCGACCGGAAAGCGGAAGAGACGACCCTGCGCGTTATAGACCAGCCATTTGCCGTCTGGTGACCAATTCGGCGCCTCAAGATGCTGTGGCGTCTGGTAAAGCACCCGCGCGCCCGTGCCGTCAACGTTCATGATCATCAGCTGGGACAGCATCGGCCCATTCGCTCCCGCAGCCGCGCCGGCGAAGGCAAGTAGGGCTAAGACCAGGTAACAAGCAAGAGGGCAGGCACGCGCAGCGCGGCGGAGAAATATTTTCGACATCATCGCTTTGGCCTGTCCGGCCTAGGTTCCCTCAATCCCTAGGTGAATGACAATCGCTGAAAAATCGACCCAACGGTAAGGATGAAACAACGCGACCCTAAGGCATCCAAGGATCTGCCGATCTATCCTGAAGCCGCTCGAATCGTCGACTTGGGAAGCAGAAACGTTAGGGTGGTTCCATGGCAATCGAGATCCTGGCGCATCGCGCGAATATCTTGGGCCCCGACCCGGCCGCCGAAAATAGATTGAGCGCCTGCCAGCGCGCGCTGGGCTTGGGATTCGGTCTGGAAATCGACCTGCGGCGGTCCGCCACCGGTGAGTTCTACATCGGGCACGATGCGGCGTCGGTCACGCCTCACCACGCGCTTGAGTCGTATCAGGATCTTTTCCGCGCGCACTCCGGTCTCACCATCGCGGTCAACGTCAAGGAAAGCGGATACGAGGCCGCCCTGATCGAGCTGCAACGGGCCGGCGCCTTTGGAGGTCGTCGCGACTTTTACTTCGATTTTGAACTGGTCGAACCAGAAGCCCCGTTCGCCGCGTTGCAGCGCTTACTCGCGCTGCCGGGTGGTCGTGCAACTCGAATCGCCACCAGACGGAGCGACCGCGGCGAAACCCAGTCGCGGTGTCTTGCCATCGATTGCGCCGTGGCGTGGGTGGACGAGTTCGATTCGTTCTGGCTGACGGCTCCGGATATACGCGCGCTGAGAGAAGCAGGGCGGCGCATTTATGTGATCTCGCCGGAGCTGCATGGTTTCGAGACGTCCCAGCGAAGGCAACGGTGGGCACAGTTCAAGAAGTGGGAGGTCGACGGGTTGTGCACGGATTACGCCTTGGAAGCAGCCGAATTTTTTGCATGATGGAGGTGAAGGCATGGAACTTTACCAGCTCGGTGAATTTACGAAGGGATGGTTCGTCGGCAGGTTTCATCCGTCGCTCATCCAAACAGGGGACGTTGAGGTGGCCATCAAGCACTACCGCGCTGGCGACACGGAGCCGAGGCATCACCACCGCGTTGCCACGGAGATCACTGCGGTTATTTCCGGGACCGTGCGCATGAACGGGCAGGAAATCGGCCGCAATCAACTCATCAAGCTCGCGCCAAATACCTCGGCGGATTTTATCGCGGTGACGGATGCCGTGACCGTCGTGGTGAAGCATCCGGGCGCGTCTCACGACAAGTATGCCGGTGAGCCGACCGCCCTATGAAAATCAAGGCCGTGCTGTTTGACCTCGACGGGGTGCTCGTCGACGCGACGGAATGGCACTTTGAGGCGCTGAACCGGGCCTTGAAACTTTTTGGCTATAGCATTTCCCGCTATGAGCATTTGACCAGCTACAACGGCCTGCCCACGCGGAAAAAACTCGAAATGCTCAGCATCGAGAAGAAGCTCCCCCGTGGTCTTCACTCCATGCTCAACCGCATCAAACAGAAATATACCCGGGAGGAGATCCTCACACGGTGCACGCCCATTTTCGAAAAGGAATTCATGATCAGTCAGCTCAAGAGGGATGGCTACAAGCTGGCTGTCTGCTCAAACTCGGTGCGGGAAAGCGTGGGCTTGATGCTCCAGGCCAGCGGCCTAGACGCGGCGTTCGACGCCGTCCTGAACAATGAGGATGTTTCCATGCCGAAACCCGATCCCGAAATCTACCTCAAGGCCTGCAGCCAAATGGGTGTCGTCCCTGAGGAGACCGTCATTGTGGAAGACTCACCTTACGGCATCGAATCGGCCCGGGGGTCGGGGGCGCATGTTTGCGTGGTGAACGGTTTCGAGGATGTGGATTACTACCGCATTCGGGATTTCATCTCCGAGGTGGACAAGTAAATGCAGGTTGTCGTCCCGTTGGCCGGTCGTGGCGCCCGCTTCGAGGAAAAGGGCTATACCTTTCCCAAGCCGTTGATTGAAATCGGCGGCCGCTCCATGATCGAGATGGTGCTCGAAAACATGCAGCTGCCTCCCAGCGCGCAGGTCACGTTTATCTGCCGCAGCCAGCACCTGACAGCCTTTCATCTCGATTCGGTGCTGCGCTTGATTGTTCCGGGCTGCCGGGTCATCGCGTTGCCGAGCGAAACGGCTGGCGCGCTTTGTTCCGTGCTGCTGGCCGTCGATCATCTCAACCTCGACGAGCCCGTTCTCATCGCCAACGGCGACCAGATTTTTTCCACTCCTCTCGCCCCTTACTATCAGGCGTGCTCGGAGCCTGGGGTCGATGGCTGCATCCTGACCTTTACCGCCACCCATCCCCGTTGGTCGTTCGCCCGGACGGATTCTGCCGGGCGGGTTATCGCAGTGGCGGAAAAGCGGCCGATCAGTCGCCAAGCCACCGCCGGGTTTTATTATTTCAGCCGGGCAGGGGACTTGATTGAGGGCGCGGAGCAAATGATACTCAAGGGCCTCAGGACCGCAGACCAGTTCTTCGTTTGCCCGGTCTTTAATGAATTGATCCTGGCCGGAAAAAACATCCGCACACACCACCTTCCGGATGGGACGATGCACAGTCTCGGCACGCCGGAGGACTTGGAAAACTTCATTCGAACTGGCGCGGCCTCATGCTTAACATCGTAATCCCCATGGCGGGACGCGGTTCGCGTTTCGTCCAGGCGGGATTTCGCACGCCCAAGCCACTCATTCCCCTGGGCGGGCGTCCCATTATCGAATGGGTGATCGACAACATCCGTCCGGAACGCCCGCATCGGTTTTATTTCCTTTGTCTCCAGGAACATCTCCAATCCTATCCGTCCCTTGCGGACAAACTGCGCAAGCTTTCTCCCGATAGCGAGATTGTGCCGGTGACTGGAATCACCGAAGGCGCCGCCTGCACCGTGCTTCTGGCTCGGAATTTTATCGATAACGAGCAACCGCTCATGATCGCCAACAGCGATCAACTGGTGGACCTCAAAATCGACGACTATTTGGCCGTGGGAGACGACCCCGAAGTCACCGGCTGGCTGATGACCTTCGTCTCCGATCATCCCAAGTGGTCGTACTGCCGAATGAGCCCGCAGGGGATGGTGACCGAAGTGGCCGAGAAAAAAGTGATCAGTAACGAAGCCACTGTCGGCATCTATAATTTTCGCCATGGTCGCGACTTCGTTCGAGCAGCGGACGAGATGATCGCCGCCAACCATCGGGTCAATAATGAATTCTATGTGGCGCCCTGCTACAATTATCTCATCGCCCGGGGTGCACGCATTCTTGTGAAACGCACAGGCCAGGAAGGTGCGGGAATGCACGGGCTCGGGATCCCCGAAGACGTCAATCTTTTTGCCAAAAGACGCGGGCTGGGGGCGATCGCCCCTTAAGGGGCTCGAAAACGCGGACATGTCTCTTCTGCAGAGGATCCACCGGTCGGCGACCGCGTGGAGTATGGCCACGGCGCTCCTTCGCGCGGGGTCGGCTGTCATCGTCTTGCCCTTTGTCGTCCAGGGTCTATCGCGGGACGATCTCGGGGTGTGGTATATATTTTTGTCTCTCGCTGCGTTGGCAACATTGCTCGATTTGGGTTTCAGCGACACCACGGCGCAAATGACGGGCTATGCCTGGGCCGGGGTCAAAAATCTCCAGGCGATCGGTATTGAGGTGCTGACCGAACAATCCGCTCCCAATTACACGATTCTCGCCAACCTGGAGGCAACGATGCGTCGTTACTATGCGCTGCTTGCCCTAGCCATTTTGTTCATGATGCTCACCGCGGGAAGTGGCTGGATCTGGCTCAAGACAGATCATCTCTCCGATCGCACATCGATCAGGGCCGCGTGGATTTTCTTCAGTTTGGCCACCTCGTACAACATCTATGGCACTGTTTGGCCCGCGCTCCTCACCGGCATCAATGGCGTACGTGAAGCCCAGCAATTGAACGTCCTGTCCTTGGCGGTGAATGCCCTTGTGACGATCGTTGCGATTCGGCTTCATCTGGGCCTCTGGGCCTTGGCCGGCGGCCAATTTCTCATGGGTGTGGTGGTGCGGCAGGGAGGCCGTTACTATTTCCACAATCTAAGTGGCAGTGAGTACCGGAACTGCACGAAGGCGTGTGATTGGAAGCTGCTCCAGTTGCTTTGGCCCATGGCTTGGCGCGGAGGGTTGGTGAGTGTTGGAAACTATCTCATCTTGGGTGCCAACGTCCTGATCTGCAGCGGATATCTCGGTCTGGCGGCGACCGCTTCCTTCGGGCTTAGCATGCAGGTTGTGAACTTGTTGATGGCGACGAGCCTTGGCTGCCTTCTTGTCAAGCGACCGTTGATCGTCCAATTGCGGGCAAAAAATAGGTCCCACGACATTGCACGGCTTTTCCGTTCACGCACCCGGTCGACACTCCTTGTCTATATCCTCGGAGCCGTGATTGTTCTTTGTCTGGGAAAGCTTCTCCTCCGGGCCATTCATGCGCAAACGCCGTTGATCTCCTTTGGGGAACTAGGCGTCTTGCTGCTAATTTGCCTGCTCGAGGTTCACCACGTCTGCTATGCCGTTTTGATCACCACCGAAAACCAAAACCCTTTTATCATTCCCTCCCTGGTCTCCGGGGCTGCCGTGGTGATTCTAAGCATGATTTTAACACCATGGATGGGACTTTGGGGATTGGTGCTCTCGCTGGGCGTTGTGCAACTCTGCTTCAATAATTGGTGGCCGGTCCGGCGGGGAATCCAGGGTCTTCACATTCCAACGAAAACATATTGGGCCGACTTTTTCTGTTTCCGTTAGCTAACGCTGCCGCACACGCATGACGAAGGAGGTCACCATTGTTATTCCGGTCTATATTCGCACGAAGTATTTCCGCTTCGCGCTCGATAGTGCGTTGCGCCAGACGGTGCCGGTCAAGATCATCGTTCACGATGCCTCGCCTTCGGATGAAGGGTTTCTCAAACTCATAGGCCGGGATGCCGACAAGGTAACCTATTATCGGGCGCCGGATAATCCAGGAATGGCCGGCAACTGGACGCGATGCCTGAGAATCTGCGACACCGAATGGGTTTCCATCTTACATGAGGACGACATCCTGACCGATGATGCGATCAAGCTCCTGCTGCAAGCCAAGGCGGAGCGGCCCGACCACGCGCTTTATTTCGGTCTCGAAGACATGATGGATGAACGCGGCGTCATCTATGTTTCAAAATATCGACGCGCGGACGGCGCACTCGTCGAGATCAGCCCTTTGGATTACGCGCTGGCCAATCAGTTTTATTTTCCCGGAGCCTTGGTCAATCGCGCTGCCGCGCTCGAGTTGGGCGGTTTTAGAACCGGAATCAGGCTGACGCCGGATTGGGACCTTTGGGTACGTCTGGCGCTTCACGGCGGTGCGCTGCGAATCAACCGCCAGACCGCCACATTTCGCGAGCATTTTGATCAATTGCGTGGCACCTCCATTCACGAGAGAACCGGCGGCAGCCTGGTCAGGACGAGTGTGCAGCGGAAACGGAATCTGGCCCGTCTCCGCGAGAGGTTTCTCGGGACGGCGATTCCCGCAGAGGTGGAAATGCTCACGCCCCGCATGGCGCGCAGTCTTTTGATTTCCAAAGGCAAGTCCCTGACTCCGCAGGGGCGCCGAATCGGTTTCGCCTACGCCACACGATTGATCACCGGCCGGAAAACCGCCTTGGGTTGGACTCAGACGTTGGCCCATGCGATCTGTTGGTTTTGGTGGCTGCTCTCTTATTTGTGGCCATTCTATATGAAGCTGTGGCCTTATTACTGGCCGCCAAGAAACTGGATCGCGCGACAACTCAGGAAGCTCTCCGCGCAAAAAGCCGGATGAGTTCGCTGGCTTTGGCGAGGAAGGGATCCAGGGTCTGCGGACCGAAAGTGCGGGCGAGAAGAGTCTCGGCGCTCTGCGTCGGCCCTGCCCCAAGCGCATTCTCAATCGCTGTGGCGAATTCTTCCGCCGTGTCGGCCACGCGAATAAGCTGTCGAAATTCATCGGGATAGCCGCGGATCCCGGCGTTGGTGGAAACAAGGGGCGCGCCCGCATAGAGCATCTCCGCAACTTTGATGTTGAGCCCGCAGGATTCTCTCACCGGATTGATCAGCACCTTGCCCTGGCCTATAAATCCGCCGGAGTTCTTGATGCCCTCCACATATTCACAGCCGTGCCGACGGCAAACAGCTTCAAAGTGCGCGGGCTGATCGGCCCCGCCGATGGCGATGCGTAGGGATGGATCAAGCCGCGGACGAACCTTCTGCAGAAACCAGAGAATAGACGCCAGCTTGTGCGGTGATCGCAGGTTTCCCAGGTAAACAACATCGAATTGCTTCGATGCGGCAGCTGGCGCGGGAGGCGGAGGTGAAATGATGGGAGCGAGCCAGGACTGGTTTGTGTAGCCCTGGGCCTGCCAATAGAGAAAGTCGTCGTAAGCGCTGTGATAAACATGATCTGCCCGTCGCAAAATATGGCGCTCGAACCCACGGTAGCGGTGTGCCTCCAGCGCATACGCCGCGCGCCTCAGCAGGCGGGTTTCGGATCGTCCCAGCAATCGGCAATGCTCAAATTCAATATTGTGGCTTCGAATCAAAAATGGGATCGGATGCTTCAAGGCACGAATGAGTTGTACCGCCGCGCCGGCCACCATGGAGCCATCGGCCAAAAGGATGTCGGGTTTAAACTTGCGAACCTCAACCGCAACGTCACTCAGCGCGGCAGCCTGCCACATCCGATTACAGACAGTTCCGGGAAAGTAAGGATTGAGAAACCGAGTGAAGCTCGTTTTCGGTTTGAAGAAAAAGGCCTCGTCGCACGCCGCCGCCATGACGGCGCGGTCTTCGGCAATGGGTGAGTCCGCTCCCCATGAAAGCAGTTGGATGGAGTTTCCCCGCCGCTTCAACTCGGTCAGGCGCGACCACATGTCCACCCTGCCGCCGTGGGTCACCGGCCACGGATGATCATGAGTGACGATGGTCAGGCGCATCTGGATTCCGGGCCGCCCCTGAGGCATTGCGTTAGATGCGAGATGACCTCGCGGGGCGCAATCTTTTCCATGCACCATTCGGTCTGCTTACGGCATCTCCATTGAACGCAGGGAAAATAGGGACAGGTCTTGTCGTGAAGCACGTCAAGTCCGCCCGGCATGGCCCAAGTCGACGAATCCTCCGGGCCGAAAAGAACCATGCCGGGGATACGATAGGCATTCGCCACGTGTGCCGCGGAGCTGTCATTGGCGATCACCGCCTTGGCTCCCGCAATGCGCTCGATCAATCCGAGCACGGATGTTTTCCCAAGCAGATTTTGCACCTGCGGCAGAGCCTCCAGCTTGGTCAGGTCGGTGCGGTCTTCCTTTAGAACTTCATCGGGATGCCCGATGAGAACGAAGCGCTCCCCGGGAAAGCTGCGGACAACCTCGAGGAAATTGCGCACGGGCCAATTACGCCAGCGGCAGGACGTCGTCAGCGCAAGAACGATCTCGTCACAGGCCCGGGGCGGTGAGGAGACAAGCCTCTGGTAAACATTGAAATCAAGGCGGAGTTCCAGGAGCTCGGCCAGA
>CAZZYY010000100.1:0-9369 GCA_964658475.1 uncultured Candidatus Methylacidiphilales bacterium | reverse complement strand
CAACCAGGGTGGCGGCAACAATCAAGGCGGCAACAGCCAGGGCGGCGGCAACGGCACCCCCGGCACCGGCGGCGGCACGGCCCTGCCGCCCGTGGTGGCGGCGCCAACCCCGCCTCCGCCCGTCTTCAACAGCCCGTATAATGACGGCACGCCGCCGCCCACCTTCTTCTTTTCCGGCACGGGCGGCATCAGCCAGACCGGTTCGCAATCGGGCGGGCTGGCCTTCTCCACCGGCAACGGGGGCCAGGTGGGCGCGGGCGACGCGGCGCAGTTGAACAACGGCCAGATGAACAACGTTTCCAATCCGCGCGCCGCGGGCGAGCTCGACGACGCCCTGAGCGGTCCCGTGCACGAGTCGCTTGTCGATGCGCTGACCTCGGTCGGCGCCTTCGCCGATGCCTCAACCTACGGCGACACATCCTACGATGACGAGAAGAAGAAGGACCACGACGAGCAGATCGTCGGTGACGGCGGCGTGGTGGAAATCGGCGACGGCAGCGTGAAGCAGATTCCGCTTAGTTCCGCGCCCAAGCCGCTCCAGGATGCGCTGGGCAGCGGCGTCATGCACGGCCTGCAGCCCGCCGGTCATTAACCAAATCGTAGTGCGATGAAAATGTTGTTCCCCGCTCGCCGCTGGTTTGCCCTTTCGACCGCCCTCGTGGCGCTGGGCGGCAACCTGCTCGCGCAGAATTTCGAGAACGTGGCGCCCAAGCAGCCGGTGAAGACCCACCCGGGCCGCGTGGTCAACGAGACGGCCCAGCCGCTCACCGCGCGCGCCGAGAACGAGGTGCTCGTGCCCAAGCTGAAAGGCGTCTTCCTCGTGCCGGACCCGAAAGCCGTGGTGATGAAGGGCGTGACCGGTTCCTACCCCGTCGTGCCCGGCCAGGTGACGCTGGCGCGGCGCGGCGATTTCAACGACGTCGTCACACCCTACATCGGGCAGCCGGTCACCCTCAAGTCCCTCGCGCAGCTCACCCGCGCCATCGTCGCCTTTTACCGCGACCACGACCGGCCGGTGGTCAACGTCTACGTCCCGCAGCAAAACATCACCTCCGGCTACGTCCAGATCGTGGTGCAGGAAAGCCGGCTCGAGAAAATGGACGCCACGGGCCAGCGCTGGTTCTCCCGGAAGTACCTGCTCGCCCAGCTGACCCTGCGCGATAACGAGCCGTTGAGCGGCCGCGAGATGCGCGACGACCTGGCTTGGATCAATCGCAATCCCTTCCTCCAGTCCGACTTCCTCCTCGCGCCGGGCGACGCGCCGGGCACGACCGATCTCCTCCTCCGCACCCAGGACCGCTTTCCCGTGCGGGTTTACGTCGGCTACGAGGACAGCGGCAACCAGTTCACGGGCGAGGATCGGTACCTGGCCGGCTTCAACTACGGCAATCTCTTCGGCACCGGCACCCAGTTCTCCTATCAGTACAGCCAGAGCGTCGATGCCAACCGGTTCTACGCGCATGCCGCCACGCTCATCGTCCCGCTCCCCTGGCATCACCTGTTCACCGTCTTTGGCGATTACTCCGCCACCCACGCGGACCTCGGTTCCGGCCTGAATTCCGGCGGCATCAACTGGCAGGTCAGCGGCCGGTACGAGGTCCCACTGCCGAGCACCGCGCAGTTAACCCACTCCGTTTTCGTCGGCGCCGACTTCAAGCGCAGCGACAACGCCCTCGCCTTCGGCGTGCTCTCGCTCTTCAACACCACCACCGACGTCGACCAGTTCGTGGGCGGCTACGAGGCGACCTACACGGACGATTACGGCAGCACCTATTTCAGCGGCACCGGCTATGTCAGCCCCGGCGGCATCAGCCAGTACGACAGCAACGGCTATTACCAGACGCAGCGGAACGCCGCGCGGGCGAATTACGTCTACGGACAGGTCGCCCTCAACCGCACCACGCGGCTGCCGCTCGATTTCACCTGGACCCTGCGCGGCCTCCTGCAGGAGTCCGACGCCAACCTGCTGCCGAGCGAGGAACTGGGCCTCGGCGGCTATGAGACCGTCCGCGGCTACGACGAGCGCGAGGCCAACGGCGACAACGGCTATTTCCTCAGCAGCGAAGTGGCCACCCCGCCCGTCAGCCCGCTCGGCCTTTGCGGGGTCAAGGCGGTGAAGGACCAGTTGCAGTTCTTCGGCTTTGTCGACTACGGCGGCACCAGCCTGCACAATGTCACCGCCGCGGACACCAACCCGAACGTGAACCTGCTCAGCGTGGGGCCGGGCCTGCGCTATGTCATCAATCCTTATCTCTCCGTGCGCTTCGACTATGGCTTTCAGATGATCAACACCGGCTTCGGCCCGCCCGGTGAACATGGGCGCGCCGATATCGGCGTGCTTGTCAGTTATTAACCTCAACTCCGATCGACTATGACCTCACCCGTGACCCTGTTCCTCCGCGCCTTCTGCGTGCTCCTCCTGCCGGTCTTGCCCGCGGGGGCCGCGACGGTCGAAGCCACCGTCTTTTCCGTTTCCGGCACCGTGGAGTCGGCCTCACCCGGCTCCTCGAGCTTCAGCGCGCTGCACAAGGGCACGCACCTGGCCATCGGCAGCACGGTGCGCACGGGCGACAGCGGCGTCGCGGTGCTGGTGACTACGCCCGGCTCGGCCATCCAGGTCGGCAACGATTCCGAGGTGAAGCTGACCGAGCTGGCCTTCGCCAAGGCGGGCGGCTCGGTCACGCAGCGGCAGGCTCATGTGCAACTCACCTCCGGCGTGGTCAGCGCGCTGATCGATCCGCGGACGCCCACGGTGACCGATTTCCAGATCCAGACGCCCGAAGGCGTGGCCGCGGCGCGCGGCACCTTTTACGCCGTGCTGGTTTACCAGGGAAAAACCTACGTCGGGGTGAAGGAAGGCAAGGTCGCCGCGTCCTCCACGAAATAATGCTGGCGAACTTGTCGCCCGATCCGATGTTAGGAATATGAATAGCTCCGCTCGGCCTCCCCTTCTGGTTCGGGATATCCGCAAGCTTCTCTTCGCCGCGGGCCTGGCCTGCGTCGCGATATTGCCGGCCCCCGCCCAGTCGCAGAAACAGATCCCGGCCGGCACCACCGGCAGCTTGGCCTCGAATGGCACCCAGCCGCCCAAGACGAAGCGGATTCTGGCCCAGGCGCTGACCCCTCAGACCCGCGCTACCCTCCAGGCTGCGATGGATTCGCAGGGCAATTAGGTTCGTTCTTTTCGCCCCGCTCCCGCCGTCCTCGCGCTGAGGATTAACCCCCGTCCGCTCCCGCTAGGGTCGTGGAGCAGCCGCCCCGCCGCGCTTTGCGCTTGCCGCGCCGATTTCGCTTCCCGTATCCTTTCCGGCTCAGCGCATCCCAATGCGCCCGGGAACCGTGAGGGGGTATAGCTCAGTTGGTAGAGCGTCTCGTTCGCAATGAGAAGGTCAGGGGTTCGAATCCCCTTACCTCCACGGTCCGGCCAGCCATCTTCTGTTCGGTAGCCGTCGACCGCGGGCCGACAGTCGCCAAGAGGATAGGTTCCAGCCACGACGAACACCTTCAAAGGTAGCCGGCATCGGCCCGATGCCGGAGCCGCAGCAGCGGCGGAATCGGGTCGAGGAAAGTGCCAAAAAACATCAGATTTTAGGCATCGCAGGGCAAATAGGTCCTCCAGAGATAACGCCTTTCCAAGAAACATGAGACAATGACCGCGAATGAACCCGCGTCACAGCATCTAACAGCGCCTCCCGGAAAGGCAACGACCCGCCGGGACAACGTCAATCCTTCTCGCATACCGCCTTATACCACCTCATACCACATCATAACGGAACATCCCATGCCCCCCCCGGGGATGGCCCGGGCGGACAGCCGTTGCGGTCCATCACCCCCGCGCCCGTAAAGCGGATCGACCAATCGACAGCCGGCTAGGGATGCGTCATCTCCTCCGGCCGCACCGCCGCGTCGAATTCCTCACCGGTCAGGTAACCAAGCTTGATCGCCGTCGCGCGCAGCGTGCTGTGCTCCTTGTGCGCCGTCTTGGCGATCTCCGCCGCCTTGTCGTAACCGATCTTCGGGTTGAGCGCCGTCACCAGCATGAGGGAATCGTTGAGGAAATGTGCAATGCGCTCCCGGTTCGGCTCAATGCCGGCCACGCAATGCTCCACGAACGAGCGGCACGCGTCGCTCAACAGCCGAATGGAATGGAGATAGTTGAAGATCATCACGGGCTTGAAGACGTTGAGCTCGAAGTTGCCCTGCGAGCCGGCGAAGCCGATCGCCGCGTCGTTGCCCATCACCTGCACGGCCACCATCGTCATCGCCTCGCACTGCGTCGGGTTCACCTTGCCCGGCATGATCGAGGAGCCCGGCTCGTTTTCCGGCAGCGTGATCTCGCCCAGGCCGCAACGCGGGCCGCTGCCCAGCCAGCGCACGTCGTTCGCGATCTTCATCAGCGAACACGCCAGCGTCTTCAGCGCGCCGCTCGCCATCACCACCGCATCGTGCGCGGAAAGGGCCGCAAACTTGTTCGGCGCGGTGACGAAGGGATAGTTCGTCAGCTCCGCGATTTTTTTTGCCACGCGCTCGGCAAACTCCGGGTGGGTGTTCAGGCCCGTCCCTACCGCGCTGCCGCCCAGCGCCAGTTCCGCCAGGTCCGGCAGCACCATCTCGATGCGCTTGAGATCCGCATCAAGCATCGAGACATAGCCGGAAAACTCCTGCCCCAGCGTGAGCGGCGTGGCGTCCATCAGGTGCGTCCGGCCGATCTTCACAATGGAGCTGAACTCCTTCGCCTTGGTCTCGAGCGCGTCCCGCAGCATCCGCACGGCCGGGATCAGCGTGCGCTCCGTCTCCAGCGCCGCCGCGATCGACATCGCGCCCGGAAACGTGTCGTTGGACGACTGCGACATGTTCACATGATCGTTCGGGTGCACCGGCTTCTTCGAGCCCAGCGTGCCGCCCGCCAGCTCGATCGCGCGGTTCGAAATCACCTCGTTAACGTTCATGTTGCTCTGCGTGCCGCTGCCTGTCTGCCACACGCGCAGCGGAAAATGATCGTCCAGCTTGCCCGCCGCCACCTCATCGGCCGCCGCCACGATCAGGTCGGCCGTCTCTTTCTTCATCTTGCCCAGGTCGAGATTCACCAGCGCGCACGCCTTCTTCAGCACGCCGAAGGCATGCACCACCTCGAGCGGCATCCGGTCCGCGCCGATGTCGAAATGAATCAGCGACCGCGCCGTCTGCGCCCCGTAATACCGGTCGTTGGGCACCGGAATCTGGCCCATGCTGTCCGATTCCAGGCGCGAGTTGGCGGGGACATTCGTCAGGTCAATGGCATGCGACATAGGGCACGCACTGTAGCGGCGCACGCAACCAGCCGCACTTCTTTTTGGTGTGGCGCTACCCTCCACGGAGAAACTGCCAGGTTCCTAAAGCAAGAACTCCCGAATCAAATCACCCTGCGGCTGCTCCTGAACGAGGAATGCGTCGTGGCCGAGCGGCGCCACGATGCGGTGATGCTTCACGTCGCGCCCGGCGGCGAGCGCGGCCTGCGACATCGCTTCGTGGCGGGCAGGGGTGTACAGCCAGTCGCTCTCATAGGAGAAGAAACGGAAGCGCGCGCGCGTCAGCGCAAAGGCCGCAGTCAAATTGCCGCCCGTGTCGCCGGTGAGGTCGAAGTAATCGAGCGCGCGCGTGATGTAGAGATACGAATTCGCGTCGAAGCGTTGCGGAAAGCTCGTTCCCTGGTGCGCGAGGTAACTCTCGATCGCGTAATCGATGCCAAAGGTGAAGCTCTCCTCCTCGCGGCTCTGGAGACGGCGGCCAAATTTCTCGTCCATCGCGCCCTCGCTGATGTAGGTGACGTGCCCAATCATGCGGGCCAGCGCCAGCCCGTTGCGCGGCGGGTCGTCCGCGGGATAGCGGCCGCCGCGCCACTTGGGATCGTCCATGATCGCACGGCGCCCGATCTTGTTCCAGGCGATGGCCTGCGCGTGGTTGGTCCACGACGCGGCCATGACGATCGCCCGTTCCGCCATCTCGGGGTAAAGCTGCGTGAACGCCAAGGTGAGCATCCCGCCCATGCTGCCGCCCGCCACGGCGTGCAGCCGCTCGATGCCGAAATGCGCCAGCACGGGCCGTTGCGCGTGGACCATGTCCTCCAGTGTGATGACGGGAAAATCGGGCCCGTAAAGCTGGCCCGTTTCCGGGTTGATCGACGCCGGCCCGGTCGAGCCCTTGCAGCCGCCGAGGACGTTGGCGCAGAGAATGAAAAACCGGTCGGTGTCGAAGGCGCGCCCAGGCCCCACCATCAGGTCCCACCAGCCGCTGCGGCCATCCTCATGGAGGCCGCTCACGTGCGCGTCGCCGCTCAGCGCGTGAAAGATGAGGATGCCGTTGTCCCGCGCCGCATTGAGCGTGCCCCAGGTTTGGTAGGCGATGGTGTGGGACGCCAGGGTCCGTCCGCAGGCCAGCGCCAGTGGCTGGTCGAGCGTGAGGAACCGGGTTCGCTGGACGGTCAAGCCCTTGAGCGTAGGCGAGGAGCGGGAGGTGCTCAATCCCAACTCCCGCGCCACAGGCCGGGTCCACCTTTTTCCTTTTACCTTTCGTCGCGCGGCGCACAATCGACGGGCTATGGATACCTCCGGGCCTCAGGTTTTTTCGGGCAACGCCAATCCCGCCCTGGCCTTGGAGATCGCCGCCTACGTTGGCGTGCCGCTCGGCCAGGCCTCCGTCACCTCGTTTCCCAACGGCGAGACGGCGGTGAAGATCAACGAGAACGTCCGCGGCCGCGATGTCTACATCGTCCAGCCAACCGCGCCGCCCACCAACCAGAACCTGATGGAGCTTCTGATCATGATCGACGCGGCCCGGCGCGCGAGCGCGATGCGCATCACCGCCGTGCTGCCGTTCTATGGTTACGCCCGGCAGGACCGCAAGGACCAGCCCCGCGTGCCGATCACGGCCAAGCTCGTGGCCAACCTGCTGGTCGCCGCCGGCGCCAACCGCATTCTGACCATGGATCTGCACGCGCAGCAGATTCAGGGGTTCTTCGATATCCCGGTCGATCACCTCTATGCCGCACCCGTCATCTACAAGTATCTCTCTTCGCTCAAGCTCGAGAACCCGATCGTGGTCGCGCCCGATGTCGGCGGCATGAAGCTCGCCTCCGCCTACTCGGCGATGCTGCACTGCAATCTCGCCATCGTGGCCAAGCAGCGCACCAGCCCGACGTCGGTGGAATCGCAATACCTGCTCGGCGACGTCAAGGGCAAGGACGTCGTCATGGTCGACGACCTCACGGAGACGGCCGGCACGCTCACCGCCGCGGCCAGGCTGGTGAAGGAAAACGGCGCCCGCCGCGTGATCGCCGCCGTCTCGCACGCGCTGTTGGCCGACATGGCGCTGAAGCGGCTCAACGGGTCGGCGCTGGACGAGCTCGTCACGACCAACAGCACCATCGTGCGCAAGTGCGAGAGCTTCAAGATCACCACCCTGAGCGTCGCCGGCCTGCTGGGCGAGGCGATCAAGCGTATCAATGGGGGCGAGTCGGTCTCGTCGCTTTTCGAGATCAATGGCCGCGACAAGGCCTAGGGCGATCAACGAGAGAAGAAGAAGCGGATGAAGCCCAGGGACTCGGTGCCGCCTGCCGTTCCTTCTCATCCTGTCTTCTTGCGGCTCATCAGTCTCCTGGCTCCCTCTTGCAATTCCGTCGTGGAAGACACGGCCATGTCATGAAGGTCTGCGACGTGACGCAGTTCTATTCGCCCGTGAGTGGCGGAGTGAAACGCTACATTTCCGAGAAACGGCGCTACGTGGTCGGGCACACGCACGACGAACATCACCTGATCATTCCGGGTCCTGCCACGCGCTACGAGCGCGAGGGGCGCCTGCATCTGCACACGATCAAGTCGCCACGGCTCGATTTCTTCTCGCGCTACCCTTCGCGCTACCGGCTGATTCTTAACACACGCCTCGTGCTCGATTTGCTCGACGATATCCGCCCCGACGTGATTGAGGCGGGCGATCCCTATCACGTGGCGTGGACCTCGCTTCGCGCCGGCGCGCAGGTCCATGCGCCTGTATTCGGATTTTATCACTCCCACTTTCCGGATGCCTACCTGCGCACGGCGCTGAAGTACGGCGGCCGTTGGCTGCGCGACGCCGTGCTCACCTATGCGGAGGACTACATCGTGCGGCTCTACAGCCGGTTTGCCGCCACGCTGGTGCCGAGCGAGCACCTGCGGCAACTGCTCGCGGGCTGGGGCGTGACCAACACCGTCACGCTCAATCTCGGCGTGGACACCGACGCCTTTCGGCCCGCGCCGCGCGATCCTGCCCTGCGCGACGCGCTCGATTTGCCGCGCGACCGTCAGGTGCTGCTCTACGTGGGCCGCCTGTCGCCGGAGAAGAATATCGAGATGCTCCTCGCCGCCTTCGAGGAACTCTGCGCGCGACATCCGCGGCGCTACCATTTGGTCATCGTCGGAGACGGTCCGTTGCGCCGCGTCCTGCCCGCCACGCGCCACCGCACCAACGCGCTCACCTGGCGCTCCTACGTGCAAAAGAACGAGGACCTCGCGCGCTATTACCACGCCGCGGATCTCTTCATCCATCCCGGCGTGTGCGAGACGTTCGGCCTGGTGGTGCTCGAGGCGCAGGCGTGCGGTCTCCCGTGTGTTGGCATCGCGGGCAGTTTCATGGACGCCAACATCATGGTCGGGCTGGACCACTGGGCGCGCCACAACCAGGCGGCGGAGTTGGCCGGTGCGATCGAACGCTTTGACGGGCTGGACCTCGCGGCGCTCGGCGCGGAAGCGTCCCGTCTCGTCCACGCCCGATTTGGTTGGAACCGCGTCTTCCAGCGCCAGTGGGATCTCTATTCCCGCGCGCGCCTGCAGGGAGTGGCCGCGTTGCACGGACTTGATCGCGCGCCCCTGGCGACGGCTGTTCCCTAGCCGTCATTTCTGTGGCGGCGGTCCACGACCGTCGCATTCCTCAGCGCAAAGCGCCTCCCGTTGTGCCATCTCGGGAGAGCACGGATGCGCGGATCTTTCGGTTCGCGCCGCTGGAGCCGAGAATGCGAGGGTCCCTGACCGCCACTTGCGCTGCCGAAAAAATCGCGGATCGCCGGCGAGCAGGATGGCGTGCGTGGCGGAAATGCTTTCCTGTTCCGAACTGATTTTGCCGCTGCGGTGGCTGCGACCTTGGGCCGGCGCGAGCGACCTGCGGATGCTGGCCTGCGCTTGACCAGGTAGCCGGCGCTCTCCGAGCGCCGGTCCGAGTAGACCACGCGTCCGCAACTGACCGGCACTCTCCGAGCGCCGTCTACCTGGCCGAGCGCGGTCGTTTCAGTATCGGATCGGTCCCGGCTCGAATGAAAGTCCGATCCTGGCGAATTTTACAGAGCAACCGCCGCTTTAGGAA
>CAZZYY010000099.1:0-9421 GCA_964658475.1 uncultured Candidatus Methylacidiphilales bacterium | reverse complement strand
CCCCGGCTACCTGTTCTCAAGCGGTCGTTCCAGCATCGGACCGATCCCGGCGAGAATGAAAAATCCCCTACCGGGGATTTCGACAGAGCATGGCGGCGGTCACCGACCGCCTCGGCAGGAGGAATAGGCTACTCGTAGATATAATTGTCGCGGCGGAGCTTCTCGATCAGGTCGTGGAATTCCTGCTGGTGCGCACCACCGATCTGCTCGAGGCGCTTGTAGATCTCGATCGCGCCGCGGAAATCCTGGTCGTGCTCGCGCATCAGGCCGGCTTCCACCCCGGCTTCCACCTGCCAGGAAAAGTCGGGCGCCTGCGGCGAGGCGGAGTCGTCGCCCGCCACGCGACCGTAAAGCACCTTCAGGTAGAGTTCCATCGCCTCGTCGCGGCGGCCCAGCATCTCGAGGCATTTCGCGCTGTGCTCGGCGGCCTGGTTGCGTTGCGCCGCGGTGCCAGCGGTGCCTCGGAGCACGGGACCGTAGGCCTCGAGCGCGGCGGTGTAGTTCTTCTGGCCAAAAAGACATTCGCCCTTGAGCAGGCTGGCCTCGACGAAGGCCGAGCTGTTTTTTTCGGTCGCAAGCACCGCGTCAAAGGCCGCGATCGCCTGCGGGAAATTCAACTGCTGCTGGTAGGCCTTGCCCTCCCACAAGCGGGCGTCGGGCTTGAAGGGCGAGTTGTCCGGAACCTTCTCGAGCAGCGCGTGCGCCGTGGCGTAATCGCCGTGCTGAAACGCGGCCTGGCCGGCGAAGAAATAGGCGTCGTCGACATAATCGCTCTGCGGGTAGGTCGCGGTCAGCTGCTCGAAGGCGTCCTGCGCCTTCACGTAGTCCTGTCGGAAGGAATAAAACTCGCCGAGCTTGAAGAACGCCTCCGCCCCGCCGAGCGACTTGCCATACTTTTGCGTGAGCGCCGCCAGCGCCTGCTCCGCCTGGTCGTCGGTCAGCTTCTTCATCTCGTAGGCGATGCGGATCGCCAGCTCGCTGGCTTCCAGCGAATCGTCCGGGAAAAGACGGATGATGCGCTGGTTGGTCGCGAGCGCGCCGGCAAGATCGCCGGTCTGGTACTCCAGATCGGCCAAAGCGCGCAGCAGCGCTTTTTCGTCCGGCGTGGCCTCATCGGCCCCCAGGCCCTGCTCGAATGCCACCTGGGCCTCGCCCGTTTTTCCCTGCGCGGTGAGCAGCATGCCCTGGGTCAGCGCGATCTTTTTCAGGTAGGCGCTTTTCGGGAAGCGCTTCACAAAGTCGGCCTCGGATTTCAGGAAAACGTCGGCTTTGTTCAGGCGCGCCTGGGCGAGCAGATAATTGAACGAGGCGTCCTCCGCCTGCGCGTCGGTGCCCGCGGAGACTTGGGCAAACTGCGCAGCCGCCCCGGCGAAGTCGCCCGAGTCGTACAGCAGCTGCGCAAGCTGGAACCGCGCCGTGCGCGCGAGTGCCGGATCGCTGTTTGCGGCGAGGCAGGCCTGCAGCGCCTGGCGCGCGAGGTCGGGCTTGCCCGCGCGCGTATAGAGACGGCCGAGTTGATCGTTTGCCGGGGCCGACCACGCGCTGTGCGGGTAGGCCACCAGCAGCGATTCGAGCGTGCCGATGGCCTTGTCCTCCTGGCCATCCTCCGCCAGGACGAGGCCGATGGCGAACAGCGCGGCCGGCGCCGAGTCGCTCGAAGTTTTGGCGTATTCCTGCAGCGTGGCCACCGCTTCCGGCAACTGGTTGGCCTCGCGCGCGCTTTCCAGAAAGGCACGGAAGGCGTTGAGCCGCGCCGTCTCGTTCTCCGCCAGTTGATAGGCCTTCTCGTAGGCCGTGGCGGCTAGGTCGAATTGGCCAAGCGCATGCTCCGCCCGGCCCAGGCCGAGGTTCGCAGCGGCGACCAGCGGCTTCGGGAAGGCGGTCGGGACATCCGTCACGCGGCGATAAGCGGTGACGGCCTGGTCGGGTTGATTGTTGGCCGTGCAGGCCTCGCCCAACCAGTAATTGGCTTCATAGGTGAGACCCACGTCCGGATGCGTGCCCAGCAGCGCCTGGAGCGTGGCAATGGCCTGCGGATATTGCGCCTTCGCGAGCTGGATCTTTGCCAGGAGCAGCTGCGCGTGTTGAGCTGGGGCGGGGTCCTTCGAATCACGCGCGAGATTGAGGATGATGGGCATCGCCTCGACCTCGCGCCCCTGCTTGAACACGGCCCACGCCAGCCCGAGGTCGGCGTCGGCGGCATGCCCCGCGAGGTCCTTGAGCGCCAGCAGCGCCTTGAATTTTTGCTCGGCTTCGGGCCACCGTTCGGAATCGAGGAGCGCCTGGGCCTGCCAGAAAAGCGTATCGGCCTGCAGCGGCGCGGGCACCTGCTCAAGGGGCAGGGTGAATGCCGCCAGCGTCGCGTCGTCGCGCCCGAGTTGATAGAGCGCGCGGGCCTGCAACAACTCCGCTTGCGGCAGGACCTCGCTGTGCGGATATTTTTTGAGCAGGGCGGCGATGCGGCTGTTCACCACGGTGAAGGCGCCGTCGTTATAAGCCTGCGCGGCGGCGGCCAGCGCCTTCTTCTCATCGTCACTCGGCTCGGCCCACAGCGGGGCGGCGAGCGCGAGGAAGCAAAGCGCCACGCCCCAACCGCGCGGGGTGAAAGGCGATTTCCGGGAAGTCTTCATCATCACGCGGTCGACGGGGCCATTTTATCAAATCATCCGCGCTCGGATAGCACTCATTCTGCTCGACAGCCCGGGCTCGCAGCGAAACGCTGGCTGGCTCATGCGGTTCCTCTGCCGGTTGTCGTTTGGCGCGCTTGTCCTCAACGCGGGCGCGCAGCCCGTACCGCCCGGGGCGGGAGACGACACGGTCCGCTCCTATGTCAGTTCGGATTACCATGCGAAGGACGGTCGCTGGTTCAAGGCGCCCTGGCCGGAGAGCGAATGGCGCTACCAGTTGGCGCCGCAAGCGCCGCTGGAACTTACCCGGCCGGACCCTGCGTCCACGCTGCCGACCATCCATGTCGATTCGAGCAAGACGTACCAGACCGTACTCGGCCTGGGCACATCCCTGGAGGAAACGTCGATCGATGCGCTCTCGCGCAACCATAACGACACGCAAATCAAGGCGCTGCTGAAGGCGCTGATCGATCCTGCCACGGGGCTCGGCATGAACTTGTTTCGCATCACGATCGGGACATCCGACTTCTCCGATGCGCGCTCGGTCACGAGCAATCCGGGCGGTTTCTATACCTATCAGGATCATCCGAGGGATGCGTTTTCCATCGAGAAAGACCGCCGGCTGCACATCCTCCATGTGCTCAAGCTGGCGCTGGAGGTGGCGCGCGAAACAGGGCAGCCGATCAAGTTTTTCGCCTCGGCCTGGAGCCCGCCCGGCTGGATGAAGGATTCCGGCAAGCTGATCGGCGGCAAGCTGCTGACGGAAAAAATTCCCGACGACGCCCGGTACATCCGCGAGTTCGTCCAGGCGTACGCCCGGGAAGGCATTCCCATTTACGCTGTCACCACTAACAACGAACACTACTTCGCTCCCGATCATTATCCCGGCTGCTTCTTTGACGCCAACCAGGAGGCGCTGCTCGCCGACGCGCTCGGCAAGGAATTCAGGCAGGCAAAGCTTGGGACGCGCATCTGGATTCTCGACCACAATTTCGACATCTGGAAGCAGGCGGCGAAGACGCTGACGCAGCTTAAGACGACGATGCCCGCAGGTTACGCCGCGGTGGACGGGACCGCATTCCACCTCTACGGCGGCAAACCGCTGGCCATGGAGCGGCTGGCCCAGGTTTTTCCCGACAAGAGCATCCAGTGTACCGAAGGTGCGACGTGGGGCACGGCCGGGATGAACGAGATCGCGCAGATCTTCCGCCACGGCTCGAGCAGCTACGTGTCGTGGGTCACGATGACGATGCAGACGCCCGGGACGCACATCCAGGGACCCTATAACACGCCGCCCACGCTCAGCCCCGTCCTGCTCATCCGGAAGGACAGCGGGACCGGTTGGTTCAAGATTCCGGAGTATAACCTGTACGGCCAGTTCATGAAGTTCATCCGCCCCGGCGCGGTGCGGATCGAGAGCGATCCGGGCAGCGAGGACACCACGACCAACGTCGCGTTCAAGAATCCGGACGGATCGCTGGTCATCGTGGCGATCAACCAGAACGAGTGGACGGAGGACTTGCGCTTTCTCGTGGACGGAAACCAGCTGGCCGTCTCGCTGCCGCCTTCCACCGTCGCGACCTACCTCTTGAAAGCGGGACTACCGCCGAGCACGCTGGCCGCCGCGGCGCCACCGCAGATCGGGCCGCGAATTCCGCCGCCTACCGGTTCGGGTACCGCGTTGTGCCAGTGGTGGATCAATGAGAACGGCCCCGGCCGCGGCTTCGATAAGCTCACGACCGACCCGCGCTTCCCGGCGAATCCCACCGGCAGCAAGGCGGTGACGAAACTCGAGGCTCACGATGCGTGGAAGGAGGCCTCGGGCACGCGGCTGAGCGGGTTTTTGCATCCGAACGTCACGGGCAACTACACCTTTTATGTTGCGGGCGACGGCAGCGCGGAGCTGTTCCTGAGCACCGATGAATCGCCGACGAACAAAAAACGGATCGCGGTATGCCCGACCTACTCCGGGTTCTTCGACAAGAGCCCGCAGCAAACGTCGGGGCCGATTTCGCTGGTGCAGGGCAAAAAATATTATTTCGAGACGCTGCAGATCGGCGGCGGCGGGAACGGCCAGACCAACGTCGCCTGGGACATCCCGGGCATCGGCGCGGAAAAAACCATCGGAGGCAGGTTCCTCTCGCCACCTTAAACGGAACGCCCCTCTAGGGGTGGTCTATGACCGCCGGCGGAAACCCAGCGCCTGCAAATACGGCAATCCTATCTGCTATTTGGCAGCATTAACCAGATGCTCCCTTCGTTCTTTAAAGATACCCATAGCAATTGTCGCGCAAAGCTACGCTCCGCTCAGAATGACGCGCCCTTTAGGCGGTTTCCAGGGAACCGTCGCAACCAAAAGCGTTACGACGCCAGCTCCACCAGCGATTCCTTCACGCTGCCCATGAGCGGGGCGATGGTCTTGTCGGTGAAGTCGAAGGCCAGGCCGGCTTCGGCGAAGAGTTCGGGCAGCGGGCGCGAACCGCCGAGGGCCAGCCCGCGCAGGTAACGGTCGACCGTCTCGGGGAGGTTGGCGCGCGCGTGCTGCCAGAGCTGCAGGGCGCCGAGCTGCGCGATCCCGTACTCGACGTAGTAGAACGGGATCTCGAAGATGTGGAGCTGGCGGTGCCACATGTGGGCGCGGCATTTCTCGTAGCCGCGGTAGTCCTCGATGCCGCCGAAGCGGTCCATGAGCGCAATCCACTGCGCGGCGCGCTCCTCGCGGGTGTGCTGCGGGTGCGTGTAGATCCAGTGCTGGAAGGCGTCGACCGCGGCCATCCAGGGGAAAAACTTGATGATGCCTTCGAGGTGATCGCGGCGGGCGCGGCGGACGTCGTCTTCGGGATAAAACTCGTTGAGGTGCGGCGCGGCGAGCAGCTCCATGCCCATGGACGCGACCTCGCAAAACTCGATCGGAGCGCCGCGGTAGGCGTGCAGCGGCTGCTCGCGCGCGGCCAGGGCGTGGAAGGCGTGGCCGGCCTCGTGCAGCATGGTCTCCACGTCGCGATGCGCGCCCACGGCGTTCATGAAGATGAACGGCACGCGCGCCTCGGAGAGCGTGCTCTGGTAGCCGCCGGGGGCCTTGCCCTTGCGGTTGTCGAGGTCGACGAGCTCCTGCTTGCGCAGGATCTGGAAGTAATCGCCGAAGCGGGGATCGAGCTTGGAAAAAATGTGGTGGCACTTGCGCAGCAGTTCGGACGATTCCTCGAAGGGCTGGAGCGGCGGCCGGTGATCGGGATCGACGCCGAGGTCCCAGGGCCGCAGCGGGTCGACCTCGAGCTTGTGGCGGCGGACCGATTGCAGTTCGCGCATGAGCGGCACGACGTGGTGCTCGATGGCGGCGTGGAAGCGCAGGCAATCCTCCGGCGTGTAGTCGAAGCGCTCGTAGTTGGCGAAGGTGTAGTCGCGGAAATCCTTGAAGCCGGCGGCCAGCGCGATCTCGTGCCGCAGCTTGATCAGCCGGTCGAAGATCTCGTCGAGCCTGTCGGCATCCTGCAGCCGGCGCTCCGTCACCGCCTGCCAGGCGAGGGCGCGCCGCGCGCGGTCGGGTTCTTCCTGCAGCCGGGCCATGCGGGCCAGCGTCTGCTCCTTGCCCTCGAACTCGACGGTCATGCCGCCGCTGATTTTCTGGAACTGCTGCGTGAGCTTGGCCACGGCGGTCTCGCGGGCGACGTTTTCCTCGCGGTAAATCTTCACCTGCGCCTCGGCGCTGCGGCAGTAGACGGCGTAGAGCGGCGGGAGCTTTTTGAATTGCGGCAGCGAGACAAGCTTTTGCAGCAGCGCGAACTGGCGCGGCTTGAGCCACGGGTCGACCACCTCGACGATGTGGAGGTAGGCTTTCTCGCGTTCTGCGTCGTCCGTCTGGCAGGTCATGCGGATGTAGGCGAGGGAGGACGATTCGCTCAGCGCGGCGCAGACCTCGCTGTGCGAGTCGAGCCAGGTCTCGAGCTCGCCCACGGAATTGACGGCGATGAGCGCGCTCTTAAGCCGGTCGAAGATCGGAGCGAGCTGGGCGGTGTCGGTCAGGTCGATATTCTCGGGAAGAAAGCGGCGGGGCGTGAAATGCTGCGTCTGCATGAGGCTATCATGCCACAGTTTTGGCCGGAGTGTTAGCGCTAGGCGTCCTCGATGTCCTAATGGGCCTATTATTTTAAGTAAGTCAGGACGCGCAGGGCGCCTAAGGCGCGGCGGCGAGCGCGGCGTAGGCGCG
The DNA here is from genome assembly GCA_964658475.1 of uncultured Candidatus Methylacidiphilales bacterium. Classification (GTDB taxonomy): domain Bacteria; phylum Verrucomicrobiota; class Verrucomicrobiia; order Methylacidiphilales; family UBA1321; genus JABDGH01. The sequence goes on along the minus strand of CAZZYY010000099.1, from coordinate 2,587 downwards.
GTCGGGCGAGAGGGTATAGGCGCGGATGGTGTGGTGATGGCCGTCGTCGTCCGCGTAGGTATAGGTGCCCACGGGCCAAACGAAACCGTGCCAATGAGCCTGGTCGACCAGGCCCGTAGTATCGGTTTCGATGAAGACCTGCCCGAGATCGATCTTGGCCCGGCGAAAGCCGACGACGGTGGTCTGGACGACATCGGGCGCGCGGCCGGGCAGCGCGTTGATCGGGGTGGTGGCCACGATCGGTTGCGGGGCGGCGCACTTGTCCACTGTCGTGATCTGCGCGATCACCCCGTCGGGCCGCACATGCTCGATGCGGCCCCAGACTTTCAGCACGGCATTGTCGAGCGCCTGGGAGCGCGCCTCAAGCGCCTGTTGCTGGGCGACCACCGCGGCGTCGGAGGCGAGCTGCTTCTGCGCGGCGGCCGGGTCGTAGTTCAGACGCTTCTGGAGATCGGCCGGGAGTTTGGCGATGGGCACGGCCGCGCCGCCGTCGTCGAACAGGATGGTGGCTGTCGCGGCGTCGTGATGAAGGATGGTGGCGCCCTTGTAGACCGTGCCGTCGTTCAAGACGAGGAGCAGTCTCATGCTGGTAAAGACGGTGGGCTGCGGGGTTGGTTGCACGGTTTTTGGCGATTGGAAAGGGATCAGGAGGGAGGGCGGTTGCATGCCGTTCGCGTTGCTCGCTCCGACATCGGGCCCATGCCGGAATGGGTTAGATTGCGCGGAAAGGGAAAGAGAGGCATAAATAGAGGGGTGACTCTGGAGAGTAGGCGTCGCGAAGAACTGTTCGTTACCAAGATCGACGCCGCAAAGCGACAGATCGAATGCGCCATCGGTCTTTGGTTCGCGGGAGCCGATCCGATCTCGATTCATACCTTAACGGCCGCTGCCCGCCGGCTTCTCCTCGACCTTTCGATTCATCGTAAGAAAAGCCTTGGGCTGTTCGATACCGAGCTTTACATCGTGCCGGGTAAGGAAAAGGAGTACAAAAAAGCCATCCGCAAAGCGGAAACCTTTTTCAAGCACGCAAACGATGATCCTGACGCGACGCTCAAATTCAACCCAGACGCCACTGACTATTACCTATTGGATTGCTGCGACTCGTTTTCGAGGCTTTCAGATTCAACTAGTGATCTGATGTCCGCGTTTCTTATCAGGGTGTTTCTCTTCAACCCGAAGGCTTTTACCCGCGACATGCTCCTAGGATTCGAGGAAGCCCACCGGATTAAGTTGAGGGAGTTCTCTCGCCAAGAATTTCTGAACGCGGTCCTTGGCAATTTCGCTCATTTTCGAAGTCACTCTCCGACGAGCCAGAGCAGTTAATCCAATTACAACGCACCGTGTGTGAAGCGGCAGCCGCGCGGAGCGCAGGCGCGAAGGTTCAGAAAGATTCCCGCGACGGGAAACGGCAGCGACGTGAGCAGCATCACGTAAAAAGATCACTGATCTGCCGGTGGGAGCGCCTTCACGCTCTCCATCCCATGCGGCTTCAGGTAATTCCAAAAGCACCGCGGACGGTGAAAACCATACCAGGCGACGGCGCGGTCGAGTTTGTACTTCACTGCCATGAGGGGTTTCCCAGAAGAAATATGGCAGCCGCCCAAGGGCCGGCCAAGAATTCGCCGTGGCTATTCGAATCGTTCCTATACCCGGCCGAAGCGGCGCTGGCGATTGCCGTATTCGACGATGGCTTCGGCGAGGTGGGGGGCGCGGAAGTCGGGCCAGAGGGTGGGGGTGACGTAGATCTCGGTGTAGCTGAGCTGCCAGAGGAGGAAGTTGCTGAGGCGCATCTCGCCGCTGGTGCGGATGAGGAGATCGGGGTCGGGATAGTAGCGGGTATAGAGGTGGTGGTGGAAGAGGTCCTCGTCGACCTGCGCGCTGTCGAGGTGGCCGAGCTTGATCTCGCGGATGATGGACTGGACGGCCTCGACGATCTCGACGCGGCCGCTGTAGCTGAGGGCGAGGATGAGGATGGGGCCGGTGTTTTTCTGCGTGGCCTCGATGCAGAGGTGGAGCTGCTCGCGCACGTTGTCGGGCAGGTCGGAGAGGCGGCCGATGGCCTGGAGGCGGATGTTGTTTTTCTGCATCTCGGGCAGCTCGTCGCGCAGGAATTTCTCGAGCAGATTCATGAGCGTGGCGATCTCGCTCTTGGGCCGGCTCCAGTTTTCGACGGAGAAGGCGTAAAGGGTGAGGTACTTGACGCCGAAATCGCCACAGGCCTTGACGACCTCGCGCACGGACTCGGCGCCGGCGCGGTGGCCCTGGACGCGGGCCATGTTGCGCTGCCGGGCCCAGCGGCCGTTGCCGTCCATGATGATGGCGATGTGCCGCGGCACCTTGCCGAATTTCGGGAGGGGCGGCTTGGTGCTCATGGGGCGCGTTATGGTACCAGACTGCGGGAGGATAGCATTTTGAAAAATGGGAGGGGTGGAATCGTGGTAGCCGCGATCGGGCGGGATGGCGGTTGCGTGGCTTGGGGGTGTGGCGGGATGGGCGCGTTGGGTTGCGCGAGCGGTGGTTCGGGTGGTGCGGGGCGGAATTGGCTGGGGGTGCGCGTGGCTGAGGTGGTTCGCTTGTTCGTGGATTT
>CAZZYY010000098.1:4444-9467 GCA_964658475.1 uncultured Candidatus Methylacidiphilales bacterium | reverse complement strand
GATGGAGAGCGCCGGCTACCTGACGGAGGGCGCGGCTACCGCGCTTCGCGCTAGGCATGCTTGGGCGGGACGGAGGGATGGGGGTGCGTTGGGTTTGCGGGGCGAGGATGATTATTCGGCCTGGGCCGGCGGGCCTGGACCGCCGCTACAGGCTCGGCGGGTGGATCGGTGCGCACCGGAATAAGGATTGAATTGAACTCCTGCTGAATTAGGCTGGAGGGCTCCCATGACTATCACGCTTGAAGACATCGCGCCCTGCAAAAAACGGTTGAAGATCGAGGTTCCCGCCAACCGGGTGCAGGAGGCTTACGAGCGCGTGGCCAGCGACTTCCAGCGCGGGGCGCGCATCCCCGGATTCCGGCCCGGCCACGCACCGCGCACCATCGTGCTCAAGCGCTACGGCAAGGACATCGAAAGCGAGACGCAGCGCACGCTGGTTCCCGAGGCCTACCGGGAGGCGGTCGAGAAGAAGAAGCTGCGCGTGGTTAGCTCGCCGGAGATCGAAGACCTGAAATACCAGCCCGGCATGTCGCTCAGCTTTTCCACCATGGTGGAAGTGGTGCCCGATTTCGCCATGCCCACGTACAAGGGCCTCGTCCTGAAAAAGCAGGACACCGAGGTGACCGACGCCGACGTCGACAAGGCGCTGGAGAACCTCGCCAACCAGCGCGCCACCTTTGACGACGCGCCGGCCCGGCCGCTCGAGATGGAGGACTTCGCCGTCATCACCTACAGCGGCACGATCGACGGCACGCCGATCGTCGAGCTCGTCCCGGACGTGAAGCAGCTGGGGCACAACGCGCAGTTCTGGCTCTGGATGCGCGCCGACGGGTTCCTGCCGAAGTTTGCCGAGCAGCTCGTCGGCCTGAACAAGGGCGAGAAGCGGACGATTGAGATCGAGTTCCCCGCCAATTTTCCGCAGGCAGCGGTCGCGGGCAAGAAGGCGCAGTACGAGGTCGAACTCATCGACATCAAGCTCAAGAAGGCCCCGCCGATCGACGACGCCTTCGCCCAGGAACTCGCGCAGATGGACCTCGCGCCGCTGAAGGAGCGGGTGAAGGAAAACCTGAAGGCGGAAAAGGAGGCGCAGGCGGACCGCGCGGCGCGCAGCGAGATCATGCAGAAGCTGATCGCGGCGGTCGATTTCGACCTGCCGCCCACCGCGGTGGAAGAGGAGACGCACGCCGCGGTCTACGACATTGTGGCGGAGAACCAGGCGCGCGGCATTGCCGCCAACGTGCTCGAGGAAAAGAAGGACGAGATCTTTGCCAATGCGTCGAAGAGCGCCAAGGAGCTGGTGAAGTTCAAGTTCGTGGCCAACCGCATCGCCGAGCAGGAGAAGATCGAGGTGACGCGCGAGCAGCTCGCGCAGCAGGTCGGGCTCCTCGCCCAGCGGGAAGGCATCCCCATCGAGAAGATGGCGGACAAGATCCAGAAGAACAACGCGCTGGGCGGCCTGCAGCAGCAGATCCTGCGTCAGGCCGTCCTCGATTTCGTTTTAAAAGAGGCGAAGTTCGAGTAGTGTCGTCCATGCACGACGCCATGAGTTCTTCCTACCTGGTCCCCACGATCATCGAGCAGACGGGCCGGGGCGAGCGCGCCTACGACATCTATTCGCGCCTGCTCAAGGACCGGATCATTTTCCTCGGGACGGCGATCGACGACACGGTCGCCAACATCATCATCGCCCAGCTTCTCTTCCTCCAGATGGAGGATTCAAAGAAGGACATCAGCCTCTACATCCACTCGCCGGGCGGCTACGTCACGGCGGGCATGGCCATCTACGATACCATGCAGTTCATGACTTGCGACGTGGCGACCTATTGCATCGGCATGGCCGCAAGCATGGGCGCGGTGCTGTTGGCTGCGGGTACGAAGGGCAAGCGCTTTTCGCTGCCGAACTCGCGCATCATGATCCACCAGCCCAGTGGTGGCGCGCAGGGCCAGGCCAGCGACATCAGCATCCAGGCCAAGGAAATCCTGCGGCTGAAGAAGAGCCTCAACGAGATCATGGCCTTCCACACCGGGCAGCCGGTTGACCGGATCAACACCGACATGGAGCGCGACAATTACATGAGCGCGGAGGCGGCCAAGGAGTACGGCATCGTGGACGAGGTCGTGAAGTCGCGCCGCGAGGTGCCGATATCCTTGGGCGAATCCGAGGATAAGAGGTAGTCTCAAGCACGCATGGCTCGTCCCGCCAATCTCACGATGTGCTCTTTCTGCGGAAAGAGCCACGCCGAGGTGCGAAAATTGATCGCGGGGCCGGGCGTCTACATCTGCGACAGCTGCATCACGGTTTGCAAAAACATCCTGGATAAGGAAACCAAGGATGAATCGCGGCGCAGCACGGCCGAGGTTCAGTTGATCAAGCCGGTCGAGATCAAGCGCGAGCTTGACCGCCACGTCATCGGGCAGGACTTCGCCAAGAAGACCCTCGCGGTCGCGGTGCACAACCACTACAAGCGCATCCTCGTCGGGCAGGCCAGCCGCGCGAAGACGGAGATTGCCCTTAACTCCACGTCCGACGTGGAAATCGAGAAGAGCAACATCCTGCTCATCGGGCCGACCGGCTCGGGCAAGACGCTGCTCGCGCGCACGCTGGCCAAGATTCTCGACGTGCCGTTCTGCATCGCCGATGCCACCGCCATCACCGAGGCCGGCTACGTGGGCGAGGATGTGGAGACGATCGTCCTGCGCCTGCTCCAGAATGCCGATTACGACGTGAAGCGAGCGGAGATCGGCATCGTCTACATCGACGAGATCGACAAGATTGGCCGCAAGACCGACAACGTCTCCATCACGCGCGACGTCTCTGGCGAGGGCGTGCAGCAGGGGCTGCTCAAGATTCTCGAGGGCACGGTCTGCAACGTCCCGCCCCAAGGCGGCCGCAAGCATCCGCATCAGGAATACATCCAGGTCAACACGGAGCGCATCCTTTTCATCTGCGGCGGCGCCTTTGTGGGTCTCGATAAGATCATCCAGCGCCGCATCGGGCGGAACACGCTCGGCTTTACCCATCAGGCGCACACGCCGGAGACGGTGGCGGAAACCACCGGCTCGGCCGTGCTGCGCAAGGTCGAGCCGGAAGACCTGCTCAGCTTCGGCCTGATCCCGGAGTTCATCGGCCGGCTGCCCATGATCAGCGTGCTGAGCGAGTTGAGCGAGGAAGAGCTTGTCTCCGTCCTGACGGACACGAAGAACGCGCTGACCAAGCAATACGCCAAGCTGTTCTCGATGGACAATGTCGGCCTGACCTTCACCAAGGACGCGTTGCGGGCCCTGGCGCAGGAAGCGGCGAAGAAGGGCACCGGAGCACGGGCGTTGCGTGCGATTCTTGAAAAGCTGATGCTCGACCTGATGTACGACCTGCCCTCGCGCGAGGACATCCTCGAGGTCACCATCAATCGCGCCGTGGTGGATGGGAAGAAGTCGCCCCTCATCCGTCGCAAGCAGGACAAGGAAGCGGCTTAGGGTCGCCCGGCCGGCAGGTGCCTGTTTGCGAAAAAATCGCATTGCCCACTAGCGCCGCGTCAACCTTGCGCTATAGTTATGCCCTATGGGCGAGCCGCCGTTTGCTCCTGCCATTACCGGACCTATTGACGATCCCCGTCATCTGCGTGCGGATGTCGCGGCCGAGCTGTTCGACCAGAAGACGCGCGACCGGCTGGAGAGGCTGGCGGGCGCGCTGCGTTTCTCGGCCGTCGAACTGATCCGCGAAGGCACCCTGCGCTACATGGCCGAACTCGAGGCGCCGTTGCCCGACACGCCGCCCGGCAACTTGTCCGATCCGGGCGATCCCGGGAGGCAGTTGAAGTAACGACGAAAAGTTTGCCAATCCGGGGCCGTTAAGCTGGCATCTCTGCCATGGCGGAACTTTGGGGCATCGATCTCGGCGGGACAAAAGTTGAAGGCGTCATTCTCGATCCGTCCGTCGGACCCGAGAAGCCGATCTGCCGGCTCCGCCTGCCGACCGAGGCGGAAAAAGGCTATGAGCACGTTTGCAGACAAATCCAGCGCGTCTGCCAATTGTTGAGCGAGAAGAGTGGGCGTCCGATCCCCGCGCGCATCGGCATGGGGACGCCGGGGGTAATCGACCCGACCACCGGGCTGCTCAAGAACTCCAACTCCCAATGTCTGAACGGCCGCGCGCTGGAGGCCGACTTGGAGCGGCAGATGGGCGTTGATTTCGTCCTGACCAATGACGCCAACCTGCTTGCCCTGGCGGAGGCGACGCTTGGCTGCGCGCGCGGCTATCCCACCGTTTTCGGGGTCATTCTGGGGACCGGCGTGGGCGGCGGCATTGTGGCGCACGGGCGATTGCTGGAGGGCCGGCATGGCATCGCCGGGGAATGGGGGCAGATTGTCCTCGATCCCAGCGAGCTGCCCTCGGCCTACGGCACGCGCGGGACGATCGAGGCCATCCTCTGCGGACCGGGCCTGGAGAAGTTCTACGAAAGCCAGACCGGGCATCGGCGGAAGCTTCAGGAGATCGCCGCCACCACGGCCAGCGATCCCATGGCGCAGGCGACGATCGAGCGGGCGACCGATTATCTGGCCAGGGCGCTTTCCTACGTCATCGATATCCTGGATCCGCACGCCATCGTGCTCGGCGGCGGAGTGGGGAACATGGACGTTTTCTATACCGAGGCGATGCGGGAGAAGATTCGGCAGAACATCTTCAACCCGACCTTCGAGGCGGCCGTGTTGAAGCCGGCGTTGGGCGACAGCGCCGGCGTGTTCGGCGCCGCGATGCTGGTGGCGTGACGCGACTGTCTCGCTATTCCTGGCAGCCGCCGCTGTCCCAGCGGCGGTTCGAGTAGAGCTCGCTTTTGTAGTATTCCGGTAGCGGCGCTTGCCCGGGAGAGAAGATCGCGGAGCGTTGGCGAGCAGGATGGCGCGGGTTGCGGAGATGCTTTTCTTTTCCGAACCGGATTTGCCGCTGCGGTGGCTTCGGGCTCGGGCCGACGGGAGGTGCTTCGGATGTTGGGTCAGCGCTCAGTCAGGTAGCCGGCGCTCTCCG
>CAZZYY010000098.1:0-4434 GCA_964658475.1 uncultured Candidatus Methylacidiphilales bacterium | reverse complement strand
CCCCCGGCTACCTGTTGTCGCCAATCGTCGGACGACGTGCACATCTAATGCGTTGGCGGCGGAGGTGGCGGTTGCGGCGGTGCCTCGGTCTGCGAGCCCTGCGTGGTGATGATAACCTCCGACGACCTCGAACTCGGAGTTGTTAACGGACGAATATCGCCCAAGGGCGCCAGATCGATCTTCGCAATAGATCCGTTCTTCGCGAGATCCGTGCCGAAGGCCAAGCGGGCCAGCGGATATACCGTTAATGCCGCGCCTGGGGTGGAGACAATGGGCGCCGAACTGTAACCAGCGCCGGCATTGGTGATGGTAATGGAAACGACTTTGCCGCCTTTCACCATTGCGTAACCTGCCGCGTTGGAATGCCGCCACAACTCGCCCGTCCAATTGTGGTAGCGATAGTAGTTGGAAATCTCATTCAGCCGATCATCCGTCACGTCGTACGGCGCGAGCCGCAACATCAGCTCGTGCTTGTTCTGTCGCACTTGGTCTTCGGTCGGCGGTGCGCCGGCCGACGCGGGATGGACGTGGCTGAAGGCCTCGCGAAAAACGTCGGGCGGAACGCCGAGCGCGGCCGCAATCAGCGTCACTGGCCGGCCATGGTCGCGCGGGTCGGTCTCGTGACCGCCGCTGAATACGAGATCGACTTTCACGGCGCTGCCAGCGGCCGCGGGATCGTCGGCGTGCGCCGTGAGCCCGAACAGAAGCCCGGCGACGAGGAGAAAACCTGCGGCTTTCACCATGGCGTCTTGGTGAATCAGATCAGACGAATCTCTTCCTCGGCCTTGGCCGGCGCGGGGGCAAGCGCCGTGTCTCCCGCGGCGGCCAGCGAGGCGGCCGCAGCGGGCGAGATCGGCACGGCTCCGGCGGCGGGCGCGCCTTTGGAAAGAATCTCGACCTTCTGCTCGGCGTCGGCGAGTCGGTCGCCGCAGGCCTTGACCAGGCGCATGCCTTCCTCGTAGCTGGAGAGCAGCTTTTCCAGCGGAAGTTCGGCCGCTTCCATCTCGGCGACGATTTGCTCCAGGCGCTCCAGCAACTCCTCAAATTTTCCGGAAGGAGCGGGCGGCTCGGCAGGCGAAGTCACCCGGTTATTTTGCCTCGGAGCGGCTGGACGGCACAAGCAATCTCGTGCTCGGCGAGCGCGGCGGATCGAGCGCGACCGTGGTGTTCAGCACGCGCTGCAGGACTTCCGGCAGCAGGGGCTTGCTGAGGTAATCGTCGAAACCCTGCTCGAGGTACTGCTCGCGAGCGCCGGGAAAGGCGTTGGCCGTGAGCGCGACGAGGCGGGGACACCGGCCGCGCAACTTGCGGCGCATCATGGCACAGGCCTGCACGCCGTCCATCTGGGGCATCTGGATGTCCAGCAACACGAGATCGTAAGGCTGCCGCAGAACGGCATCGACGGCCTCCGCACCGTCGGCGGCCACGTCGCAGCGGTAGCCAAAGCGTCCGAGGAGCGCGGACGCCACCTTCTGGTTGATGAAGTTGTCCTCCGCGAGCAGGATGCGGAGTGGATGCGCGATGGCCATGAGCGGCTGCGTCGATCCCTGCCGGGCTGGAGCCTCGATGCCCACCCCGGCAAGTTCGCGCAGGGCGGCGGCGAGGTGACTGCGCTTGAGCGGCTTCAGCAGGTGCCCGGCAAATAGGCTGGCCTCCGTGTCACCAAGGGGCTCGTCGAAATCAAGCAGCAGACGCGGGCAATTGCTCCAGACCGGCTCAAGTTGCAGGCGCGCGGCAAGCTGGATCGCGTCCGCCTGCCGATCCAGGATCGCGACAGTGCCCGCGGACAGTCGCGCCTGCCCCATGGGGTCGGAGGTCAGCAGCACGTCGGCGCCCCACGTCTCCAGTTGCTTCGCCAGGAGGCTGGCATAGCGGCCCGGTGGTGCGACCAGGAGGAGGCGCGCCTGATCGGGCAGGGGATCGGCCTGCGGAACGATCTCCACCCGAGCCGCGGCCAGCGGCAGGGTGAACCGGAAGCTGGAACCGATCCCCACCCGGCTCGTGACGATGATGGTTCCGCCCATCCCTTCGACGATCCGCTTGCAGATGGCGAGGCCCAAGCCCGTGCCGCCGTGGCGGCGCGTGGCCGAGTTGTCCCCCTGCTGGAAGGGTTGAAAGAGCATGTCCAGCGCGCCGGGTGAGATGCCGATGCCGCTGTCCTCGACTTCCACGTGCAGCTCGTGCCGCCCGTCGCGGCGCGGCGCGGAGGAAACACGGACCAGCACCTCGCCTTCGTCGGTGAATTTCAGCGCATTGCCAACCAAGTTGATCAGCACCTGCCGCAGGCGCGGCATGTCGCCGATCAGGGTGCCGGGCGTTTCCGGCGCGACATATCCGAGCAGGTTGACGCGGCTGCGGCGCGCCGCGGTGCTCAGCAGCGCAATGACTTCGTCGAGGCAGGCCAGGATCGAGAAGGGCTTTTGCTCGAACTCGACCTTGCCCGCCTCGACCTTGGAGAAATCGAGAATCTCGTTCACCAAGGTGAGTAACGCCTCGCCGCTCTGGCGGATGGTCTCCGCCTGCTCGCGCTGCTCGGGCAGGAGGTCGGAATTGAGCAGGAGGCTGGTCATGCCCAGCACGCCGTTCATCGGGGTGCGAAGCTCATGGCTGACGTTGGCGACGAAGTCCGACTTCATCCGCAGCGCCTCGCGGGAGCCGCGCATCCGGCTCTCGCTTTGCAGCTGGATTTCGGCCAGCCGCCGGCGCTCGTGCTCGCTGCGATGAAGGGCGATCATGCAACAGATGGTCATGACGCAGAGCACGCCGGTGCTGCCAATGACCAGCATCGAGCAGGCGAAGCCCGCATCGTAGTAGTCGGCGCGCCACCCGGTGCAGGCGATCCACCCGATCACCATCGGCGCCAGCAGCGCCGGAACGAACAGCCGCCGGGCCACGATCCCCGCCGGGTCGTCCGCCAGGATGCGCGCGACGGGGCCACGATTGGGACGTGCCAGAACGGCCGAGCCGCTCAGCACGAGCAGCCCGGCAAGGGTGAAGGGACGCAAATTGGTTCCCTGCAACGCCGGGATGAAAATCTCCGCGTGAAACAAATGGCCGATTACCCCGAAGAACGCGACAAAAAGTCCGACGAGGGCCAGGACTTGCGAGGTGTTGGTGCGGCGCGGCCCGCGCCCCAGCAGGCCAATGGCCACGGTATTGAAAACCAGGGCAACGGCGATGTGGGGTGCCATGAAGCCGGAAGGGAAGAGCCAGGCGAGATCCTGCGGGACGTTGTCCGCCTGAGGCGCGAACAGGTAAAAAAGCAATTGGCCCAGCGCCAGAGCGAGCACCGCGTAGCGGCACAACGCGGCGACAATCCGCTTCTTGCGCCGCGCCGGCCCGAGCGGTCCCAGCAGCAGCGCCGTACCCAGAAGCACAAAGCAGGCAACGCTGTCCGTCTTGGTTCTCTCGAGGATGAAGCCGCGCAGGGCCGGAAATGGCCCGGTGATGCCCAAGACCAACGCAAGGCCCAGGATTGTCAGCGCCAAGGCGAAAAAGCGGGAGAGCTGCAGGGCGCGGCCGTGCCGGCGGCGCAGGGCGGGGCGATCCTTCTCCCCGTATGCCGCCGGCGAGATGAAGCTTCGCCGAGGCGCCGGGCGGGAAGCCGTCATCAAGCTGGGGAAAGGCGGAAACATGAGCAACGACAACTCGCAAAGGCTCCTGATGAATCGTCCCCGGGCAGAGGAGAATAAGGATTGAATTGCGGGGTCCCCCGTGGTCAGGATGGCGGCGAAGCGCCTTAACGGCGACGTTCTTGCGTGAGCGACAAGGCGATCCATGCCGACTAATCGGGTTCTGTCGGTCTGAGCCGGTCCCGTACTTTCCTGGTCAACGGGTTTATCCTGGGTTACCTGCTGCTCACGCCGGTACTGTTCATCACGGGTTACGAGGTGTGGCCGGTCTGCACCTAGTGGATGTATGAATGGACCTTCTCGCGGCAGGACCATAAGGGGGTCACCGAATTTTATACCGTGGCCGGCTCGCAGGAAAAATGGCTCGATCTAAAGTCGGGCCCCATCCTGCAGTGGGACCACACCTTTGGCGCGGTCATCCGAAAGTTCGGGCTCAGAAGCGCGACGACAGAAAAGTTTCTCGCCGCCTCGCTCGAGCAGATCCGGGCCGAGGCGCGGGCGCAGGATCCGGGCGCCCCGCTGCCCACGGCGCTGCGAGTGTACTCCAGCGACTATCACTACCCTGTTTCCGGCGACGATCGGCCGCTCCTGACGCATCGAACCTTGCTGCTCGCGATCGAGCGGGAACAGCCGTGAAACGCATCTTCGGGAAAGCCGTTTCCGCATGGACCGCCTATTGGTTTCGGCTGGAGCCGTTTTGGGCATTGGCGGCGTGCCGGGTGCTTCTTTACGGAGGGTTGTTCGCTGGTTGCGGACGCGTGTTCTACTCGGACCGGCGCTCGGAGAGCGCCGGCTACCTGAC
>CAZZYY010000097.1:682-9755 GCA_964658475.1 uncultured Candidatus Methylacidiphilales bacterium | reverse complement strand
CCTTCGTATGGTCGCGCCATGATTTACGCCGCTATCACTGCCGCGCTTGCGGCGGGGGAACGTCTCCGCCACATCTTCGGGACCGAGCTGGCGGCCACGGAACACTCGGCACACGACGTGAAGCTTGTGGCTGACAAGGAGTGCCAGGACCTCATTTACCGTATCCTTCTCCAACAGCATCCGGACAGCGCCTGCCTGGGCGAGGAGGGCGACATCGGCAAGCCGGGCGCGCCGGTGGAATGGATCGTCGACCCGATCGACGGCACGATGAACCTGGCCCACGGCATCCCGCATTTCTGCGTTTCCATCGCGGCGCGCGAGGCGGCGGCGCAGAAGATCCTGCTCGGTGTCATCTACGATCCGATGCGCAACGAACTCTTCACGGCGGAGCGCGGCAGCGGGGCGTGGCTCAACGGCGCGCCCCTCCGCGTGAGCACGCGCGACTCGCTGGGCGAGGCGGTGGTCGCCGTCGGTTTCGCGAAGTCGAAGGAATCGATCGACCACTGCATGAAGCTGTACCAGGTCTACGGCCACCAGGCGAAGAAGCTGCGCGCGATGGGTTCCGCCGCGTTGGATCTTGCCTACGTCGCCGCCGGGCGGCTCGACGCGTACATCGAGCAGGGCGTGAATTTGTGGGACATCGCCGCGGGCTGGGTGCTGGTGGAGGAAGCGGGCGGCGTGATGGAAACCGAGCAGAAGGTGAAGGGCAAGTACCGCGTCTGCGCCAGTAGCGGGCGGATCGATTATCCGCTTAAATGAAATCCGCCTGTTCCATACTATCTTGTCTTGTTCTGCTGTCGTTTCGCGCCCACGCCGATTCGGCACAGTTTTGAGTTCGAACACCCCAAAGAGGTCGTGATTAATCTCGATCAGCAGGTAGCAGCCATGAGGAAAGTGCCGCCGTTTAAAACCGGCGATCTCCATCAGGACTAACCTTCCTTTGCATTCAGTTCCGCCATGCCGAATGACGATAAGAAACGTAGGCCGATGCTGACGCGGCGGGAGCAGGCAATCGTCTTGTTTCTCCTTGCGCTTCTGCTCGTCGGTGGCATCGTCCGTAAGTTAAGAACCGAGGGGCAAACGAGCGTCCAGGTGGAGACCGCGAAGCCCTGAGTTTTCCCACATGGCCAAGATCAATTTCGCGGAAGTCGTTGAGCAGATTTGCGAGAAAGACGCCCGTTTCTCCAACGACGCTTACCACTTCGTGCAGGAGGGCCTCAATCACACGCTCAAGTCGCTCAAGCGCGGCGGGCAGCATGCCCACCGGCATGTCAGCGGGCATGAGCTTCTCCAGGGCCTGCGCGAATTCGCGCTGAAGGAATACGGCCCGATGAGCAAGGCGGTGCTCAACGAATGGGGCGTGAGCACGACGGACGATTTCGGCCAGGTCGTTTTCAATCTCGTCAACTCCGGCGTGCTGGGCAAGAACGAGACCGACTCGCCCAACGATTTCAAGAACGTCTTCACGTTCGACGACGCGTTCGTCAAACCGTTTGTGCCGAAGCTGGCCGACATGGTGCGCAAGAGCGCAACGACGAAGACCAAAAAGCGCACCTCCAAGTCCAAGAAGGCGGGCTCGCTCGAGTAGGGGCCGGGGCAGTTTATGGCAACCAGCGCCGGCCTTGTCTCCAGGGCACCGAATGGCTTCTCCGCGACGGCGCAACCGCTGATCGAACAGCGCGAGCTGGAAAACGGGCTGACCGTTCTCGTGCAGCCTGACTTCACCGCGCCGGTCGTCTCGCTGCAATACTGGTGCGCGACCGGCAGCATCCACGAGGGCCGCTGGCTGGGCGCGGGGCTCTCGCACCTTTTGGAGCACCTGATGTTCAAGGGCACGCCGACGCGCGGCAACAGCGAGATGGCGCAGCAGTTGCACGATCTGGGCGGTCATCTCAACGCCTACACGTCCTTCGACCGCACGGTTTACCACGTCGACCTCCCCTCCGACCACGCGTTGGCCGCGCTCGACATCCTGAGCGACGCGATCTTCAACTCGACCATCCCGGCGGAGGAATACGAGAAGGAGATGGAGGTGATCCGCCGCGAGTTTGCGATGGGCCGGGACAATCCCGACTCGGAAATCGGGCGGCTGATTTTCCGCACGGCCTTCGCGCGGCATCCCTACCGGCACCCGGTCATCGGCCATCTCGATCTCTTCAACCAGGTCACGCGCGAGGATGTGCTGCGCTATTATCACGAGCGCTACGCGCCGCAGAACCTGACGCTGATCGTCTGCGGCGCGGTGGACCCCGAGACGATCTTCCGCTACGCGGAGGAGCAACTGGCGAAGTATCCGCGCCGGCCGATGGACTCGGTCTACTTGCCGGACGAGCCGGAGCAGATGCAGCCGCGCGCCATGCGCCGCGAGTTTCCCACGCAGCTGACGCGGCTGGCGCTGGCTTATCCGATCTTCGGGGTGGAGCATCCCGACACGCCGGCGCTCGATCTTTTGGCCACGCTGGCCGGCGGCGGCCGCAGCTCGCGGCTCAACCAGGTTTGCGTGGAAAAGCTGGGGCTGGCCGAGCAGATGGAAGCCTTTGCCTACGCGCCGGCGGGGCACGGCCTGTGGGGCGTTGAGGCGCGCTGCGCGCCCGAAAAAGAGGAAGCGCTGCTGGCGGAAATCCGCCACCAGGTCGCGCTCTTGCGCGAGCAGGCACCGGACGCCGACGAGCTGGAACGCGCCAAGCGCCAGAGCCAGCTCCATCACCTGCACGGCCAAAAAACGATGTCGGGCAAGGCCGGGTCCATTGGACGCGGCTGGCTCTACCAGCGGGACCCGCAGTTCAGCGCGCGTTACCACGAGCGCATCGAGCAGGTGACGGCGCAGGAGATCCTGGCCGCGGCACAGCGCTATCTGCTGGCCGATCGCGAAGTGCTGGTTGCGCTGGTCCCGCCCGCGACCGGGGCGAAGGAGACGGCGCCGGCCCTATCCGCACCGTCCCGGCCGGTGCCGGAACTGATCCCTTTTGCCATGCAAGGCCGGGCGCTTTATCTGCCGCAGACGGCGCTGCCGCTTCTCTCGCTGCGCGCCGTTTTGCCCGGCGGCCTGCTGACGGAACCGGAAGGACAGCCGGGGCTCTCGCGCCTGGCGGCCAATTTGCTGGTGAAGGGCACGCGCCGTCGCAATGCGGAGCGGCTGGCGCAGGATGTCGAGCAACTCGGCGGCTCGCTTCATTCCGACGCCGGCAACAACAGTGCGGTTCTCCTGCTGGACCTGCTCAGCAGTGACCTGCAGGCGGGTCTCGATATCTTCACGGAGATGCTGACGGAAGCCGCGCCGACGGAGGCCGAACTGCAGATCGAAAAGCGCAAGCAACTCTCGCTGCTCCAGGCCGAGCTCGATTACCCGATGGCGGCCGCGCGCGATCTGGTCCGGGCCGCGCTTTATCCCGGGCACCCTTACGGCGGAAAGAATCTCGGCACGGCGGAAAGCATCGAGGCGATCACGCTGAAGGACGTCGCCGCCTACCAGAATTCGCGCCTGCTCACGCAGCGGCTGATCCTTGCCGTGACCGGGCCGAATCCGCCGGCGGACTGGCGCGACAAGGCCGAACGCGCGTTTACTTCGCTGCCTGTTGGTGAAGCGCCCCGGGATTCTGCACCGGTGCGTGTGCTCTCCGAAATCCTTCGCCGCGAGAAGATCGTGCCGAAGGAGCAGGCGGTCATTCATGTCGCGTTCCCCACGGTTCCCCTCGCCCATCCCGACCAGGTGCCGCTCGCGCTGCTGGATGAGGCGCTTTCCGACCTCGGCTCGCGGCTCTTTATCCGCATCCGCGAGGAACTTGGGCTGGCTTATTTTGTCGGCACCTCGCAGTTCCTCGGGCTGGCGGCGAGTCACTTCTTCTTTTACGTCGGCACCGATCCGGCCAAGCGCACGGAGATCGAGCAGGTGCTGCTGCACGAGATCGCGCAGATCGCGACGCACGGGATCACGCGGCAGGAACTCGAGCGCGCGCGCGCCAAGATGCAAAGCCAGGACAAGCTCGACCAGCAGAACCCCGGGCATATGAATTATGCCGCCGCGCTCGACGAGCTGTTCGGACTCGGTTACGCGCATGGCGAGATCCGCCGGGCGCATGTTGCCGCGCTGACGCTGGAGGAAGTGAACGCCGCGGCCGCGCGGTATCTGTCCGGACCGAATTACGTCATCGCGACGGTCTCGCCGAAGTAGCCGCAGCCAGAGCTCGCCGAGCACCCGAGGCTACTGCAGCGGCCAGATTCCTCGGCGCCGATGCGGGAACCAGTGGGAACCGAGAGATCAGGTAGCCGGCGCTCTCCGAGCGCCGGTCCGAGTAGGAAACGCGTCCGCAACCGCCCGGCGCTCGGAGAGCGCCGGCTACCTGTTCGAGCGCGAGAAGAAACCCTGCGCACGTGGCCGGCATCGGCCCTGCTTCTACAGGGCAAGCGGCGCTACCATGAGCATGCTTCACCGCAGGCGCAGCAGGGGCGCCATGAGGTTCTCGGAATAGCGGTCGTCCTCCAGGTAGAACATCGGGTCGCCCGGGAGATCGAGCACGGAATCGGCGATCACCTTCAGTTCCAGAACGGGCGCACCCTTCGAAAGGAGCCGCACGGTGTACGCTGACGCCGACTTGAATTGCGGCTTCAGGCTCTTCGGCGCGGTCGTGTAGCGATCGTCCGTCAGCAGGCCGATGAACTCGCGGATCGCCTTGATGTCGTGGATCTCGAAATTTTCCGCGCCGCCGAGATCGTTCGTGCCCACGACCTGGACGTCGTCGGCCGACTTCATCAGCACGATGTCCTTGCTGGGAATGGCGACGTCGTTCGCCTTCGTCAGGCCGGAGCCGGAGAGGAAAAGGGTGAGGACGAGCAGACCGGCTTTCACAAGCGACAGGCTATTCCGAACGCCGGGCGGGCACAACGTTCGTCAGCGCGCAAAACGGTCATTCGACATTCCCCAGCCCCGCGCCTAGATTGCGTCCTATGGCAGAGGTCAACAAATCCCCCGTCGGCAACGCCGAGATGGCGCAACGCTTCGTCCAGTTCGTGATGATGCAGACGCAGAACATCTATTACCTGCTCGGCCGCATCCCCTCGCCGGACGGCCGCGCCGTTCCGCCCAATCTTGAAGCGGCCAAGCTCTTCATCGATCAGCTGGAAATGGTGCAGGAAAAAACGCGCAACAATCTTTCCGCGCAGGAGGGCCAGATCATCGAGGAGGCGCTGAAGAACACGCGCCTCGCCTTCGTGGAAGCGAGCGGCGGCACGCCGGCCAGCATGATGCCTAGCGCGCCCCTGCCCGATTTTGCGGAAGATGATTTCGCGGATGAGCCCGAGCCGCCTTCCGCTGCCCCGAAAGCGGCGGCGACCAAGCCGGCTGAAACGCCCGCGGCCGAGCCATCCGAGAACAAGAAGAAGTTTACGAAGAGCTACGGTTGATCCGGCAGCCGTCGATCTCCGGGCCACGGGCGGCAGACGGAAACGCCTCCTCTCTGAGCCTGTCGCCGAGAGGTCGACGGGGTGCCTACTCGATCAGGCCGCGGAGGACGGACCCGACCACCGCGCCGGCGCCCACGCCCGCCGCTTCCCCGCTGACGCCGCCACCCAGATACGGGCTCAGCGCGTGGGCCAGATTGGAGAGCGGCAGCGATTGCAGCCAGACGCGGCCCGGGCCGGTCAGCGCGGCGAGGAAGATGCCGTCGCCGCCGAAGAGCATGTTGCGGATGCCGCGGATGCGCGTGATGCCGAAGTTGACGCTCCCGTCGAACATGCCGACGTGGCCCGGGTGCACGCGCAGTGTCTCGCCGGGCGCGAGGGTGTAGGGGACGACCTCACCGTCCAGCTCGATCCACGCGCGGCCCGAGCCGGTGATGCGCTGGAGCAGGAAGCCGTCGCCGCCAAAGATCCCGGCGCCGAGCGACTGCTGGAAGCCCATGCTCAGCTCCACGCCTTCCGTGCCGCAGAGAAAGCCATGGCGATGGATGAGATAGTCGCCGCCCGGGCCGAGATCGACGGGCAGAATCTGGCCGGGCATTTTCGTGGCGAAGGCAACCATGCCGGGCGCGCCCTGGGCGGTGTACCGGGTCATGAAAATGGAGCCGCCACCCGCCACGCGCTTGAAAAGCCCGCCCAGCCCTCCGCCACCGATCCCCGTGCTCGTGTGCAGCTCGATGGACTGCGTCATCCAGGAGAGTTCGCCGGAGACGGCGACGATGCTCTCGCCGCTGGCGAGTTGCAATTCGAGGACCGGAAGCGTGGTGCCGATAATGCGCTCGTTCATGCGGGAATAGGTAGCGCATGTTCGGGGGCGCCGCGAGCCTGTTTGTCTGCGTTAGCTCGTATCGGGCGGGAAGAAAGCAAAACTTGGCAAAGCGCAAGATCTCAGTGGTAGCCGGGGCTCTCCGAGCTCCGGAGCGAGCAACGCGAGCGGATCGTTAAAGCGTAGCGCGACCATCGCGAACGAAACGTCGTCGTTCCGGACTGCATACGGCCCTCGGAGAGCGCCGGCTATCTCGGAGCGTTGGCGGATTAGCGAACGATCGACGCGATTACCGAAGTGATGCGGTTGAGCGCCTCGCTACCCCGCCAGCACCTTTCGCAACAGCTCATCCTGCGCGACCGCCATCTCGCTCGCCTGCTCCGGCTTTTTGTCGTCGTAGCCACTGAGGTGCAGCATGCCGTGCAGCGCGTAAAGCAGGACCTCGTCGTGCACGGCCATTTCCTGCACGAGCGCGGCGTCCTGCGCGACGGCGGGGCAGACCAGGATTTCCCCATAGGGAAAGGTGATCACGTCGGTCTCGGTCGGATCGCCGAGGAAATCGGCGTGGACCTGCGCCATGGTCGCGCGGTCGACCAGCACCACCTCGAGCGCCTCCACGCTGGCGGGCAGCGGGCGCGGGAGGAGGGTCAGCGCGCGGTCAAGCTGCGACCGAAGACGCCGGACCTGCACCGGGACCTCGCGCTGCCGGTTGGATATGCTTGCTCGCACTGGTCTTGTCCTTTTTCCCGTAGGCGATGCGGGAGTGCATCATGTTTTTCACCGTCACGGCCATGGCCTCCGCCGCGGCCCGCGGCTCGTTGAGCGTGAGGTGCGACTCGTCGAACTGATGGTCGGCCACCTTGTGCTCGACGATCTCGTTCACCATGTCCTCGATGCGCTGCGGGGTCGGCTTTTCCAGCGAGCGGGAGCTGGCCTCCACGGCGTCGGCCAGCATGAGCAGCGCGACCTCCTTGCTTTGCGGGCGCGGGCCGGGATAGCGGAACGATTCCTCGGAGACGTCGGGCACGTCCTCCTCGCGCATGTTCATGATCTTGCCGCCGATGCGCGCGTCCTCCTGCTGCTGCAGGGCGCGCTGGTGGAAGTAGGCCACGACGGAGTCGCCGTGATGCTGCTGGATCGCCTCCATCACCCGGCGCTTGAGCCCGTACTTGAGCGCCAGGTCCACGCCTTCTTTGACGTGCGCGATGATGATGAGTGCGCTCATGTTGGGCGACAGGTTCTCGTGCGGGTTCGCGCCGGGCGGGATGTTCTCCGTGAAGTACTCCGGCTTGATCATCTTGCCCACGTCGTGGAAGTAGGCCATGACGCGGCAGGCGGTCGGGTCAAGCCCGATGGCCTTGGCACCGGCTTCCGCCAGGTTGGCCACGAGCAGGCTGTGGTGGTAAGTGCCGGGCGCTTCCATCGTCATCTGCTGGAGCAGCGGATGATTCAGATCGGCGAGTTCCAGCCAGGAGATCGTCGTGGTGATCTGGAACGCGCGCTCCACCAGCGGGAGGATGGCGCTGACAAACAGCGCCGTGCCGAATCCCACGCCGATGCCGTAGACCGCCTGCCAGCCCAGCACCATCCAGTTCTTGCCCGCGACGAGACCGAGCGCGACCGCGCACAGGAGATTCAACGCGCCGACGGCGAAGCCGGCGCGGATGAGATCGGACCGGTTGCGCACGTTGCGCGTGAAGTAGACCGCGGTGAAACCCGAAAGGAGACTGACGAGCAGGAAGGTGAAATTCCGGTCGATCATCGGCGCGGGGCCGGGAAAGGTGAACGACGGGATGAGGATCGAGGCGAGGATGCTGACCTGCAGCACGCAAAAAAGACCGGCGCGCGTCCCGAGCAGCAGCGTGATGAGGAACGGCGCGAAGGTGTAGGGACAGAGGAAATACATCTGAGACATCGCCGATTCGGACTGCGGTGGCGCATCGACGAAGATGCCCTTGATGATGGCGAGATTGAACCAGCTCGCCCCGAGCACGAGCAGCAGCTTCGAATTCGAGCGCCAGATTTCCGGGCAATCGAGCTCCAGCAGCATGAGCGCGCTGATGAAAACGATGATCGCCAGGGTCAGATGCTCGCGAATCTGCGGCGGATGGCCCCATTCCACGCCGAGAATAAGCAGGCCAAGAAACCCGAGCGGGATCAGCCAGCGCGCCACCCCGCTGCACTCGAGCCGGCCCTGCAACGTGTCGCGCGGCGTCTTGAGCCGCGTCTTGTCGCAGGCGCGGCCCTTGCGGACCAGGCGCCGTCTCTCGAACCAGTCGTTGATGCTCATGGCTGCCGGGCCGGTCTTACAGCGTCATGCTGGTGACCTTTTCCCCTCGATGCGACTTGTAGGCGCGGATGATTTTCTGGACGAGCTCGTGGCGGATGACGTCGACTTCGTCGAAGCGGGTGAAGCCGATGCCCTCGGTCCCGTGCAGGGCCTGGATCGCCTCGGTCAGGCCCGACTTGCGGTGATGCGGCAGATCGACCTGCGAGGGATCGCCCGTGACCACGCATTTGGAGTCCTGCCCCAGCCGGGTGAGGAACATGAACATCTGCTCCGTGGTCGTGTTCTGGCCCTCGTCGAGGATGATGAAGCTGCGGCTGAGCGTGCGCCCACGCATGTAGGCCAGCGGCGCGATCTCGATGATGCCCTTGTCCATGTAGCGCTGGATTTCCTCGTTCTCCAGCATGTCGTTGAGCGCGTCGTAAAGCGGGCGCAGATAGGGGAAGATTTTCTCCTGCAAGTCGCCCGGCAGGAAGCCGAGCGCTTCGCCCGCTTCGACGGCGGGCCGCGTGAGGACGATGCGCGTGACTTCCTCGTTCTTCAGCGCCGCGACCGCCATGGCCATG
>CAZZYY010000097.1:0-672 GCA_964658475.1 uncultured Candidatus Methylacidiphilales bacterium | reverse complement strand
GAGGAAGGTCTTGCCCGTGCCGGCCGGGCCAACGCCGAAGATCAGGTCGTTCTTCTTGATCGACTCGACGTAGTTCTTTTGCTGCAGGCTCTTCGGGACGATGGCCGGCTTCTTGGCCGAGATCTGGATGCGGGCGGTTTGCAGGTCGGGCAGCTTCACCGCGCCGCCCTGCATGACCGAGTCCATGGCAAAGTTAAACTCCGGCTTGCGGATGTGCAGGCCCTTCTCGCGGGCGAGATGCAGCTGCTGGAAAACGTCGCGCGCCTTGGCCACGGCCTCGGCCAGGCCGTCGATCTTGATCCAGCCATCCCGCGTGGCGATCTTGACGTGGAAGCGTTCCTCCAGCCGCCGCAGGTTTTGCGGATCGCTGACATAGAGGGCCTGCGCGGCGCGCGCGTTCTCGAAGTTGAGCGTCTCGCTGCTCAGCCCGGCTCCATCGGAATCGGGGGGTGGTGCGGCACTGCCAGTGGGGGGCATGGTGGTCATGAAATTTGTTTCGGTTGTCAGATACTCGGCTCGCTGGAGTCGGTCATGGGGGCCAGATCGGTGACGAAGGGCTTCACGCGCCAGTCGGTGCGGTGCACCTCGGCCTTCCGGCCCAGGGAGTCCTCGCCGCGCACGTAGTACTTCTGGCGCTTGCGGCCGTCGTGCTGGAACTTCACATTGAAGACG
>CAZZYY010000096.1:6413-9873 GCA_964658475.1 uncultured Candidatus Methylacidiphilales bacterium | reverse complement strand
CCCCGGCTACCTGGCGGATTGAGCACTAGCTTGGACGGGCGAGGATCTCCGAAGGTAGGCGGCATCGGCCTGATGCCGGAGCCGCAGCAGCGGCGGAATCGGTCTGGGCATGCGGGGAGGCATTCCGCTCGCGTTGCTCGCTCCGGGATCGAGCCGATCCCGGCTACCGCTGAGCATGGCTCCGAAGCGGGACGAGATGGGGAACGACGAGATTTTGTTAGCTCGGTTCGAGTGGGGTCGGGACGGAGTGGGCCGGAGGGAAAGCTGGTGGCTGGCGTTCGGAGAGCGCGGGGCGGTGGCGGACGTGTGTCGTACTCGGACCGGCCTGACTGAATGTGGGCTACCTGGCTGAGTGGTGGCTACCTGCGCGGGGCCTTCGCCCTTGTAAACTTTACATCGGGCTGTTCGGACCCGAAGGTGGCGCTGTGAATCGCCGGTCGTTTTTGCGCAGGGTGGGCGGCTGCGCCTGCGCCACTCTGCTGCCCTCTACGCTCTTTCTCGGTGCGCGGAATGCCGCGGCGCAGGACGCGATCCAGGGGCTGGATCTTTCCAGCAAGATGCGGCTGGCGGATATCGCGCTTTCACTGGCCAAGACGCAGGGGGCGTCGTACGCCGATTTCCGGCTGTGCCGTTACCAGACGGAGTACTACGAGGCCCGCGAGCACCGGCTGGAGGAATCGTCCATCGGGTTCAGCGCGGGCTTCAACGTCCGGGTGCTGCTTGAGGGCACCTGGGGTTACGCCGGCAGCCCGTTGGCGACGGACGACGAGGTGAGAGCCGCGACCGCCCGCGCGCTGGACATGGCCCGCGCCGCCCTGCGCGTGGAGTCGAAGCCCTTTGTGCTCGAGGATATTCCCGCCTACCGCGACCGCTGGGACATGCCGATGCAGACCAACCCCTTCCTCATCTCCGCGGATCTCAAGACGGCCAAGCTGCTGGAGATCAATGCCGCCGCGTTGAAGGCCGGCGCGAACTACGCCACGGCGGCGCTGGCCTTTGTGCTGGAGGAAAAGTTCTTCGCCTCCAGCCGGGGCAGCGCCATCGAGCAATCGCGGGTGCGCATCATGCCGGAGACGGAGGTGACCGTGATCGACAAGAGCACGGGCAAGTTTGCTTCCGTGGCGGGACTGGCGGCGCCGCGCGGCGCGGGGTACGAGTACGTGCAATCCTACGACTTCGTGGGCGAGGCGGCCCAGAATGCCGACAAGGCGCGGGAAAAGCTGGCGGCCAAGCCGGTCGTGCCCGGGACGTATGACCTTGTGCTCGATCCCACCCATCTCTGGCTGACCATCCACGAGTCGGTGGGTCATCCCACGGAGCTTGACCGCGCGCTGGGCTGGGAGGCGAATTTCGCCGGCACCACTTTTTGCACGCCGGACCAGCTCGGCAAGCTGCAGTACGGCAGCAAGCTGATGAACATCGTGGCCGACCGCAGCCAGGAGGGCGGGCTCTCCACCGTCGGCTACGACGACGATGGCGTGCGCTCCAGCGGCGCGGAGTTTCCCATCATCGAGGAAGGCGTCTTCAAGAACTACCAGATGGCGATCGGGCAGGCGCAGATCATCGGGCGCGAGCGCTCGAACGGCTGCTCGTTTGCGGAGGATTGGTCGTGCTTCCCCATCCAGCGGATGCCCAATGTCTCGCTCAAGCCCAACCCGCAGCCGTGCAAGCTCGACGATCTGGTCGCGGACGTGAAGCACGGGCTCTACATCGTCGGCAATGGCAGCTGGAGCATCGACCAGCAGCGGCACAACTTCCAGTTCGGCGGCCAGCTTTTCTACGAGATCAAGCATGGCAAGATCGCGGGCATGGTGCGGGACGCGGCCTACCAGGGCAGCACCGTGCCATTTTGGAACTCGCTCGACGGCTTGGGCGACAAGACGACCTACTGGCTCGGTGGCGCGCCCAATTGCGGCAAGGGCCAGCCGGAACAAAGCGCGCCGGTGTCCCACGGGGCCGTGCCGGCGCGCTTCCGCAACGTCGCCGTGCTGAACACCGAACGGAAGGACGTCGCATGATGATGGATCGCGACGCCGCGCAGGCGCTGGCGCAGAAGATCCTCGGCCTGTCGCAGGCGGAATCGTGCACGGTGTCCATTGGCGGCGACGACGGACGACACATCCGCTTCGCGCAAAACCGCGCGACGACGAGCGGCGCGCCCAGCAGTTGCTCGGTCTCGGTCGAGTCCCATTTCGGCAAGCGGAGCGGCTCCGCCAGCGGCACCAACCTGGATGACGCCGCGCTGCTCGCGCTGGTGCGCGCCTCGGAGGATGTGGCGCAGCGCGCGCCGGAGAATCCGGAGTTCATGCCGCCGCTCGGCGCGCAGACTTACGCGGCCACGACCGGCTTTGCCGACGCCACGGCGAACGCCACGCCGGATCAACTGGCCGCCGACGTCGCGCCGGCGATGCAGGAGGCGGAGGCGAAGGGGCTGCAATCCTCCGGTTATCTCGAGCTGGGCGCGGGTTTCTCCGCGCTGGCGACGAGCAAGGGGCTCTTCGCGTACGATCGCGCCACCAACGCGCTGCATACGGTGAGCGCGCGCACGCCGGACGGCACCGGCTCGGGCTGGGCCGGCGCCACGCACGTCGACTTCAGCAAGCTGGATGCGCCGGCGCTTGGCGCGGTTGCGATTGACAAGGCGCTGCGCTCGCAAAAGCCTCATCCGCTCGAGCCCGGCAAGTACACCGTGCTGCTCGAGCCCTCGGCGGTTTCCGATCTCGTCGGCATTCTGATCGCGAACGAGTTCGACCAGCGTTCCGCGGACGAGGGCCGGAATTTTGCCACCAAAAAAGGCGGCGGCTCGCTGCTCGGCGAGAAAGTTTTCGGCGAGAACGTCACGATCTATTCCGATCCCGCCGACCCGCTCGCGCCGGGAGGCATCTATTCCACGGACGGCCTGCCGGCGGAAAAGACGGTGTGGATCGAAAACGGCGTGCTGCGGAACCTGCAGTGCGGCCGCTATTGGGCGCAGAAGTCGGGTCGCGCGCCGGTCGCGTCGCCCACCACGCTGGCGATGAAGGGCGGCACCACGTCGCAGGCCGACATGATCAAGGGCGTGCGGCGCGGACTGCTCTTCACCCGTTTTTGGTACATCCGCGAGGTCGACCCGCAGACCGTGCTCCTGACCGGGCTGACGCGCGACGGCGTCTTCCTCATCGAGCACGGCGCGATCACGCGGCCGGTCCATAATTTTCGTTTCAACGAAAGTCCCGTGGCGATGCTGAACAAGGTCCTCGCCATCGGCCCCACCGTCCGCACCTACGGGGAGGAAGGTGCCGGCCTGCCCATCGCCATGCCGCCGTTGCTGATCGACCAGTTCACGCTTTCCAGCACCTCGGACGCGGTTTGATCGATGCCGGCCATCTTCCGATGTTTGGTGCGCGCTCAGTCAGGTAGCCGGCGCTCTCCGAGCGCCGGTCGGTTGCGGACGCGCGTTCTACTCGGACCGGCGCTCGGA
>CAZZYY010000096.1:0-6403 GCA_964658475.1 uncultured Candidatus Methylacidiphilales bacterium | reverse complement strand
GGAGAGCGCCGGCTACCTGTTTTCTCCCTGTCCGATCAAGATGCTACTTTTTGTCGGCCGCCGGAATGGACTCCTCCAAGATGCACGGGTTTCAACGGAGCGGAGGAGACGCTGATCCCCACGAAATCGAAATCGCGATTATTGCTTTGACCCGCTGGCGGATCGTAACAAAGTGAGATGGTGAATTGGCGTCAAGCTACGGTTCTGGGAGCCTTTCTCAGCCTCACGGGCGTGGCGGCCCATGGGCAGGCGGCGGCCCAGCTTCTCCAGCAGGGCACCGACGCGATGAACGGCGGCGACTACGCCACGGCGGCGAAGGACCTCGACCAGATCGTCACGACCTACCCGAGCACGCCGGGCATCGATGACATCACGATCCAGGCGGGCTTCGCCTATCTGCATGCCGCGAATTATTCGCGCGCGATCAGCATCCTCCAGAAGCTGACCACGCCCGGGACGAAGCCCGACCTGCGCGGCAAGGCGCTTTTCTTCACCGGCCTGGCGCAGTTCTCGCAGGGTCACGAGGCGACCGGTGAGACGGGCAAGGCCAGTTACCGCGAGGCCGTCGAGACACTCAACACGCTGCTCACCTTCACCGCGAGAACGCCCAATCCGGACAACAACGGCCTGGTCGAAAGCGCGATGTATTACCAGGCGCTCTCAAATTACGGGCAGGACAACTACGACGAGGCGATCTCGGAGCTCACGGCGCTGCTCTCCCGCTTTCCCAACAGCCTGCAAAAGCCGGACTACCTGCTGCTGCTCGGCAGTATCTATGCGGTGCAGGCCAACAACGCGCTGACCGCGAAGCAGCCGCTGGCGGAGGTGACGCCGCTCGTGAACAAGGCAATCGACGCCTTCGACCAGGTGATCAACGACCCGAACGCGAAGGTGCAGGGCAACGACGCCAACATGCGGGAGGGCCAGATTTATTACCTGCTCGCGCAGGCCGAGCCGGCCGATTACGAGAAGGCGCTGCAGGTCTTCCGCCAGGTGCTGGGGAAGGACGACATGATGGCCGTGCAGCAAAAGCGCATCGACGACCTGCGCGCGCAGCAGGCCGCCGCCCTCCAGTCCGGCGGGGCGAGATCCGCCAGCAGCACCAGCCAGACCACCCTGGTGCTGGACCGCGAGACCGCGCGTCTGGCCGATCTTAAGAACGGGCCGGACCCGATCATCACGGCGCTGCTGCGCATGGCGGAATGCTACATCGGGATGAAGCAGGCGGATGAGGCCCGCACCATTCTGCATCGGCTGCGCGGCGCGACGCTGACGGAAGACCAGCAGAAGGAACTCGATTTCCAGCTGCTCTATTCCTACACGCTCGGCGGCCAGGCGGAGAAGGCGGACGCCGCGCTGACCGATTATCTCGCCAAGCATCCGGGCGACCCTTCCGCCGACAGCATCAGCGTGCAGATCGCCGATGCGCTGATGAAGCGTACGCCGCCCGATTATGCCGGCGCGCTGGCCCAGGCGCGGCGCAGCCTGAAGGATTTCCCGAACGGCAAGCATGTCGACGCCGCCATCACGCTCCAGGCGCAGGCGCTGGAGAAACTGGGGCGCGTGGCCGAATCGAAGCAGGTGATCAACGACTTCGTGCGCGACAACCCGGACAACCCGCTGGCCTACGCCATGCTGCTGACGCAGGGCGAGGGCCAGATGCAGACGGGCGACCTCAATGGCGCTCTGGCCACCTTTGGCAAGGTGAAGGACAACCCAAGGGCGGCCGCTTATCAAGCGTCGGCCGACGCCTACTATATCCAGGCGCTCAACCTCCTGCATCGCTGGCCGGAGGTCGCGGCGGAGGCGAAGAACTTCCAGACGAAGTATCCCTCCGACAAGGCGCTGGCCAGCGTCGAGGTCTTGGGCGGCATGGCCATGGATAAGCAGAACGATCCCGGCGCGGTCGCGGTGCTGCAGAACGTGGCGAAGCAATTCCACGACGACGAGGCGGTCGGCTCCTTCGCGCTCTATTATGTCGTCGTCATCTACGAGCGGGAGCAGAAGACGGCCGAGATGGTCCAGGCCGCGAAGGACCTCGCCGCTTCTTTCCCCCACGCCTATGCGCTGATCAGCCAGGCGAACGACGCGGTGGTCACGGTGCTGGAGAAGCAGAAGAAGTTTGACGACGCGGCGTCGCTGTACCAGCCGCTGACCGACGCGCCGGTCAAGGACGTGGCGGCGGCGGCGCAAAACAAGATCGGGGACGTCTGGCTGGCGGCGGCGAAGGCGATGGGCGCCTACCAGTCGCTCCAGAGTGGACCGGCCCGCGACGAGGCTGACAAGCGGATGGCGGCGGCCGAGGGAGCCTACCTGGCCACGTTGCAGAATTTCTCCGATCAAATCGATGCGGTGGGCGACGCGCTGCAGGGGCTGGTCAACACCGGCGTCGCGCGCGTGAAGTGGGGCGTGCTCAAGGACGCGGATCTGGAAGGCTACCTCAGCAAGCAGGGCGCCGCGCTTTCATCGCCGGAAATGCAGACGCGGCTCGAGCTGGCCAAGGCGGGGTTGGTCTTCGCGATCAAGAACGGCCGCCCGCACGATGCCGAGGCGCTCGAACGGATGACCAAGGCGCTCGCGGCCAGTCCGGGCCTGGCCCTCACCACGCAGGAGGCCGACCAGTATGGGCAGCTCCTCATCGAGGCGAAGAATTATACAAAGGCGAAAGAGGTCTTCCAGGCGCTGCTCGACAGCGCGAAGCCGACCGAGTTGCCCAAGCTGGCGGAAGCCTATTACGGCCTCGGCGCCACCGCCCTGGCGCAAAACGACTACGCCACGGCCAAGACCTGGTTCGACAAAATGAGTGCGCTGCCCGGCGGCGCTGCGTGGAGCACCCATGCCGGCGACGCGCGGCTGGCCATGGCGGAAATCAACGAGCAGTCCAGTGCGCCCGCCGACCTCGCCGCCGCGAAGGATGCCTACAGCTCGATCATGATCTCGCCCGCCGCGGGCCCGAGCAACCAGGCCCTGGCCATGCTCGGGTACGGTCGGCTGCTGGAGAAGGCCGGCCACGCCGTGAAGACCGCGAACCAGGCCGACATCGAGTACGCCACCCATTACTATGAGCAGGTGGACCTCTTCTATGGATCCGCGCTGCCGGAGCTCAGCGCCGAGGGTCTCTATCTGGCCGCGCAGGCCTACACCAAGGCGGGCGACACCGCCGACGCCCAGCGCCTGACCGCGAAGCTGAAAAGCGCCTACGCCGAGACTCCCTGGGCGAGCCAGGCGCCTTGATGGCGCGCCCGCCCTTCCAAGCCGTAAACGAAACAAACGGGTCCAACAGGGGTTGAATGTCTGTTCTATGATGCCGAATCTTTTTCCCTCTTCCTGGCGGCGCTCCCTTTTAGGGCTGGCCGCTGCGCTGGCGGTCACGCAAGGCGCCCCGCAGCTTTGGGCGAAGGATCCGATCGACTACATCGATCCCTTCATTGGGACGGGAAGCCAGGGCAAGGATTTTCCCGGCGCCTCCCTGCCCTTCGGCATGGTGAAGGTGAGCCCCGATACCGAGACCGCCGGCCCGGTCAGTTACCGGTACGGCGACAAGACCGTTGCCGGATTCAGCTTCACGCATATCGGCGGGGCCGACGGCGGGGAGCTGGCCAATGCGCTGACCATGGCGACCACCGGGCCTCTGCATACATTCTGGCGCCAGGCCGGGACGACCCCGGGTTATAACTCCCCGTTCACGAAGCAAACGGAAACCGCGACGGCCGGCTACTACGCCGTTACGCTCGACGATACCAAGATCCGCGCCGAAGCGACCGCCGCGCCGCACAGCGGGATTCTGAGGTTCACCTTCCCGGAAAACGACCAGTCGCGCATCCAGATCGATCTCTCCCACCGTCACGACGGGACCTCGCTGCACCAGACGGTGAAGGTGACCGACGACCATTCGATCGAAGGGACGATCGACTGCCCCGCCGCGGGCGGTGGGTGGCGATTCGGCCCGACCTCCTACACCGTTTACTACCACATCGAGTTCAGCCAGCCCTTCGCCAAGGTCGGCACGTGGAGCGCGACGCTGCCGCCGGTCTGGAGCGACGACAAGCATCGGTACGGCAAAGGGAAGAACATCAGCGACCCCGACTTCGTCGCCGCCTGCCAGAACGCGCAGGTCACGCCCGACAGCCGCGAGGCGGACGGACAGCACATCGGGTTCTACAGCGAATTTCCGACCAAGGCGGGCCAGGTCGTGATGGTGAAGGCCGGGATTTCCTTTGCCAGCATTGCGGGAGCGCGGGCGAACCTGGCGGCCGAAATCCCGGACTGGGACTTCGACCGGATCCACCAGCAGGCGCGGGATGCCTGGACTAAGGCGTTCGACCATCTCACCGTCGAAGGCGGCACGGAGGACCACAAGACGATTTTCTACAGCGCGCTCTACCGGTCCATGCTCTTCCCGATGACGTTTGCCGACGTGGATGGGAGCTATCCCGGGGGCGATCACCAGGTCCATCAATCCGGCACCTTTACCAACCGGACGCTCTTCAGCGGCTGGGACGATTTCCGGAGCGTTTACCCGCTGCTGAGCCTGGTGGCGCCATCCGTGGTGAACGACCAGGTCAACAGCATGGTCAACCTGGCCGACTTTAACGGCACACATTATTATGACCGCTGGGAAATCATGGGCTGTTACACCGGCTGCATGACGGGTAACCCGGAGGTGGTGGTGATCAACGATGCCTGGCAGAAGGGCATCCGCGGGTTTGACGCCGACAAGGCCTACGAATACTCGGTCAACACCACGCTCAAGAACGGCAATTCCAAGCTCGGCTACTGCCGCGAATCGATCTCCGACACCACCGAGTACGGCCTGGACGAGTGGAACGTCAGCCAGTTTGCTGCCGGGCTGGGCAAGAAGGACGACGCGGCCAAGTACTTGTCTCTCTCGCAATCGTACCGGCACATCTTCGATCCCGACCAGGCCTGGACCTACGACGCGGCGGGAACCGATGCGCATGCCGATTGGAAGGGCGCGTTTCGCGTCAAGGGGGGCGACGGCAATTTCGAGCCCTGGCTGGGGCTGACCTCGCCGAAGGGCGCGCGTGAGTCGACGGTCGAGCAGGCCCAGTTCGGCGTTTATTATAATGTGCCGGACCTCGTCCAGCTGCACGGCGGCAAGGATCTCTTTGTCGCGAAGCTGGACGACTTTTACGCCCGCTCTCCCGACTACACATCGTGGAATCCGTACATGGGCACGCCGAACCCCAATGGGGGCCGGACCTGGTCCAGCCCCTACAACAATCCAGGCAATGAGCCCACGGAACTCATCGTCTTTCTGTTTAATCGCGCGGGCGCGCCCTGGCTGACCGACAAGTGGCTGCTGCAGGAAGAGCATGTCTATAACGTCGGGCCGGAGGGCCTGCCGGGCGACGACGACGTCGGCCAGCTTTCCGCCTGGTATGTCACGGCCGCCAGCGGTTTGGTCCAGGGCTGCCCCGGGGATACGCGGTTCGAGATCGTCACGCCGCTCTTCGACAAGGTGACTTACAAGTTCGACCCGAAGTATGCGAGGGGCGCGTCTTTTACCATCACGGCGACGAATGATTCCCCGGAAAATCCCTACATCCAATCGGCCACGTTGAACGGCAAGCCGCTCAACCGCTGCTGGCTCAGCTATGCGGAAATCACGGCGGGCGGGACGCTGGACTTGGTGCTGGGTCCGCAGCCGAACAAGTCGTGGGGCATCGAATAGGGCGCTCGCGGCGTTCTTCCGGTCCAAAATCGCGATTGACGGGCCCGGCACGATTGATAGGCTCGAAACCCGCTTTTTTAACCCCAAAACGAAGAGAGTCTTATGTCCGTCGAAGTCATCCTGAAAACCAAGATCGAAGGCCTGGGCAGCGAGGCCGACATTGTGTCGGTCAAGCCCGGCTACGCCCGCAATTTCCTCATCCCGAAGGATTTTGCTGCCCCCGCGACCAACGCGACCAAGCGCCAGGTGGAGGAGCTTCGCCGCAAGCGCGCGGAGCGCGAGGCCCAGGAACTCAATGACGCGCAGGAACTCGCTGGCAAGCTGGGCAAGCTCAAGCTGGTGTTCGTCCTGGAATCGGGCGAAGGCTCGGAAAAGGTTTTTGGCTCGGTGACCAGCCAGGCGATCGCCGACAAGCTGAAGGAAGCGGGCTACACGGTGGATCGCAAGAAGATCGACCTGCCCAAGGCGATCAAGGACCTCGGCGAACACGAGGTGCCGGTCAAGCTCGGCGCCGATGTGGTGGCGAAGCTCAACGTCGTGGTGAATCATCCCGCGCCGAAGGTCGATCCCACCGAGGAAGCCGCCGAAGCCAAGGGCGCGAAGAAGCCGGTCAAGGCCAAGAAGGCTTGAGGCTTCGTTTCCTGCGCTCGGTCAGGTAGCCGGCGCTCTCCGAGCGCCGGTCCGAGTAGAACAATCGTCCGCAACCGA
>CAZZYY010000095.1:0-9885 GCA_964658475.1 uncultured Candidatus Methylacidiphilales bacterium | reverse complement strand
CATCGGGCGCGAGGTCGCGCTGCGCATCGCGCGCGAGGGCGCTCACATCGTCTGCGTGGACGTCAACGCGGCCGCGGCTGAGGGCACGGCGA
Organism: uncultured Candidatus Methylacidiphilales bacterium; assembly: GCA_964658475.1. Lineage (GTDB taxonomy): Bacteria > Verrucomicrobiota > Verrucomicrobiia > Methylacidiphilales > UBA1321 > JABDGH01. The sequence goes on along the minus strand of CAZZYY010000095.1, from coordinate 9,793 downwards.
AGGAGATCACCGACAAGCTCGGGCTTGGCATCGGCGTGGCGGGCAGCGGCATCTCCAACTGCGGGCCGGCCATCGGCTTGGCGGGCGACATCACCAAGCGGGAAAGCATCCGGGCGCTGCTCGAGCAGATCGCGCTCGCCTACGGCGGCCTCGATTCCATCGCGGTGACCGCCGGCATTTTCGTTCCGCCCGACACCAGCGGCCACATCGCGGACGAGAAGTGGGCGCTGACCTTCGCGATCAACGTGACCGGCGCCTACCTCGTCGGCGACGAGGCGCACAAGCTGTGGAAGGAGCAGGGGCTGAAGGCCAACCTCGTCCTCACCACCAGCGCCAATGCCGTGGTGGCCAAGAAGGGCAGCGTGGCCTACGACGTGAGCAAGGCGGCCGCAAACCACCTGGTGCGGGAACTGGCCATCGAGCTTTCGCCGCTGGTGCGCGTCAATGGCGTGGCCCCGGCGACCGTGGTGCAGGGCAGCGCGATGTTCCCGCGCGATCGCGTCATCGCCTCCCTCGCGAAGTACAACATCGCCTACAGCGACGACGAGGCGACCGAGTCGCTCACCACCAAGCTGGCCAAGTTTTACGCCGACCGCACGCTGACCAAGGAGCCGATCACGCCCGCCGACCAGGCCGAGGCGTTCTTCCTCCTGCTCACCGCGCGGCTGAGCAAGACGACGGGCCAGGTCATCACGGTGGACGGCGGGCTGCACGAGGCGTTTCTGCGCTGACCCATCGCCTTGAAGATCGCGCTCTTCATTCCCTGTTTTGTCGACCTGTTCTACCCGCAGGTCGGCGTGAGCATGGTCAAAATCTTCGAGCGGCTCGGCCATGAGGTCGAGTACCCGGAGGGCCAGACCTGCTGCGGCCAGCCGGCCTTCAACGCCGGTTACTGGGACGAGGCGCGGGGCGCGGCGGAAAACGCGCTGCAGGTTTTTCGCGAGGCCGAGGTGATCGTTTCCGCCTCCGGATCGTGCGGCGCGATGATGAAGGTTTTTTATCCCGAGCTCTTCGCGAAAACGCCTCGGCTGGCGGAGGCCCAGGCGCTGGCGGGGAAGACGTTCGAGTTCTCCGACTTCCTCGTCAACCGTCTCGGCGTCCACGACGTGGGCGCGCGCTTTAATCACACGGTGACGTTCCACGACGGCTGCCATGGCCTGCGCGAACTTGGAATCAAGAAGGAGCCGCGCCTGCTGCTGGCGCAGGTGAGGGGACTGCAGTTGAGGGAGATGGGCGAGGCGGAAACCTGCTGCGGTTTCGGCGGACTCTTCGCGGTGAAGTTCCCGCAGATTTCCACCGCCATGGGCGAGGTGAAATGCGCCTCGATCGCGGAAACCGGCGCCGAGTTCGTGGTCAGCAACGACTCGAGCTGCCTCATGCAAATCCAGGGCATTCTCGACCGCGAGCAGCGCCCCGTGCGCAGCCTGCACCTCGCCGAGGTGCTGGCGCAAAGCTGACCATGGCCCGGGCGACGATCAGCGCGCAGTTCCGCACCGCCGCGACCAAGCTCACCGCGGACCTGAAGCATCGTGGCTGGATATCGAAGTCGCTGCGCGGCTACGAGACCAACCGGCGCGGCAACCAGGCGAAGTATGGCGACTGGAATTCCGCGCGCGAAGCGGCCGGGTCGATCAAGTACGAGGCCGTCAATCATCTCGACCGCTACCTGGAGGAGTTCGCGCGCAACTTCGAGGCGAACGGCGGCGTGATCTTCTGGGCGTCCACCGGCGAGGAGGCGCGCGATTACATCGTGAAGCTGGCGCGCGACCGCGGCGTCCGCAGCGTGATCAAGTCCAAGAGCATGACGGCGGAGGAAATTCATCTTAACCCCGCGCTGGAGGAAGCCGGGCTGCCCGTGGTCGAGTCCGATCTGGGCGAATACATCGTGCAGCTCCGCGGCGAGGCGCCCTACCACCTCGTTTTTCCCGCGATGCACCTCGATCGGCATGAAATCAGCACGCTCTTTGCCGAGAAGCTCGGTTCCGCGCCCACGGACGACCCGGAGCGCCTGACCATGATCGCGCGCGAGGTCATGCGCGACAAGTACCTGACCGCCGACATGGGCATCACCGGGGCGAATTTTGCCGTGGCGGAGACGGGCATGATCTCGATCACCGAGAACGAGGGCAATGCGCGGCTGACCGCGGCGCTGCCGAAAATCCACGTCGCGCTCATGGGCATCGAGAAGATCATCCCGCGGCTCGAGGACCTCGCACTCTTCCTGCCCATGCTCGCGACGGCGGGCGCGGGCCAGCCGATGACCTGTTACAATTCGCTCTATACCGGTCCGCGCCAGACCGGCGAGGTGGACGGGCCGGACGAATTCCATCTCGTCATCCTCGACAACAAGCGCACGCAGCTGTTGGCGGATGCCGAGCAACGCGACGCGCTGCACTGCATTCGCTGCGGCGCGTGCCTCAACGTCTGCCCGATCTTTCGCAATGTCGGCGGCCACAGCTACGGTACGACCTACCAAGGCCCGATCGGCTCGGTCATCACGCCGCATCTGCGCGGCCTGCAGAACTGGAAGCACCTGAGCGCGGCCTCGTCCTTGTGCGGCGCGTGCACGGAAACCTGTCCGGTGAAGATCGACATTCATCATCACCTGCTGCACAACCGCCGCAACGCCGCGCAGGGCAAGCCGACGTGGTTTGAGAAGATCGGCTTCCGGCTTTTCGCGTGGGCGGCGCGGTCGCCCGGGCTTTTCCATTTCGGCGGCCGATTCGCCGGGCTGGCGCTCAAGCTGCGGCCGCGCGGTGCGCTCGATCCGCTGCAGGCTTGGACCGCCACGCGCGGTTTTCCCACGCCCGCGGCCCGTTCCTTCAACGCGTACTGGCGCGGCCGGAAAGACAGGCCATGAGCGACGCCCGCACCATCCTCACGCGTATCCGCGAGGCGCTGCGCGAACCCGCGCCCACGCGCCACCTGCACGCCCACGGCTCGCTCGACGAGGATCGCCCCGGCGGCCCGGACGATTTTCGCGCCTGGCTGCCGCCCGTGGGCGAAAGGTGGGGCGAGCAATTCGAGCTCTTCCGCGCCAACGCGCTGGCGCTCAAGGCCGAGGTGGTCGTTTACCGGGACCGGGCCGACCTCGCCGCGCAGATGCGGCAGCGCGCCGGAGCGGACGGCTGGAAGAAGATGGCGCTCGCGCGCAGCGGCTGGTCTGCGGACTTGTTGGCCCAGCTTCCCGGCGACAAGGTCTTCGCCGACAGGGGCTACGATCGCGGCGCGGTGGAGTCGTGCGATGTCGGCGTGACCGAGTGCGACGCGCTGGTGGCGCAAACGGGCAGCGTGCTCGTGACCACCGCTTCGGCCGGCGGGCGCGTGCTCTCGGTGCTGCCGCCGCATCATGTCGTGCTCGCCCGGCACGAGCAGCTCGTGCCCGACCTCACCGCCGCGCTGGCGCGGGCGCGCGAGCTTTACCGCGAGGGAGGTTGGCCCAGCATGCTCTCCTTCATCACGGGTCCGAGCCGCACCGGCGACATCGAGCGCATTCTCGTCCTCGGCGCGCACGGGCCGAAACGGCTGACTATCTTCTGCGACCAGCCCGCGTGACCCTGCTGCTCGTCATCCTCTGGGCCGCCAGCTTCGGGTGCATTCCACACCTGCTGCTGCTCAACAAGCGGCCGACCGCCACGCTGGCTTGGCTTTGGGCCTTGCTCCTCTTTCCCGGTCTGGGCGCGGTCCTCTATTTGGCCGTGGGGACAGAGCGGGTGCGCCGCCGCCGCCGCCGCCGCCAAAAGTCGTTCCGGCGCCAGCGCCGCCTGACCGACGAGACCGAGGGACATGGCGTGATGCAGAAGGTTCCCGAGGATTCGACCGAGCGCCGGGTGCTGGAGACCTCCAGCCGCATCGTGGGCCTGCCGACCGACGCCGTGGAAACCGTCCATCTGTTGCGGAACGGCCAGCCCTATTACGAGGCGCTGCGGCGGGCAATCGCGCAGGCACGGCACTCGGTCCATGTCGAGTCCTTCATCTGGCGCAAGGACGAGGTGGGCGCGGAGTTCCTCGACCTGCTGGCCGCGGCCGCGCGACGCGGCGTGCGTGTGCGCCTTTTGCTCGACGAGCTCGGCTGCCTCGGCCTGACGCAGCGCTACTTTCGGCCGCTGCTGGCCGCGGGCGGCGAATTTTCCTGGTGTCACACCTTCTACCCGCGCCACAACCGCTACTTCTTCAACCTGCGCAATCATCGCAAGCTGCAGGTGATCGACAATCGCGTCGCCTTCGTCGGCGGAATGAACTTTGGGCGCGAGTACCTCGGGCTTAATCCCGCCCTGGGGAGCTGGTCGGACCTTCAGGTGGAGCTGCGCGGGCCCGTGGTGACCCGGCTCCAGCAGGTGTTCGCGGAGGACTGGTTCTTTGCCACCGGCCGCGAAGACCCGCTGGAGGAACCGGACGCCGAGACCACTGGACGCGACCTTTTACCCGTGCAGGTGCTGCGCACCGGGCCGGACGAGGATGACCAGCCGATGCTGCGCATCAACCTGGCCCTGATTGAGGCTGCGCGCCGCCGGCTCTGGATTTCGGCCGGGTATTTCATCCCTGGCGGCACGATGGAATCGGCGCTGCAAGTTGCCCGCGCCCGCGGCGTGGACGTGCGCCTTTTGGTCTCGGAAAAAAGTGAGCACCCGCTGCTGGTCAAGGCAGGCCGATCGTACTACGAGGCCCTCTTGCGCCAGGGCGTCCGGATTTTCGAATACCGCCGCGGCGTGGAGCACTCCAAGTATACCGTGGTGGACGACGATCTTTCGGTTATTGGCTCCTCCAACTTCGACGATCGTTCCATGCGGCTTAACTTTGAGTTGAGTGTGCTGATCTATCGCCGCGCCACCAATCACGCGCTGGCTAAAATCTTTCGCGAGATGGAGGGCCAGGGGCACGAGGTGAAACAAGTTTCGTTCTGTCGGCGGCCCCTGCACGACCGGTTAGTGGAGTCGGCGCTGCGCCTGGCCTCACCCCTGCTCTAAACACCGCTATGGCTACTTTGCCGAAGCGGAAGCCTTGTGCTTGGTAGGCTTGCTTTGAGTCTTCCGGGAGCCCAGCTTCCTCGACTCGGCGGCGCGCTGGGCCGATTCCTTGCGAGCCGCTTTCTTCGCCCTGGCCGTGGCTTTTTTGCCCGTGCCACTTTTTTCGCCGCCGCCCGTCTGTTTATTGACCGTCTGCCAAGCGCGCTTTGCCGCTTCACCCTTGGACTTGCCGCGCTTCTCGTAGCTCTCCTCGATGTGTTCGGCCTGACGCTTTTGCTTGTCCGTATATTTCGCTTTAGATCCTCGTGCCATGCTTTTTTTCGGCAGCTGTCGTGCCAGAAAATTCACCTGTTTGGGAGCCAGTAATCGGTGGAAAACAGCTTTTAGCAACAGTCGCCAAATGCAAGGAACTCATGACCCAAAGAAGCGATTTGCACCCCGATTAATCCTGCCCGTGAAGGATATGCCTCTCAGCCTGCTCGGGACCGCAGTCGGCATAAAGCTTGCGATCTAATCGTTATGCCTAACGAAACTTCGAATGCGTTTTCTCAAACTCGGGACGACGTCAACAACCTCAAACAGACCGCCACCGATGCGGCAAAAGATTTGGCGAGCACCGCGACGACCCATCTTAATAAGGCCCGCGGCCAGGCTCAGGATCTTGCCGCCCACGCGAAGAGCGAAGCTTATGACCAAGTCGGGGAAGTGCAGGGCAAGGTGACCGATCTCGCCGCCGCTGCACGGGACTATGTCACCGCTCGCCCCTTGGCGAGCCTTGGGATCGCGCTGGCAGTGGGTTTCCTGCTGGGCGTTTCCCGTCGTTCTCGCGACTGAGCTGTTGGTTCGCTAATGCCCACTTGCCTCGTCAGGCAGGTGGGATAAGTTTAATTTCTATGATCGATGAGGACAAGCAATCGTCCCGCATTCTGATTATCGAGGATAATCCGGACGATTGTTTCTTCCTGACGCGCCAGCTTAACCGGGCTCGACTGGACGATCATGTCACGGTGATTCCCGATGGCCAGGAGGCACTCGATTTCTTACTCGATAATGCCTCGGCCTCCAGCCCGTTGCAGTTTGTTTGTATTTTCCTCGATTTAAGGCTGCCTTCGCTGGATGGCATTCCGCTTTTGCGCAAGCTGCGGGTGATCCCGGCTCTGAACGAGATTCCAGTCATCGTCATGACGTCCTCCAACGAGGAGCGTGACCTGGAAGAGTGCCAGCGGCTTGCCGTCAAGGCCTACGTCACCAAGCCGGTCAAGCTGACCGACTTCATCAAGGCGGTGACGCACGTTTTCCCAGCGGCCGAGGAGAGCGTCGCCTCGGCCACGTGATTGCCATGGCGGATGGCACTTGCCTCGCCTCGCACCTGCCCCCTCCGGAGTGGAACGAGGCTGAGCGGCTTGAGGCCCTGAAGGATTACGGGATCATCGACACTCCGCGGGAGAGTGACTTCGATGAGATCGCGAAGATCGCTTCGGTAGTCCTCAACATGCCTATTTCCGTGGTGACTTTCATTGAGTCCAACCGGCAGTGGTTTAAAGCGGAAGTCGGCCTGGGCGGCATGACCGAGACGCCGCGCGACGTGGCCCTGTGCCACCACGCCATCCTGCAGGAGAAAGGCCTGATCGTGCCCGACACGACCAAAGACCCCCGCTTTCAGGATAATCCGCTGGTCACCGGCAGTCCGCACCTGCGGTTTTACGCCGGCGCCAACTTGCACACCCCGGCCGGCCTTCCGTTGGGCACGCTCTGCGTGCTCGACTACCAGCCGCGGGAATTCACCGAGCAGCAGTTCTTCGTACTGCAAACCCTGGCGCGGCAGGTGATGGCACAGCTCGATTTGCGCCGGGCCTTGCGCGAGCAAAGCCGGAGCGAGGTCCGGCTGAACCTGGCGCTGGATGCCTCCGGCGTCATTGGCACGTGGAATTGGGATATCCCGGCGGATCTAATCTATGCCGACCCGCGCTTCGCGGCGCTTTTTGGCGGGGAACCTGGCTGGTCGCGCGAGGGCAAGCCGCTGTCGGAGTTCGTCAAGGCGATCCATCCCGACGATCTCGATCGGGTCCGGCAGGCGATCGACGCGGCAAAGGCCGCGGGCGGGCCCTTCCAGGAGGAATACCGTCTTGTGCAAAAGGATGGCTCGGTTCGCTGGATCGATGCGCGCGGGCGCTGTCAACTCGACGCGGACGGCCGGCCCGCGCTTTTCCCCGGGGTGGCGGTCGATATCACCGACCGGAAGGTAAGCGAGCATGCCGCGCAGGAAGCGGCGGGGCGGTTCCATGTCATGGCCGATTCGATGGCCCAGAAGATCTTCACAGCGGACCCCACGGGTGGAATCGACTACTACAATCGCGCTTGGTCGGAGTTCACCGGAAGGCCGCTCGAGGAGTTGACCGGCACCGGGTGGCGCAAGGTGGTCCATCCGGAAGACGAAGAGCGAACCGTCCATCTCTGGTCGAAAGCCGTCGCGGAGGGGGCGATCTTCGAGCACGAGCTCCGGCTGCGACGCAGCGATGGGACCTACCGCTGGCACCTGAGCCGGGCCCACGCTGTCCGAGACCCGGCGGGAGCGGTCATGCGCTGGATTGGCTCGACCACCGATGTGGATGACCAGCGCCGTTCCCGCGAGCAGCTCGAACGCATGGTGGAAGAGCGGACGGAAAATCTCAAGGCCTCCGTGGCCGAACTGGAGGCGTTTTCCTACAGCATCTCGCATGACATGCGGGCGCCGCTTCGCGCCATGCTCGGCTTCTCGGAAATCCTACAGGAGGAATACGGGCCGGAGCTCGACGAGCAGGCCAACCGGTTCCTCCACCGCATCCGGGCCGCCAGCGCCCGGATGGATCACCTGATCCAGGACGTGCTGAGTTTCAGCCGCATCAGTCGCGGCGAGTTACCGATGGAGCCGACCGATCCGCTGGTCCTGATCCGCGAGTTGATCGAGAGCTACCCGAACCTGCGCGCGTCACAGATTGGCATTTTGCTGCCGCAGGAGATGCCGCTCGTCCTGGCCAACTCGGCGGCGCTCACGCAGTGCGTGTCCAACCTGCTTGGGAACGCGGTTAAATTTGTCGAGGCGGGTGTCAAGCCGGTGGTGCGCATTTCGGCCCAAGTGGCGTCCGGCCGGGTCAAAATTTGGTTCAAGGACAACGGGGTCGGCATCAAGGAGGAGGATAGCCGGCGCATTTTCGAGATATTCCAGCGGGTCGACCGTTCCCACGAGGGCACCGGAATCGGCCTGGCCATTGTGAAGAAGGCGGCCGAGCGCATGGGTGGCACCGTGGGAGTGGAGTCAAAACCTGGCCAGGGAGCCTCCTTCTGGCTTGATCTACAGGCAGCCTGAACGAAACTAGAAATATTCGCATCTATGGTAGGCCCGGTCATTTATGTTGAAGACGAACCCGACGATGCGTTTTTTATGCGACGGGCGTTCGCCCAATGCGCGCCGGAAGTCGAGCTGAAGATTTTTACCGACGGCCCGCAGGCCATCCGCTTTTTTCTCGAGGAATTCGATCCGCAGCAGCAGCGCGAGTACAAGCCGGCGCTCGTGCTCCTCGATCTGAATTTGCCGGGACAGTCGGGCCTGGACGTCCTGCGGGAAATACGGAGCAAGCCGCTCCTGCGGCAGTTGCCCGTCATCATGTACACGTCGTCCAACCTGAGCGTCGACATCATCGAGGCCTATCGACGCGGATGCAGCGCCTATCTGGTGAAGCCTCACAGCCCCGACAAGCTGCGTACCGTGGTCAGCGCGATGAGCGAGTTCTGGATTCGGGAGAACCAATACCCACCCATCCCGATCTGACGCAATGCGAGGCGCGGTGGGGTAGGGGAAGGCGTTTCGCAGGCAAATCTTCCGACGGCTGATTTTGATTTCGGAGGAAGCTGTTTGCCCACAACGGCTAGCGTTTCGATGACCTGTTGGCACCAGGCCTGCAAGCGGCAGTCCATGCCAAAGAAAAGCTCGAAGGAGCCTTGGGACAGGCCCGCGCCGAAGAAGGCCAGGCACTCCCGCTTGAGCGCGTCGCAAAAAGCTTCAGCCCAGCGAAGCGCAAAGAAAGCGGGACGACCCTATCCCAATCTGGTCGACAACATGAAGGCTGCAAAAAAGAAAAAATAAGGAACGCCAATGACCACCAAGGAAACCCTCGTCAAGTACCTCACCGACATGCACGCGCTGGAAAAGCACGTGGCCCAGCCCATCAAGGCGCAGGCCGACGATGCCGATTTCGGCGAATTCCCCGAGGCGCGCGTTCTCGTGCAGCGCATCGAAGTGCGGACGCAAAGCGCGATCAGCGCACTCGAAATCCTGATCAAGCAATTGGGTGGAGACCCCCGCACCGATCTCAAGTCAGTCGTTACGGCGGCGGCTGGAGCCGTCGCCGCGGCGGTGAATGAAGGACGGACGCACAAGATCACCAAGAAGCTGCGGGACGACTACACCGCGCTTAGCCTGGTTTCCATCGGCTACGAGTTGTTGCACGCCACCGCCAATGCCCTGGAAAACGAGGAGATCGCCTCGCTTGCGTTGCGACATCTCCACGAGGTCGCCGGCTTCATCATGGAGTTGAGCCAGGTCATTATTCCCGTCGCCGTGGCGGAACTTCAGAAAACCAATCCTGAAGCGAGCATGAAGTCCGTCGTCTCGACCCAAGTCAATATCCGGGAGGCTTGGCGCAGCAACGAGGCGCACACTACGTCGGTTGCTTGATAGAAAAGATCACCGGCGAGCAGATGCCACCTTTCAATGTTTGGTCCGCTCTCGGTCAGGTAGCCCGCGCTCTCCGAGCGCCGGTCCGAATAGAAACACGCGTCCGCAATTG
>CAZZYY010000094.1:6903-9917 GCA_964658475.1 uncultured Candidatus Methylacidiphilales bacterium | reverse complement strand
CGCAGGTAGCCGGCATCGGCCCGATGCCGGAGCCGCAGCAGCGGCGGAATGCAGTTCCGGAAAGGCAGGGAGCCATTCCGCCCGCTCCATTCGCGCCCGGATTGGACGATCCCGGCAAGCTAACTGAGCTTCGATCGCGAGCGAACCGTGATATCGCTATCGAGCAGCGCCCGCCGACCCACCCCCACGCCCCGGAAAAGTCAGCTCCGCCACGCCGCTCTTGTCCAGCTCGCCGAGACCCTTTTCGATCATGAGCTGGTATTGCCGCAGCGCGGCCTCTGCCAACGGCGTGCGCACACCGGCTGCCCGTGCCAGATCGATGGCAATGCCGGAATCCTTCGCCGCGTGAGCGGCGCTAAAATAGCACTCGTGCTCGCGGTTCTGCATGTCGGCCCCGTCGGTTTCCAGCACCCGGGAATTGGCGCCCGTTTGCGCAAAGACCTCGCGCAGCGCCGTCACGTCGAGACCAAGCGCCGCGCCCAGGCCAAGCCCCTCCGCCAGGCCGGCCGTGTTGATGTTCATCACCATGTTGACCAGCGCCTTGACCTGCGCGGCACGGCCGGTCGGGCCGACGTAGCGGCGCGCCGAACTGATCGCGGCCAGCAGCGGCTCCATCCGCTCCACCAACGCCTGCTCGCCGCCGAGGATGAGGAACAGCGTGCCCTGCCGCGCCTGCGTGATGCTCGAGGCCATGCAGGCTTCCATCGCCTGCGCGCCGGCCTGGGCGAACGCCGCCTCCAGCTCGCAATGCACCGCGGGCGAGACGGTGGCGAAGTTGATGAAGATTTTGCCCCGCGCCTCCTTAAGCAAGTTCTCCGGCTGGAAGATGGTCCGCATCGCCGCGTCGTCGGTCACCACGGTCAGGACGATGTCGCACTGCGCGGTGACCTCCGCCAGCGCGGCCGCCGCCGGGCACGTGAGCTCGTCCGCAAGTTCCCGCGCCGTTTCCGCCCGCACATCGTACAACGCGCCGAGCTGGAATCCCTGCTCCGCCAGACGCCGCGCCATGTTCGCGCCCATCCGGCCCAGCCCGACCACGCCGATCTTCGCCCGGCGCAGGTCGCTCATCGGAAACCCGCCTCTCCGGGCCGATGCAGCGTCTCGCCCTGTGGCGTTATTTTCTCCGCCGCCTGGTCCCACGGCACGTTGGTGCAGGCGTCGATCCAGCGCCCTCCCTCCGGCCGCGCCCAATGGACCGCATTCAACAGGACACGCTGCACCTCAGGTTGATAGTAGGTGGGATAACTCTCGTGGCCGGGCCGAAAGTAAAAAATCTTACCATTGCCTCGCTTCCACGTGCAGCCGCTGCGAAAAACCTCGCCGCCCTGAAACCAACTCAAAAAGACAATCTCCTCCGGCGTGGGAATGCCGAAGGGCTCGCCGTACATCTCCTCGTGCGGAATTTCAAAATAGCGGTCGATCCCCTGCGCGATGGGGTGGGCCGGATGGCACACCCAGAGCCGTTCCTTCTCGCCCGCCTCGCGCCAGGTCAGCGAGCAGGCGGTGCCAAGCAGGCGCCGGAAGATTTTCGAGAAGTGGCCGGAATGCAGCACGATCAGGCCCATGCCCTCCAGCACGCGGGCCTGCACGCGATCGACGATCGCATCGTCCACTTTGCCATGAGCGGCATGGCCCCACCAGGTCAGCACATCGGTGCCATCGAGCACCAGTTCGGTCAGGCCGTGCTCCGGCTGGTCGAGCGTCGCGGTACGGACCTCCAGCGCCGGATCGACCCGCAACGCTGCGGCGATCGCGCCGTGCATGCCGTCGGGGTAGATCCGGGCGACGAGCTCATGGGTCTTCTCGTGGACGTTTTCGCCCCAGACGGTGACGCGAAGAGGAGTGGACATGGTGGAATATGGATTGCCTAGGCCTTCCCGGCGTCGACGAAAAAATCGGACAGGGTGACTTCCTGGTCAAGCCGGCTCGATTCCATGATCGCCTCGAGAATGGCGATGACCTGCAGCGTCTCGTCCACCGGCACCGGCGAAGGTTTCCTGTTCCGGATCGAGTCGGCGAACGCGATGATTTCCTCCGTGTGCGCGGGCCGGCGGCCCTGATGCGGCAGGACCACGCCATCGACCAGCGCGCGATTCGTCACGGTATGGAAGTGGCCGCTCGGCCAGCGGATGGAAGACTTCTTGCCCTGCAGCGTGGCGTTGAGTTCCTCCTTCTCCTGGTGCTGCAGCCAGCTCGCCTCCAGCACCAGGGTCGAGCCATTCGAAAAATGAACGTAGCCCGAGGCGAAATCCTCCACGCCAAAAAGCGTGCGGTCCCACTCGCCCCACGCGCCCGGAATCTCGAAGCCTTTCGCGAAGTTCGTGTGCGCCCGGCCGCTCACCCGCACGGGCCTCGGAAAGCCCATCAGCCAAAGCGCCGTATCAAGCGCATGCACGCCGATGTCCATGCAAGGGCCGCCACCGCTCAGCGCCGGGTCGATAAAACCAGGATTGATCGGCAACTGGTTGCGGCGCGTGGCGTTGACTCGCGCGTGATAAACCTCGCCCAGCGCCCCGCTGTCGCACCACGCCTTGATCGCCACGCTTGCCTCGCTGAAACGGTGATGCTGCGCGGTCATCAGCACGCGGTCCGTCTTCCGCGCCGCCGCGCGGATGGTGAGCACCTCCTCCACCGACACCGCAAGCGGTTTCTCGCAAAGCACATGCTTGCCCGCCTCCAGCGCGGCAAGGACCGCCGGTGTGTGGGCCTTGTTCGGCACGCAAATGTCCACGGCATCGATCTCCTCGAGCGCAACCAGGTCACGAAAATCGGTGAAGATGCGCGGGATGTTGAAGTCGGCGGCGAGCTTGCGGGCACCGGGTTCGTGCAGGTCGCAGGCGGCCACGATCTCCGCCCCGGGCACGGCAAACCAGCCGGGATTAAGATGGAACCCGCGCATCACGCCGCCGCAGCCGATCAGGCCTATTTTGAGAGGCTGGTTCATGAGATCGTTCACCATCGTGAAGGCGGAGGCTTTTTCCAGTGAAATTTTGCACATCCAGGCACCCGGCGCT
>CAZZYY010000094.1:0-6803 GCA_964658475.1 uncultured Candidatus Methylacidiphilales bacterium | reverse complement strand
GGAAAATACAGAAAGGATTCCGCTCGCGTTGCCCGCTCCGGGATTGAGCCGTTCCCGGCTACCTGCAGACATAGCGCAAGCGCCGTGATCCTTTCTACAAAGCAAGCACCGCTGCGATCTACGCGGTCTTCTTGGCCTCTTCCACCCTCTCGGCATAACGCTCGAAGCGATTGGAAAGGATGAAGAAGGTCGGCGCCCACAAACCAACGAAGATGCCGAACCGTTCCGCATGCGCGGATTCCGCTTCCTTGCGCTGCACGGCCCAGATGGCGATGGAGGCGGCGATACTGGCAAAGCCGGCCAGGAAGCAGCCGTCGCTCAAGGCGCGCAGACTGGCGGGGTCGGCTTTGCGGAGGGAGTCGGTCGTCACTTTGTTGATGGGTTCGATGGTCATGACTCAACGTTGCGGGAGCTTCCGGCCGCCACAACCGATAGTTATGTGACAACAACAGTTAGTAGCTGGGCTCATCCGCCGCTTTTTGTTCTCAACCAGCTGCCCGAACCTCAATCCAGCCGGCCGCGAACGAGCAGCTCGACCGGTTCCATCATCTCGTCCCACCGCGATTCGCGCTGCTCGTCCGCATAGATCGCGGGATAATCGAGCCGCACCCAGTCTCGCAGCGAGGAGCGGGAGGTCTGGCCGTAAAGCTGCACCAGCTCATCCATCTCAAAGTAGGGATAAACGGCAAAGTGGCCGTAGCGCCAACTCAGCGCGCTCTCCGCCTGCCGCCAGGGCACGTGGTCCTGGTCGATGAGGAAAACGCAGACCGCCATTCCCGTGCGGTCGGAACCGGAGCGGCAATGGATGAGAATGGGCCGCGGGGCGTCCGCGTAATCGGAAAGCAGCTGGGCAATCTCGGTCGGCTGCGGCAGGCGCACCGCGCTCAGATGCACATCGTAATGACGCACGCCCAGCTGATTGCAGACAGCGAGCTCCGTCTCGTACCACGGCGTGCCCGTGTTGATCCCCCGCAGGTTGATCACGCTGCGGATCTGGTGCCGGGCAATTTCCTGGCGGAGTTCGGGCCCGGTCAGCTGGCTGCTCCGGTAAAGCCGGCCGGGCTCAACGGCGGCTTCGTTGTGCGTCGCGATGCGCCAGAGCGCGAAACCGCCGGCCAGGAGGACGGCGCCCAGCCCGGCGCAAAGAACGGCCCAGACCAGAAGACGTACCTGCGCGCGGAGAAAGGATCGCGAACGCGTGGGGCGGGGTTTCAGCACAAGGTACGACCGCGCGCACTATCGGTGACCGGATCGATTCTGGCAAGCGTCTGCCATTGGAATTGCGAAATCGGGAGAATGCGCTAGCGCTTTCCTGTGACCGACCGCACCTCTTCCTCCTCCGCCACCGACATCGTGCTGGTCGGCGCCGGCATCATGAGCGCGACCCTGGGCGTCCTGCTCAAGGAGCTCGACCCCTCGCTGACGCTCGAAATCTTCGAAAGCCGTGACGACGTGGCCACGGAAAGTTCCGACGCCTGGAACAACGCGGGCACCGGCCACGCGGCGCTCTGCGAGCTGAACTACACGCCGCAAAAAGCGGACGGCTCGATCGACGTCTCCAAGGCGCTGCAGATCAATGAGGCCTTCAAGGTCTCCAAGCAGTTTTGGGCCTTCCTCGTGGAAAAGGGACATCTGAGCAAGCCCCGCACCTTCATCAACCGCATCCCGCACCTCAGTTTTGTCCACGGCGCGGAAAACTGCGCCTACCTGAAAAAACGCTTCGAGGCCCTGCAGCAGAACCACCTGTTCGAGGGCATGCAGTTCACGCAGGACCCGGCGCAGCTGGCGGAATGGATGCCGCTGATCATGGACGGCCGCGACGGCGCCGAACCGGTGGCCGCCACGCGCATGACCATCGGCACGGACGTCAACTTCGGCGCGCTCACCCGCAACATGGTCGCCCATCTCGGGAAGATGCCGGGCGTGACCGTGCACCTGCAGCACGAGATCGGCGATGTCCACCGCGAGGGCAAAGGCTGGCGGCTCGACGTGGTGGACCGAATCAAGAACGTGCGCCGGCCGGTGCGGGCCAGCTTTGTCTTTCTCGGCGCGGGCGGCGGGGCGCTGCCGCTCCTGCAGAAATCGGGCATTCGCGAAGGGCGCGGCTTCGGTGGCTTCCCGGTCAGCGGCCAGTGGCTGCGCTGCCTGAATGCCGAGCTGATCGCGCGGCACAACGCAAAGGTCTATGGCAAGGCACCGATCGGGGCGCCGCCCATGTCCGTGCCCCACCTCGACACGCGCATGATCGACGGCAAAAAGGGACTGCTCTTCGGCCCCTTCGCGGGCTTCACCACGAAGTATCTCAAGAACGGATCGCTGCTCGATTTCCCGCTGGCCATCAAGCCGGACAACCTCGTGCCCATGACGGCGGCGGCGTTTCAGAACATTCCGCTGACGAAATATCTCATCGGCCAGGTGCTCCAGTCGCCGCAAGACCGGCTTACCGCGCTCAAGGAATTTCTGCCCCATGCACGCATGGAGGACTGGAAACTGGAGCAGGCCGGCCAGCGCGTGCAGGTGATCAAGAAAGACCCGAAGAAGGGCGGCGTGCTTCAGTTCGGCACGGAAGTGATCGCTGCCAAGGACGGGTCGATGGCCGCCTTGCTCGGCGCCTCGCCCGGCGCGTCCACGGCCGTATCCATCATGCTCCAGCTCATCGCCGATTGTTTCCCGGAGAAGATGAAAAGCCCCGCCTGGCAGGCGCGCCTTCGCGAGATGATTCCCTCATTTGGGCAATCCCTCATCCAGGATGCGAAGCTGCATGCGCGCGTCACCGCGTGGGCGCGCGCCACGCTCGACCTGCGCGACGAGGTCGTGGTCGGAAAGTAACCTTCGCTGCCTCGGCGAGCCCTGTGGATCGACCCCCACCTGACTTCAACCCGCGTCCGTCGTTCCAAGCCATCCCGCCCCGTTTAATCGCGGAGGAGTCGTACCGGCCCAAGCAATCCTGAAGGCAGCAGCGGGTCGGTGGCATGGTAGGGAGATCCGCTCACCCAGGTTTTACGCTCCGCTTCGGGCAGACCCGCGTCCCCGATAAGACGATTGGCCCAAAGATTTGCCACCCGGATTTGCAGGGTGTTCGTACCGGGCCTGAGGGCGGAAGTGACGTCGAGAGCGTACGGGGCCTTCCACGCGATCCCGACATCCCGGTTATTGAGCTTGACTGAGGCAATGACCTCCACCTGCCCGAGGTTCAGGACGACACGCTGTCCGGACGCAACGGCGGGAAAATCAAAGCTCTTGGTATACGTCGCCGTCCCCGAGTAGGAACGGATGCCGGGATCCTCGTCCTGGGTCCACGATCGCAATGCCGAAAACGTGACCTGCTCCTGTGCCCCCCATCCGGGCGTGAATTGGACATCCCAGGACCCCGTCAGGTCGAGCTGCGCCGGCATCTCTTCGACAAGTTTGGTCTCAGCAGCGGGAAGTGGCGCCGACCGATCGCGGAAGACCACAAAAGTGGAAGCGTCAGCCTCCAAGGCGAGAGGCACTTCCGTGCCGTGATCGGTGGCATGGAAGTTATTGATCGCCGTAATGGCCCCCGTCTCGGGATCCCATCGCTCCGGAGCGCGGCCTTTCGCTCGAAACGTCGCCGTGATTTTGCCCGGGGTGGGCGAGTGGTTTGCGACCAGGTAAATGTCGCTGTCATCCGCGCGACGGTGGGCGTAGAGCAGGCTAAGACCAGCGGCATTGGCCGTAAGCGCAAAGTCCGGAGGAGTGGCGAAGGCAGCAAGCGCTTGCGCGGGGGTGACGCCCCAAAGCATTTGCCCGGCGCCGGTCCGATGCGAGCCGGAAGCCACGAGAGGCCCCTTGCCCCACAGCTCATCGGCGATGGCGCGTACCTCGGTGTCGCCCGAAGGCCCATCCGCCAGCGAGGGAGACCCATCCGGCTTGATCTCCCCCAAAACAACCGCCCCCGCTTTTACCAGGGCGCGGATCTTCCTGGCGGCGGCGAGGGTCATCTTATCGCCCTGCGCGAGGACAAGCAGGCGGTAGCTTCCGCCGCCGGGCAGCTTGATGCAGCCATCCCGGACGCTGGCGCGATCGAGAATCACCTCGTCACCGCAAACATCGTAGTCGTACCCGGCGGGGGGCACCGGTCGCATGCGCCACGTGGCGATCTTCAAGGGCGTATCGTCCCCCAGATCGTAAAGAAGGTCCGCGACCGGATGGCCCTGGCGCATCATCTCCGCCGAACGCGCCAGGGTCTTCCAGAAGGGGCCGCTGTACTCCCACCAGGTGTTATGCCGCTCGTAGGGAACAAGGTTGTTCGCCTCGATGACGCCGGGCACGCGGTCGTCCCATGGCTGGTGGACATCGGCAAGCACCACGAACCGATTGATTCCCAGCGCCAGGGCGGCATCGGCGAAGGGCTTCATCGTCGCCGGATCCGTGGTCGCCCTGCTGCCGGTGAAGGATTCCGCCGCGGCGATAGGCAGGCCGTAAACGTGCGCGGCGCTGGCGGCCTCCTTGCAATCCATCGTGCCATCGGGCTGGCTCATCCAAAACTCGCCCATCGGCATGTCGGTCCGGCCCTTCGACTGGATGTTATCGCTGGGCAGGCAGCTCGCAATGCCCGGCGCCTGGGCCATGAACGTCATCCCATGCGCGTGGGCAAGTTTTTGGAAAGTGCCATAATAGTCATCGCTCATCAGGTCGGCGATGGTCCGCCTGACATCGAAAAGAAACTTATCGGACTGGCGCCTGCTGCCGACGACATAGCCCATCATGGCGGGAAGGTAGCGGTGGGCGGAGTAGCCGCGCAGCCTGGCAAATTGCTCCTCGAAGTCAGGGGTCCAGTTCTGCGATCCATGCTCCGCGCTGTCCAGGTTGATTCCAGCCAGCCTGGCGCCGGGGACGCGCTGGACCTCGCGCCGGATCACCTCGACGTACTTTTCATACTGCACGGTCGTTGCCGCGGCGCTCAACTTGTCGCACTCGAGCCCGAGATTCTCGGGGCGGCCATGCTTCGTCCTCGCGCCGGTGGGCGTGTGGCCCAGCCGAAGGATGGTCCAGTTTCCCGGTGGAGGCGTCCAGGTCAGCCCGCCCGCGGCATCGACGTCCCTGGTGAGATCGAGGATTTTGGCAGGGTCGATGACCTCGGCGCCTGAGTAATCCGGCGTGTGATCGGGATAGGAGAAATCCACCACGTTTCCGGACTTCTTCTCCCATTGATCGATTCGCGCCTCTCCGCGCAAAGCAAAGCCGCCCAGTTTAAGCAAATCTGCGCTCACATCCAGCTTCAGGCGGAAGTACCGCGCCGTGGTGGCGGGAAAGGACACAGTCTGTTGAAGCCAGGAATCCTGCTGGTAGCCCGTCCCCGGCAGGCGACATACGGGACGCCACGCTCGCGCGTCGTCGCTCGCCTCGAGCTCCCCCACGGGCGGGATCGGCTTCATGCCCTGGCCGTAATAACCGTCGGCCCACGAAGTCGGCATCTGGGTGGCAATCACAAGGGCCTTCCGTTTGCACTTGGTCGAGTAGGTGATGCTGCGGGCGGTGGCCGGCTGGCCATAATCCAATTGGATGAGCACGGGACTGCCATCAGCCGGGGGCTTGAGATCCTGGATCGCCGAGCCGTCGCTGGAGAAAAACCGCTTTAAATCGATCCCCGCCGGAAGGCTTGAGCACGCCGGCATCGGCATCGCGTCCGGTCCTCCGCCGCTGGGCGTGGGGAAGGCGAGCACCGCGACATCCCGATAGTAACCGAGCTTGCTGGGCGGCAGCGGCAGGGCGAGGGATACCGACTTTCCACCCTGGACCTCGACCTGGCTGGCGACGAGGCGCTGCATCCCAAGCGCAGGGGTGATCCACGGGCCGCCGGCGACATAGCCATCACCCGCGTTCACCTCCAACGTCAAGCCCAGGCGGACGCATTCGGCGGCGGCAAACCGCACCCGTGCCAGCCATTCCGGCGAGAGACTCTTCAGTCCCGGCCGATCGACAAACGTCTGCTCGTAAATGACCACACCGCCGAAGCCCGCCCGCTTCAACGCCTCCAGGTCCTGCGTGATGCCATGATCCGTGACAACGGTTTCTCCCCAAAACCACCAAACGGCCGGCTTCGCCTGGCCGGGCGGAGCAAGAAAGTCCTGCTCGAGGGTATCCTTGCCCAGGGAACTGCCCCAAAGGGCTGCCACGAGGCCCAGGCAAGTGATGAACCTGAGCAACGGATTTATGGCCTCGCCGCCGTGGTACTCCATCCCCGCGCGCGCGCTTTCAAACGCCCTCACAAGCATTCAATCGCGATCCAGCCGAAGCCAGGGGCCCGTATGCCAACGCTTGAGACATGCATCACGTTAGCCTCTCGCTCGCCGCAAGGAAAGGCAAGTGCCCGAGGCGGGAGTCGAACCCGCACGGATGAGGACTGGGGAGGATTGTTGAGGAGTTACTTTGGATTTCACCTATGGAAGGGGAAGTGACGCCCTATGGGACCTCACCCAGCCGTGATAAGTTTGTGTGCGCGTGTGTGCGGGTGGACATTTCTTGACGGGAAAGTTTCGGCTCTCGTCGCTGTAACCCGCGCCGGAATTCAACCGCTGTTGCCCCATAAGCTATGGTGGTTTGTGCCATAGCCGGACATTCTCAGGTGCGCTTTTGGTTTCGTGGATTAGCATGGTCCTCGGCACGCAACTTAACTTTCACACACGTTGAGGCCGTCTATCGCGGTTCTGAGGTGGCTAGATGGTCCCCGAAATACATCCTGACGCTATGAACATTAAGCCACTTCGGATTTTCCAGTTCATCGCCTTCACCTCGATCACAAGCGGTTTGACCGCGATGGCGTTGGGAGCGGATAGCTA
>CAZZYY010000093.1:0-10378 GCA_964658475.1 uncultured Candidatus Methylacidiphilales bacterium | reverse complement strand
CGCTTTTTTTGTGCCTGCGTCTTCCGCCGCCGACGTGTGGCGGCGCAACCAAAGCTTTACCCTAGCGGCAATCCTGATTCTGTGCGTTTCTTGCGCTTCTCCAAGGCAAGCTGTGCCTGCAAACGGTAGCAGACGTACCACAAGATCAGGCCTGCAACCAAAAGCAGTTTGGCGGCCAGCCAAAAAGCGGACGATTTCAAAAGAGCCCCGAGTATTCCGCAACCAGCGGACACTACCATCAGAAAGGTGCAAACAAAGTTGGCCGTCCTCAATTTGTCCTTCGTGGTCATCCTGATCTAAACTTTAAGTCAGTATTTCAAAGCTAAACAAGGCCATCGCTACGCCAGCTGAATCTGCCGCGAGAGCAGATCGAGCGCGCAGCGCGGAAAGGGCACGCGGCGCAGCAAACGCGTGAGCCGCTGTGGCTCGCCGAGAACCCAGCGGGTAAATGTGTTCACCCACGCACCGCGCGCGTAAAGGGAACGGTGGCGCCGCGCATAGGCGGCAAGAGCGGGCTCCAAGCGATCACCGGCCAATGCCGGCGCGGCGCTTTCCGCGGCCAGCAATCCGGTGGCCAGCGCGAAGGACATGCCTTCCCCCGTGAACGGCTCCATGACGTGCGCCGAATCTCCGGCCAGCCAGACGCGCCCTCGGCCGACCCGGGCGGAACCGCGCGTGATCGGGCTCATGCGGAGCCACGCCTGTTCGGCCAGATGCGGCAGGTAGCGGCGGGCGGAGGCGAGCGGCTCGGCACTCCGCCGGGCATCCAGCACCATGCTCACCACGGCGCCGCCCTCGCCGAAGCGGCAGTAGCCAAAATAACCCTCCTCAAAAATCTGGAGGTAAACGTGACGGTCGAGTTCCAGCGGCGCATCCAATGTGGCCTGCCAGGCCACGCGGTGGCACCGGCGCGGCGGCGGCATCAGGCCGGCCTGGCGCGCCACGACAGAATTGCGCCCGTCCGTGCCCAAGATCAGCCGGCCACGAAACTCGCCTGTCGAGGTTTGCACCGTGCCCGATTCGGGATCGACCGCAGTGACCATGGTGGCCGGATGGACTTCCACCCCCGCGGCCTGGGCATGCTCCAGGAGCCAGTCGTCCAGCACGTAGCGCGAGATCGAACGCGGGCCCTGGATCTGAAAATCGAGGCGATGCACCGGCCGGCCCTCACACTGGATGTCGAAGCCGGCGATCTCCGTATGGGGCAGCGCACGGAACGATTCCGCGAGATCGAGCCGCTCCCAGATTTTCCACGTGCGGGGATGGAGGCAATTCCCGCAGACCTTTGCGCGCGGAAAACTGGCGCGGTCGAGCAGCGCCACCCGGTTGCCACCACGGGCCAGCGCCAGCGCGGCGCTCGATCCGGCGAGTCCCGCGCCCACTACGATCACGTCATGCGAAAAAGGAAGAGCCATTGTCCGCGCGGGGTGTCGCGCTGAAAGAGATTCGGCCAAGGGCGGGCGCTGTCAAATCAGCCGCCGGCTTAAATTTGGCCCAGAACGAGCGAGGCATTGATGCCGCCGAAGCCGAAGGAATTGCTCATCACGTAGCGCAGCTTCGCTTCGCGGCCCTTCAGGCGGACGAGGTCGAAACCCGGGCCGACCTCCTCGCACGGCTCATGGCAGTTGAGCGTGGGGGGGATGAAGCCGTTCTGCATCGCCAGGCAGCAGATCGCCGCCTCGATCGCGCCCGACGCGCCGAGGGGATGGCCGTAGTAGGCCTTCGTGCCGCTCACGGCCGGGGTCTTTCCGTTGAAGAACTTCGAGATGGCGCGCGCCTCGGTGCCGTCGTTCATGGGCGTGCTGCTGGCATGCGCGTTGACGTAATCGACCTGGTCGGGCCGCAACCCGGCCTCGCGCAACGCGTCGCCCATGACGACCAGGGCCGATTCGCCCTCCGGCAGCGAGGACGACATGTGATAGGCATCGTTGTTCAGCGCGTAGCCGAGCACCTCGCCATAAATGCGGGCGCCGCGGGCCCGCGCGTGCTCGAGCTCCTCGAGCACGACACTGGCGCCGCCCTCGCCCATGACGAAGCCGGTGCGCGTGGCATCGAAGGGACGGCAGGCCGTCTCCGGATGCTTCGTTTCCTTGGCCATCGACTTGATCGTGTCGAAGGCGCCGAAGGTGAGCGAGGCCAGCGGGGCCTCCGCCGCGCCGGCAACCATGACATCGACGCGGCCCTCGCGGATGACGCGGAAGGCTTCGCCGATCGCCACGGTGCCCGAGGCGCAGCTGTTGGAATTGGTCGTGCCGTAGCCGCGCAGTCCGTGGGCGATGGCAATGTTGCTGTGGCCGGAACCCCCGAAGACCTGCAGCGCGAGCGCCGCGGGAATCGGCTTCGACCCTTCCCGCACGAACTTTTCGTGCGTCAGTTCCGCGGTGGTGATGCCGCCGAGCGCGGTGCCGAAGCTGACGCCGGCGTTCGTGCGCGGGTGCTCCGGGGTGTAGTCGAGGCCCGCATCCTCGAACGCTTGACGGGTGAGGACGAGCGCAAATTGCGCGTAGCGATCAATGCGCTTGAGCTTGTGCGGCGGGAAGTAGGCGTTGGGATCGTAGTCGTTGATTTCCGCCGTGCACTTGGCGTCGTATGGCGTCGAATCGAACCGGGTGGTGAAGCGGATGCCCGATTTTTCGGCCAGGATGCCGTTCCAAAGACCCTTGGCCTCATGGCCGATGCAGGTGAGAGCCCCGACGCCCGTGACGACAACGCGCCGCGTCACGAGGCCAATCCCTCGACTTTGCGTTTCAACCCCGCGAGGGTCAGGGTGGCGATGTGATGGATGAAAAAACGTCCCACGATGTACTTTGATACCAGCCCGCCTATCACTGGCCAACGTAAATCGAGTTGATGATCGATTTCGACCCGCACGCCTTCCGGCGTTTCCGTGAAGTTCCAGACCACGATCATGCCGCGCGTGGCGTTGAGCGTGGAGCGCAAATGCTCGAAGTGAAGCTGGCAGCGATCCGCGTCCACGCGATAAACCGACACCCAGGTCGTTGGGATGCCGGAGCGCACGGCGGACATCTTGACGATGCCGCCCCACGGCATGGGCGAGAGAAAGCGGTTGTAGCGATAGTGGGCCAGGAAATCGGGCCAGCGCGCGAGGTCGGAGGCGGTGGCGAAAATGGCGGGCAGAGGCGCGCGAATGACGATGCTGTTGACGGTTTTCATGCGCGGGACTCGGTGCGGATCGCCTGTTGGAACCAAAAGAACTTGGTTTGTTTGAGGTCCTTCCATCCGGCGCGGGCGGCGAGGGCCAGAAGTTCAGCGTGGGTAAACGCGCGCCTGATGGAAAGGCGCGCATCGTAACGGGTCATGTCGTTGCGCAGCACAATCGCGGTGAGCAGCCAGATGCAAAACACCGCGACGCGGCCGCGCACCAGGTCGACGCAGGCGGCGCCGCGGCGGCTGACCCGCTTCATTTCGCGCAGGACCGTGACCGCATCCTCATCCCCGAAGTGGTGCAGCGCCAGGCTGCAGAAGGCCAGGTCGGCCGCGGCGCCGCGAAAGGGAAGCTGGCGCGCATCGGCCTGAATGAAGAAAATGCGCTGGTGCGGCGGCGTGGCCTCGCGGGAGAGGCGCAGCGTATCGAACTGCCGGTCGACGGCCAGGACGGCCACCTCGCATTGACGCCGGCCGGCGTGGCGGATGAGGTTGCGGCCCTGGTCGCCGTAGCCCGAACAGAGATCGATCAGCGTCAGGCGCCGGGCGGAGCCGACAAGGTAGCGGAACATTTTTTGCACCGCGCTGCAGCCGCCGAAGGTGCGGTTCAGCCAGCCGAGGTTCTGCAGGTCGACCCGGAGAGCGTTCTCATCCTGGCCGGGAAGATCCATGATCTCGGGTTTATCCTCGGAGAACTCGCGTCGCATTCCATGGGAGAATGCCCATCGCGGCGAGGGCGTCACTTTTTTTCTGCGGTGGCACGGCGCGCGTGGGGCGAAGGAGTTCGAAGCCGGTCATCGCTGCTTATGCTTTTCGAACCTGGCGACTTCTTGGTTGCACTTTTTTGAAACCGGTTTAGCACCTAATGCGTGCATCGGTTTCGCATCGGCGTCCTGACCAGCGGTGGGGACTGTCCCGGCCTCAACGCGGTAATCCGCGCCACCGTCTGCGCCGCCCACAACCTGGGCTGGGAGGTGCTGGGCTTCATCGACGGCTACGAGGGGCTGCTTTCGCCGGTGGACTACAAGATCCTCACGCCGGAAAACACAGTCGGCATCACCTCCATTGGCGGCACGATCATCGGCACGACGAACAAGGGCCGCTTCGTGGCCAAGTCGGGCCATGGCGAAAAAGCAGTGATCCCGTCCGCCGTGATCGACGAGGCCAAGAAGACCATCTCCGACCTCGGGGTGCGGGCGCTGGTTTGCATCGGCGGCGACGGCTCCCTGACGACAGCCGACCAGCTGTTCGAAAATGGCGTGCCCTGCGTCGGCGTGCCGAAGACGATCGACAACGACATCTCCGCCACCGCCATGACCTTCGGTTTCGACTCGGCCGTGCAGTGCGTGGCCGATGCGCTGGACCGCCTGCACACGACGGCGGCGAGCCACAAGCGCATCATGGTGCTCGAGGTCATGGGCCGGTACGCCGGCTGGATCGCGCTCCACGGCGGACTGGCCGGCAGCGCCGATTCCATCCTGATCCCGGAAATCCCTTTTTCCTTCGAGCGGCTCGCGGCCTTCGTCGACAAGCGCATGGGCGGCGGCGCAAACGCCACCCTGATCGTGGTGGCGGAGGGAGCGCGGTCGGAGGGCTCCGACTTCGAGACGCTGCATGTCGACGTCAAGGGCGAGGCGCGGCTGGGCGGCATTGGCCATCGCGTGGCCGACGAGATCGCCAAGCGGACGGGCCGGGAAACGCGCGCCATGGTTTTGGGTCACCTGCAGCGCGGGGGCGCGCCCACCACGCTGGACCGCATCCTGGGCACCCGTTTCGGCGTGGGCGCCGTGCAATTGATCCAGGAAGGCAAATTCGGGCACATGGTGAGTTACCTCAACTACCAGATCGGTGCCGTGACGATCAAAGAAGCGGTCGGGCAGCTCAAGTGCGTCAAGCCCGAGGGCCAGATGGTCGAGACGGCCAAGGCGATGGGCATCAGCTTCGGGACCTGACCGGGATCGTTCCCTCGGCTTCCACTCCGCCGCCGCGCGAGCTACAGATTGGTATGGCCCCACTGGCTGGCCAGTTTTTGCACCAGCTCGCTAAGCTTCTGGGCGGAAGGCGGCTTGACGAAATAGAAGTTGCCGCCCAGCCGCGTGGTCTCGGTGAGGTCGTGGTCCTGCTGGGACGACGTCAGGACGGCGACAATCACCGGGTCGAACTCGCGCTGGCTGCGAATCCATTTCAGGACGTCGAGCCCCATGACATACGGCAGCTTGAGGTCGAGCAGCACGAGGAAGGGCAGGGGGTAGGTCTCCCGGTCCGCATACCGGCCGGTGCCGGAGAGGTAATCGATGGCCTTCTGGCCGTCCTCCACCACCTGGACCGGGTTGGAAATGGACGCTGACTTCAGCGCGCGCTTGAGGAAGAACACATCGTCTTCCGTGTCCTCGACCACTAGAATCGTCTTCATGGCGTCTTGAGTTTAACCCAGAAACGGCTGCCTCCGCCCAGGGTGGATTCCACCCCCACCTGGCCGCCCATCTTCTCGGCCGCGCGCCGCACAATGCTCAGCCCGATGCCCGTGCCGGCGTAGGATTCCGCGGCGTGGACCTTGACGAAGATACCGAAGATGCGGTCGAGATCCGCCGGCGCGATGCCGATGCCGTTGTCGATCACCCAGAGCGTGGCGTCCTTGCCGTCCACCTCGGCCCGGATGACGATGCGCGGCTTGGTGCCCTTGGGCACGAACTTGATCGCGTTGCCGATCAGGTTGGAGATGCATTGGGTCAGCGTCGCCTCGTTCGCCCAGACCACGGGCAGGCGGCCTTCGATCACCGTCTCCGCCTCCGGCGGCTGGAATCCGGGATATTGGTCGATGATCTCGCGGATGAGCGCGTCGGCGTCGACCGCCTTGAGCTTGAACTTCGACCGGGAGAGCAGGCTGTAGCTCAGCACGTCCTCGATCAGCCGGTCGAGCCGGTGCGCGGCGGAGGAAATCTTGAGGAGAAATTTCCGGTGTTCCTCGGGCAACTGCTCGCCGACCTCCTCGATCAGGACGTCGGAGTAACCCTTCATCGCCCGCAGCGGGGCGCGCATGTCGTGGGAGATGCTGTAGGAGTAGCGCTCGAGCTCCTGCACCGTCTCCTGGAGCTCGGAGGTGCGCTGCTCGAGTTCCCGGTTCTTGTCCGCGAGCGCCTGGTTGAGCATCGAGATCTCGACGCCCGTCTTCGTGCGCTCCTCGATCTCGGCGTGCAGCCGCTGCCGCGCCTGCGCCAGCTCGATGAAGACGCCCACCTTCGCCAGCAGCACGTCGGTCTGGATCGGCTTGACCAAGTAATCGACCGCCCCGGCGGAATAGCCCTGGAACATGGTCTCCTGCGTCTTGTCGATGCCGGTCAAAAAGATGATCGGAATGTGGCGGGAACGCTCGCGCTCGCGGATCGCCGCGGCGGTCTCAATGCCGCTCAGGCCCGGCATCTGGATGTCGAGCAGGATGACGGCAAAGTCCTGGTCGAGCACCTGGCGCAGCGCCTCCCGGCCGGAACGGGCGCGGACGAGGTTCTGGCCGAGGTTCTCGAGGGTCGCTTCCAACGCGATCAGGTTGGCCGGCTCGTCGTCGACCATGAGAATGTTGACGCGTGGATCGCTCATGGCAGGGAGGGATTGGCCAGGGCGCAAAGGAGGCGGCCGATTTCTTCCGGCGGACGCACCAGCGCGTCGGGCACCGCCTCAATGGCCGCCCGGGGCATGACATCGCACTCGGCGGTGGCCGGGTCCTGCACGATCAGGGTGCCCCCGCGCCGGCGGATTTCGGTCGCGCCCCGGGCCCCGTCGCGGTTCGCGCCGGTGAGGATCACCCCAATGGCGCGCGGGCCAAAGACGTCGGCGGCCGACTGAAAAAGGACGTCGATGGAAGGCCGGGCAAACTGGACCGGTTCATCGGTGGAGAGAGAGAAGTACATCGGTTCGACGAGAAGATGATAGTCGCACGGCGCCACGTGCAGATGTCCAGCCAGAAGGGGGTCTTTGTCGAGCACTTCGCGCACGGTCAGGGACATCCCGCGCTGCAGCAGGTTGACCAGCGAGTCGTCCGACTCGCGATGGCGATGCAGCGCCGCCGCGAGGGCGAGGGGAAACGACGCGGGCAGGTCCTGCACGATCAGGCGCAGCGCCGCCATGCTGCCGAGTGAGCCGCCCAGGACGATCATTGGATTTTCCGGAAGAGTTTTTCCCGCGCGGAGATTTCCTCATAGGCCGCGGCGTGCGGCGAAAAGCGGATCGTCTCGCTGCGGCCCAGGCCCAGGTAGCCGTAGGTGAGCAGGCTCTCGTAAAGAAGATGGTGCACCCGGTTCTGGAGGGAGCGGTTGAAATAGATCATAACGTTGCGACAGAAGATGGCATGAAATTCGTTGAAGGAAGCGTCGCCCACCAGATTATGGGCGGCAAAGAGAACGTTGTCGCGCAAGGCCGGGCGGAAGATGGCGAACTCGTTGTCCGCCGTGTAGTACTCGGCGAAGGAACGGCGCCCGCCCGCCCGCTGGTAGTTGCGGGTGTATTCCTGCATGGCGCTGAGCGGAAAAATGCCGCGGCGCGCTTTTTGCAGGACATGTTCGTTGAGATCCGTGGCATAAATCCGGCAGCGATCGTAAAGCCCCTCCTCCTGCAGAAGGATGGCCAGCGAAAACACCTCTTCCCCCGTGGAACAGCCCGCGACCCAAAAACGGAGGAAGGAGTAGGTCCGGGCCACGGGCATAAGCTGGTCGCGCAGTTCCCGATAGAAGCTCGGGTCGCGGAACATCGCCGTGACATGAATGGTCAGCGTGGTGATGAGCCGTTCCCGGCAGGCAGGATCGTGCCGCACGAGCTTCTCCAGGCCCCCGATCGTGCCCACGTTCTCCCGCCCGGCCTGCACCAGCATCCGGCGCTTGACGGAGGAGTAGGCGTACGAGCGAAAGTCGGCGCCCGCCTGCTCGTAGAGCGTGTCAAGCAGGCGCCGGACGTCCTCGGCTTCGTGATCGTCGGGGAATTCACGCATGACGATGGACAGGATCGCTTAAGTACGGGGCGGAGGCCAGCCCCCGCGCCGTCAGCTTAACGGTACAGCCACACCCGCAGGAGCGAGCGCAATTGCGCCATGTCGACCGGTTTCGTGATGTAGTCGGACGCGCCCGCCTCCATGCACTTCTCCCGGTCGCCGCGCATCGCCTTGGCTGTGACCGAGATGATGGGCAGCTTCTTGAAGCGATCGATGGCACGGATGCGGCGGATGGCCTCGAACCCGTCCATGTCCGGCATCATCACGTCCATAAGGACCACCTCGACATCCGGGTTAAGCTGCAGGAAGTCGATCGCCGCCTGGCCGCTCTCCGCATAGCTGACCTTCATGTGCGAGGACTCCAGGGCCGAGGTGATCGCGAAGATGTTCCGCACGTCGTCGTCAACCACCAGCACCCGGCGGTCGGTCAGGACGGAGTCGCTCTTGTGCACCTGCTCGATCATGCGGCGCTTGGCTTCCGGCAGCTTGGTCTGCACGCGATGGAGGAAAAGCGCCGTCTCGTCCAGCAGCCGCTCGGGTGAGCGCGCGTTTTTGATCACGATGGAATCGGAAATCAGACGCAGCTCGGTCTCCTCCTGCCGGGACAGCTCGCGGCCGGTGTAGACGATGACCGGCGGCGCGGCATGCCCGTACTTCTGGTGAATTTCGCGGATGAGATCGAGGCCGTTTTTATCCGGCAGCCCGAGATCGAGCACGATGCAGTCGAAGCGCGTCTTGTCCAGTTCGGCAAAGGCCTCGGCGGCGGACCCTACCGCGGTGCTGTGCACATCGCCGTTTCCAATCAGGGCGATGAGCGCCTGCCTCTCGTTCGCGTCGTCCTCGATGATAAGCAGGTTCTTGAGCGGACGGTTGATGAATTCGATGGTCTGGCTCAGCGCCTGGTCGATGATCTCGCGCGTGACCGGCTTCTGGAAGTGGGAGACCGCGCCGAGCCGCAGGCTGCGCTCCCGCTCCTCGTCGGCGGAAATAATGTGAATGGGGATGTGGCGCGTCTCGGAATCGTGCTTGAGCCGGTCGAGCACAAGCCAGCCGTCGTTGTCCGGCAAATGCAGGTCGAGCGTGATGGCGGAAGGATGGAGCTCGCGAGCCAGGGCCACGCCGCTGTTCACCGTCGAGGCCACGACGGTCTTGAAGCCCTTCTCGCGCGCAAAATCGCGCAGGATGGCCGCGAAATTGGGATCGTCCTCAATGATGAGCAGGACCATGTCGCCCGGCTGCAGGGAGGAGCGATCGTCGTCGATCAGCGGTTTTTCGCCGATCGCCGCAGCGGCTGGAGCTGCCGCTGCGGCGGACGTTGCCACCGGCCGGGCCACCTGGGGCTTGAACGCCGGCGAGGGTGCGTTACCGGCAAACGCTCCGGGCAGGTACAGTGTGAAGGTGCTGCCCGCGTTCGGGCGGCTTGTGACCTGCAGACTGCCGCCGAGCAGGCGGGCCAGTTCGCGGCTGATCGAGAGGCCCAGGCCGGTGCCCCCGTACTTGCGCGAGGTGCCGGCATCCGCCTGCTGAAAAGCCTCAAAAATCAGCTTCTGCTTCTCCTGCGGGATGCCGATGCCGGTGTCCACAATGCTGAAGGCGATGACCTGCTTGGCCAGCCTGAGCGTGGTGACGGTCGTATCCCAGCCGTCGGTGGCCGGGGCGATGCGCAGCCGGACCGAGCCGTTCTCGGTGAACTTGCAGGCGTTGGAGAGCAGGTTCTTCAGCACCTGCTCCAGTCGCTGCTGGTCGGTGATGATGGTGGTGGGCAGCCCTTCGGCCAGCTCGGTCGCGAACTCAAGTTTCTTGGTCTCCGCGATGGGCCGAAAGGTGCGCTCGACGAAGTCGCGCACGTCGGAGAGCCGGGTCTCCTCCGTCTCGATCTCGACCACGCCGGATTCGATGCGCGAAAGGTCCAGCACCTCGTTAATCAGCTCGAGCAGATCGTGGCCGGAGGACTGGATGGTCGTGGCATACTGGACTTGCTTCTCCGTCAGGTTGCCGTCCGGGTTTTCCGCCAGGATCTTCGACAGGATGAGCAGGCTGTTGAGGGGCGTGCGCAACTCGTGCGACATGTTGGCCAGGAACTCCGACTTGTAGCGGGAGGTCTGCGCGATCTGCTCGGCTTTTTCCTGGAGCGACGCCCGGGCGAGGTCGATCTCCCGGTTCGTCTTCTCCAGCTCCTTTTTCTGGTTCGAGAGCAGGGACGCCTTCTCCTCGACCTCCTCGTTGGTCTGCTGC
>CAZZYY010000092.1:0-10394 GCA_964658475.1 uncultured Candidatus Methylacidiphilales bacterium | reverse complement strand
GCGAGGGAATTGCCGTAGCTATGAACCGGTTCAACGGGACGGCGTCCGCCGATCCCTCCACGCAATTAGAAGGGTAACTATCAGCATGAAAAATTACGACGGCCTCTTTATCCTGAACATTCAGGGCAAGGACGAAGGCCTCAAGGAAGCGATCGACACGATCGAAAAAGAGATCACCACGCTCGGCGGCAAGATCAACGGCACCCAGAAGATGGACCGCAAGCGCTTCGAGCGCGAATCGGGCGATCTCGACAGCGGCTTTTACGTCAACGTCCAGTTCAGCATCGCGCCCGACAAGCTCGAGCCGCTGCGCAGCAAGCTCGCGCTCAACGACATCGTTTACCGCCAGTTCTACCTCAAGCAGGAGGCGGTCGCCGCCGCTGCCTAGGCGCGCGATCCCAGCCGACCATGGCCGCCAATCTCAACAAGGTTTTCCTCATGGGAAACCTGACCCGCGACCCCGAGGTGCGCTACACGCCCAAGGGCACCGCGGTGGGCGAATTCGGCCTGGCCATCAACGACTCCTACAAGGCGCAGGACGGCACGATCAAGGAATCGGTCACCTACGTCGACATCGAGGTCTGGAGCCGCCAGGCGGAAACCTGCAAGCAGTACCTGAGCAAGGGCCGCCCCGTCTTCATCGAAGGCGCGCTCAAGTTCGACCAGTGGGAATCGCCGGAAGGCCAGAAGAAGAGCAAGCTGCGCGTCCGCGCCGAGCGGGTCCAGTTTCTCGGCAGCCCCGGCGGCCAGGGCGGGCAAGGTGGCCAGGGCGGCGGCGCGCCCAGCCGCGGCACTTATTCCGGCGGCGGCGGACCTCCCGGCGAGCAACCCGCCCGGCCCTCGCGCCCCGCTTCCCCCTCCGGCGGCGACGATCAGCCGCCCATGCCGGAAGAGGACGACATCCCCTTTTAGGTTCAAGATTCCGGCGCCGTGTTCCGATAACCGTACCATGGCAACCGAACCAGCCTTCGATTGGTCCCAGGCGGAATCCCTGCTCGGCGAGAACCCGAATCAGGTCGATCCCGACATGGCCGCCATCGTCCTGGAACTCATCGAAAGCTCCGAAACCCGCCTGCAGGAACTCAAGGCCATGGACCCGGCCGCCGACCCCAAGCCCGTTTCCTCCCTCGCCCACCAGCTGCGGGGCAGTCTGCTCAACTTCGGCTACACCGACGCCGGCAAGGTCCTGCACAAGATCGAGTACAAGGAATACGCCGAAGGCACCTTCGACGCCACCTGCACCGAGGCCATCGACGTCTTCCACGCCTCCAACAAGCTCCTCGCCGCCAAGTACCCCGTCCTCGGCATCGCCGCCTAGGCCGTCAAGCTACCGCGCCCGCCTTCTGTAGCGGCGGTCTATGACCGCCGACGCCCCTGCGTCACGCTCGTCCCCATCCAGCCATCGCGGCCCAAGCAACAGGTAGCCGGCGCTCTCCGAGCGCCGGTGCGCGCCAAAAGATCCGAATCCGGCGCCCGAGCTCCCCGCGCGCATCCTAAAACAATGCTGTTCGCGCAGTTCACCCTCATGCGCAACTTACCTTGGGACGTCAGGGCACATGCGACGGCTTGGGCGTCGCGCCCGAGAGAAAGACGTCCCCCTTCTCCTCAAGTACACCTCGGAATGAGAAATATAAGATTTTAGGCCAAATAGCCCAAACAAGCCCTCCAGCGATAACGCCCTTTCGAAAAAGGTGGGATAATCACGAAATGACCGCAGGCATCCACCGTAAAAAGATCGCACCCGCCGACATGACAACTCGGCCGGTAGCCGGGCTCGGCCCGATCCCGGAGCGAGCAACGCGAGCGGAATGCTTCCCTGCCTTTCCGACCCACTCTTCCTCCCATACCACTTCATAACACATCATAACGGAACATACCGCCCCTCCCCCCCTTGCTTTTATCCCCATCACCGGCAGCGCCGTCAAACGCCTACTCCCCCACTTCAAACGCCGGCACATTCCACCCCTGCACCACAACTCGGGGCCGGTCGCCCTCAAGCTGGGCCGCCTCGAACTCCACCGGAATCTCCCGCGTCTCATGCGGCAGCAGCGAGACATAATTGTCGCCGTAGAAGACGGGCAACACGCGTTCGCGCGTCGCGTGGGCCTTCACCACCTTCAAGGCAACCATCAGCGCGATCCCGGAGGTCGGGTTCTCCACGCGCACATCGAGGAGGATCTTCCCATTCTCCGACTTTTGCGTGAGCGAGCCGGACACCTTGACCTTCGGCATGTCGTTCAGCGTCATGTACTCGTCCTCCTTCACGCCGTGCCAGTAGAAATTCTCCGAGACCACCTTCGCGCCGTCGCTCAGCCGAAGCTTGATGAAATGCACCGGGCTCACGTCAGGCGGAAACATCAGGTCAAAGCAGTCAGTGGCCGCGCCATCCGCCGTCGAATCCACCTGCGCCTCCTGATGGCCCTTCAGCGTGCCGTCCATGTTATAAATCCACGCCTCCGCGTGCATCTTCCTGAACTCGCGGCCCGTATTATTCCCCACCTTGATCTTGTTGCTGGAGGCATCCCACAAGATATGCAGCGGCTCATTTGCGATCCGCGCTCCAAAATAAGCGCCGGTGGGATTGAACCAATAATCGTAAAGTTGGCAGATGAGCGACGGCCACGCTGGATGCGACATCCAGATCAGGCAGCCGCTGCCCGCATTGCTCCGCCACGCCTCCAGCTCCGCCTTGGCGTTCTCCCAGTTTTCCATCTGCGCCTTGCCGCAGAACTCATCCAGCCCAGACGAGGAGCCATAGGACTTGTCGATCCGGTCCAAATAGGTGCGGCAGCGCGGCTGGTAGAAATCGTGCATCGCCCAATCGTCGCTGATCGGCCAGAGATCCTGCGCCGGCATCATCCGCCGCATCGTGTCGGCGGTGGGAACGCAGACGATCCCCAATTCGCTGTGCAGGGTCTTCGCGGCGGCGCTTCGGAAATAATAGCTCGGCGGATGGGGCTCATACGGACCGTGTCCCGTCACCGTCCCGCCGGCAGAATTGGGAATATAGAACCTCGTCCCATCCAGCGCCGTCGTCGCCTGCGCCATCCCCGCGTCGAGATCCTTCGGCGGATTCCCTTCATTCCGGCCGCAATAGAGCGCCAGCGAGGGATGATTGCGCATGCGCAGAATGCGGTCCTGCACATTGGCCATGAACATCGCGTGATCGTCGGGATTCGGCCCATCGGCGGGATTCGCCAGCCAGAAGTCGTTCCAGACAAGGATCCCGTATTTGTCACACGCGTCGAAAAACTCCTCCTTCCCCACCTGCCCGACCCAATTGCGGATCATCGTCATGTGCATCTCCTTGTGCAGGCGAACGGCCGTATCGTAGTCCTTCACTTCGTAGCGCAGCATCGTCTCATCCATGCCCCAGTTACCGCCGTTGAGCTGGATGGGCTGCCCGTTGCAGGAGATTTTGAGGATGTTGTCCGACGTGTCGTACGTCAGTTGGCGAATGCCGAAGACCACGTTCTGGTGAAAACTCGGCGTACCTCCAACCGACACGGTCAGGCGCATATGTTGCAGCGGCTGGTCGCCGTAACCATTCGGCCACCAGAGCTGCGGATTCTTCAGGCTAAGCTGTGGAAACGCCGCCTTGTCGAAGCTCAGCGTCCTGCTCTCGTTCGCCGCCAGACTCACTGTTTGCCCGAACGAAATGTCCCCCAACGTTCCCTGCACCGTCCCCTGTACCGCCGTATTTTCCAGGTTCCTGACCGTGACCTGAAAAGCGAGATCGGCCTCGCTCCGGTCTGGCGATACGGTCGTTTGTACAAAGGGATCGGCCAGGAGCAACGGTCCGGCCTGTTCGAGGTAAACATGGTCCCAAATACCCGTGTCTCGCCCGCGGATGGAAACCATCCAGTTCCATCCCAAACTGGCCTGGAAGGTCGGCGCATCTTTTCCCAAGACACCGCCATTATGGCTTCCTTTCCAGAGCGACCGTTCATGCGTCGCACCGGGATTGGCCACCTTATAGATCAGCACCGCCAGCACGTTCGTTTGTCCCGGCAAAAGATCATGCGTGACGTCGAACTTGCCGCGCGCAAAAGCGCCATCGATGTGGCCGACCTTCGCGCCATTCAGATAGATGTCTGCCTTCCAGTTGATGCCTCCAAAATTCAGCAGGAAATGGCTTGGCCCGGTGCCAGACGGCATCACGAACTCGCGCCGATACCAGAAATCGTTCTGGAAAAACGATTCGGAAACCTGCCGGGACTGGTCGCCAAAATTCGGATCGGGCACCGCGCCATCCGCCAGGTAATTTGCCAGCACGGTTCCGGGGACCCTGGCTGGCAACCAGGTGCCCACCGCGTAGCCAGCCTTGGAAATCGCCTGCCCGGCGTCGTGAACGAAAAGCGTGTTCTGCACCTTCCATCCCGCGCCATCGAGCGAAAGCCTGTCTTGTTCGTCCTTTCCCGGCAGGTTGAGATTTACAGGCGCCGCCGGCGGCGGGGCGTCGCCCTCGACTTCGAACTCCTGAAGTTGGCAGTTGATGGGAGCCAAACCACCATCGGCGATCATCCGCACGAAGCGAGCGGGCACCGCGGTAAAGTGAGCTTCCGCGACCTGGCCCCCAGCGCACCCCACGTGCGTCACGTCCGTCCACGCGGAAGGTCGGGAGACTTCAGTGGAAACCTGAATCGTGCAAGGCGTCGGCGCCAGTGCGCCCCAGGCCAGCTTGACCCCATCAATGGTTCGCGGCGCCCCCAAATCGACGTAGATCCAAGGCCGGTCCTCCGCGTTGCTTTGCCAAAACGTAGCGAGGCTGCCATCGGTCGCCAGATGCGCGACATGGTCATAGTCGCTCGCGCTCGACTGATAGGCCGCCCGGTTCAGCGCGAGATTAACGCCAGCAGCCGTCTGCGACTTCGCCGGGCCAGGGTGAAAGCCAAGACAAAAAGCCGCGATGCCCAGCCCCGCTGTCCAGGCGTTCATAAATCCATAAACCCAGCAGGCGACCGAAGTCGCATCGGTATTTCCGAAGGCTTCCGATCCCGCCTCTCCACGGCTAACCTTATTCCTCCACCATGTCTTCCTTGCACCACGGCCCGCCTTCGGCCGACCTGCTTACCGCCAGTTATGACTTCGAGCTCCCGCCGGAGCTGATCGCCACGGCGCCCGCCGCGCGCCGCGACGAGTCGCGCCTCTTCGTCTACGACCGCGCGACGGATCGGGTCGCCCACCGCCGCTTCTCCGACCTGCCCGAGTATCTCCGGCCGGACGACCTGCTTGTCCTGAACAATTCGAAGGTCCGCCGGGCGGCGCTGGCCACGGCCGATGGCCGGCTCGAAGCGTTGCTGCTCGAGGAAACCAGCCCGCAGCACTGGGTTGCGCTGGTCAAGCCGGGTGCCCGCGCGAAGCCCGGCATGCGACTCATCTTCCGCGGTCCGGGTCCCCGCGCGCCGGAGGTTGAGGCCGAGGTGCTCAAGACGCTGCCCGGCGGCGAGCGTGTTCTCCGCTTCTTCGGCCCGGTCGACCTCGACGCGCTCGGCGAAATGCCGCTGCCGCCCTACATCCGCAAACGCCGCGCCACGTTGGGCGAAGCCGAGCATCGTCCCGAGGATCTCGAACGGTACCAGACGATCTACGCGGAAACCGCCGGCTCTGTCGCCGCCCCGACGGCCGGCCTTCATTTCACGCCAGAACTGCTCGCGCGTTTTCCCCATGCCTTTGTCACCCTGCACGTCGGGCTCGGCACGTTTCGGCCGGTCAAGACAGGGCGGCTGGCGGACCACGAGATGCACGAGGAGGTCTATTCCATCCCGCCCGGCTTCGCGGAAAAATACGAGGCGGCCGCGCGCGTCATCGCCGTCGGCACCACCTCGGCCCGCGTGCTGGAATCCGCGCGCGAGCTGCGCGGCGGCGGGCGCACGCGCATTTTCATCCACCCGCCGTATGTTTTCCAGCGGGTCGATGCGCTTCTCACCAATTTCCACCTGCCGCGTTCCACGCTGCTCATGCTGATCAGCGCGCTGGCGGGCCGGGAAAAAGTGCTCGAGCTCTACCGCGAGGCGGTGCGCGAGCGCTATCGCTTTTTCAGCTACGGCGACGCCATGCTGATCCTATGACGCGCGCCGCCGCTGCCTTGAACTGGGATGGGTCACGGACGACGACTCACCAGCTGCCGGTGCGCGCCCGGACCTTTCTCGGCCCGATCACGCCCGCCGCGCGGCTGGCGAAAACACTGGCGCTGGGCGAGCCGCTGGAGCTTCGCATCTGCTGGGTGCCGCGCCTGCGGGGCGGTCCCGACGTTCTCCTGCCGCCCTTCCCGACGCCCGACGGCAAGCGGCTGGCGTTTCACACCGTGCGAACGGTTCCGTTCGGCGCAGTGTTGGGAGTGATCTACCGCCGCGATTAAGCAGGCGACTGGCCGTGGTCCTCAACGTGCGAGACCGTCTCCACAGGCACGTCCTTCGGCTCATCGACCGCGTTCCACGGGAAATCGGCCGGGTCGTTCCGGTTGCGGTATTGCAGGTGCAGCCGCGTTTCCATCACCAACAGCGGCACCTCGCACTTCGCCTCGATGAGGTCGAGAATGCCTTCAACGCAGGCCTCCTCGACCTGGCCCGGCTCACGCTTGAGGAGAACGGCCAGGCGGTCGACCTGCCTCTGTGTTTTCGGTGAGAGCGTGGAAGGCGACCCGGAGCCTTCCCGGCCCAGTTGCGCGATGGCCTCGCGCACCAGGTCGGAAATCGTCTCGCCGCGTCCGCGTTGCGCGCGCAGCTTTTCAAGGTGGTCGCGTTCGTCTGCGGTGATTCGCACCCGCAGCTGGTAGGTCTTGCTGTCGAAAGGGGCCATGATTTTCCTATTGCATCGGTGCGCCGCACGCGGAGTTAAGATTCATTCTCCGCCAACTTCCGCGGGATGGGCTCGCCCCGCTTGATATATTCCAGATCCTCGCGAATCAACCGACGATCTTCGGCGTTCAGGTGATCGATGAAAAGCTTGCCGTGCAGATGGTCCACCTCGTGCAGGACCGCGCGGCCCAGCAACCCGCCCGCATCGAACTCGAAGGTGCCGCCGTCCCGCGTCCTCGTCTTCACGCCCACCCGCTGGGACCGCACGATATCCAGGGTGAGATCAGGAAAACTCAGGCAGCCCTCGTGGGCGACGACCTTGGTCTTGGTCGGCTTGAGCACGGGATTGATCAACACCAGCGGCATGTGCTCCTCCGGGTCCACGATTTCGCCCTTGATCCACATCTTGCTCGGCCGCTCCTTGATTCCCGTCACGTCGATGACCGCGACCTGCAGCGCGACGCCGATTTGCTGCGCCGCCAGCCCGACGCCGTGGGCAGCCCGCATTGTGTCGAAGAGATCGGCGATCAGGACCTCGATCTCGGGCGTGATCCTGCCCACTTCCTTGCCCTTGGCGCGCAGGATCGGCGCGTCGTAATGCACAATGGGCCGGATCACGGCGCGGACGCTCCCTGCGCCTTGTTGTCCATGTAGGTCTTCAGGTTGGTGATCTGCGCCTTATTGGCCGCGTCCATGATCTTCACGATGATCTTGAACGGCGCGTTCTGGTCCGACTTCATCGCGACCTCGAAATTGGGATTCGCCGCCTTCTTGTCCTTCAGCACCTGGCCGAGTTGGTCGGGATCGACCGGTGTGTCGTCGAAGTAGACCTTGCTGTCGGCCGTGACGTAGATGGTCGACGGGATGTTCTCGTTGGTCGATTTGGCGGTGGTCGACGGCGGCACCACAATGTTCAGCTTGGGCTCGGTGCGCTTGAAGACGGTGGTGGCGATATAAAAGATCAGCAACACCACCAGGATGTCGATCAACGAAATGATGTTGATGAACGGCTGGCGACGGCGCTTGCGGGCGAATTGCATGGGCGGACGGGCTTACTCCGACGTTTCCGACTGCGTGTAAATCTTCCCCAACAACTCCGAGCAGAGCGTCTCCAGATCAATCGTCAGCGCCTCAACCTGCCGTGAGATCAGGCTGTAGGCGATGAGCGCCGGGATGGCCACGCAAAGTCCGGCGACAGTGCAATACATCGCCTCCGCGATGCCCGCCGCAATCGCCGTGCCTTGCGAGGAGAGGTCGGAGCCGGTGCCAGCCGAGCCGAAGATGCGGATGAGACCCAGGATCGTTCCCAGCAAACCCAGGAGCGGCCCCAGGCCGGTGACCACCTCCAGAAACACCAATCCACGCTCGAGCCGCAAAATCTCGCGCCGGGCGTAGGCCTGCACGGCCTCCGCGTTTTCCTCCTTCGGCCAGCTGCTGTACATCAGACACGCCCGGATGAGGCGGGAAAGCGGGGTCTCGTTCTCGACCGAAAGCTGCTCGATTTCCGTGGTACGTCCGCCGTAGCTCAGATCGTGGATCGCGCGCTCCAGGGTCGGTTGAATGACCACCGACTGCCGCAGCGAGATGATGCGCTCGAAGATGATGGCGATGGAAATGATGCTGCACGCCACCAGCGGAAACATGACGTACCACGAGGTGATAAAAGTCTGCGACCAGGAACCTAACATAAGCCCCGAACCTTAGCCGCCTGCCGGGCGGAGGCGATTCTTTTTGAAGGTGCCGGCTTTGGCCTTCGGCGGTACGATCGAAGGCTGCTGCCAGCGCCCGATACCTATCGCGAGTGCGATCTGGCCGGACGAATCCGCCTTCCTGTCGCTGGCGTGCTTCTGTTGGTTTTCCGCTCGCCACGCTCGTTCCGGCGCTCGGAGAGCGCCGGCTACCACTGAGCCTTGGCGCCCTCTATTGCTCCGAGTAATTCCAGGTTAGACCGCCATCGACGACCAACGTGGTGCCCGTGATGTAATCCGCGTCGGATGATGCGAGGAAGGCGACTGCACCCGCCACGTCGCTGGGCTGGCCGAGACGGTTCAGCGGAATGTTGTCCAGAAGCGCCTTCAACTTGGCCGGGTCGTTCAGCAACTTGGTGTTGATCGGCGTTTCGATCGCTCCCGGCGCCACGTTGTTGATCGTGATTCCCAGCGGCGCCAATTCGATCGAGAGGTCGCGCGTGACCATCTTCATTCCACCCTTGCTCGCGCAATAGGAGGCGAAGTGGGGAAATGGCAACTCCTCGTGCACCGAGCTGATGTTGATTACCTTCCCGCCCGCCTTCCGCTCCTGCAGGTGCTTGACGAACGCCTGCGTGAGGAAGAACGGCCCCTTCAGGTTGGTGTTCAGCACGAGGTCGAAATCCTTTTCGGTCACATCCCAGAACGAGGCGTTTTTCTCCACGCCGGCGTTATTCACCAGAATGTCGATGCGGCCCAGCCCCGCGACGCCGTCGGCGATCAGCTTGGCCGTTCCGTCCACTGTGCTCAGGTCCGCCCCAACGGATACCGCGCGCCGGCCGAGGGCCGTGATCTTGCCCTTCACGTCGTCGGCCTCCTCGGGATGCGAGTGATAATTGACCACGATATCCGCGCCTTCCTGCGCGAGCCGGACCGCGATGCCCGCGCCGATGCCCTGGCTGCTGCCGGTGACGAGAATGACCTTGTTTTCGAGTTTCATGGATGGCTCCGGGTAAAAGCCCACGGTGCGCCCGGTTAGGCGCGACGCAAGGGAAAGTTTGGAGCTAACCGGCGTCGGCTCGAGGCCGGTGCGCGCCAAAGGATGACGACCCAAGGCGCGGTGTCAGTCGCGCACGTCGCCTTCGCTTGCTCCCCCCGCCGCGATTCCGCAGAGTGCGCCTGCATGGCAACCCGCGCGGCGCTTCGTTCGGCCTGGATCACCCTGGCGCTGCTCTCGGCGTTGAACCTCCTCAACTACCTCGACCGGTACATTCTCTCCGCGGTGCTTGCCCCGCTGCAGCACGATCTTCATCTCGGCGACGCCGGCGGCGGCTGGACCGCGTCGGCCTTCATGCTTGGCTATTTTCTCACCGCGCCCTTCTTTGGCTTTCTGGGCGACCGCTATGAGCGCAAGTGGCTCATGCTCGGCGGGGTGATCGTCTGGAGCCTCGCCACGGCGGGGACCGCGCTGGCGCGGAATTTCCCGGAGCTTTTCGTCATCCGCATGATCGTCGGCGTGGGCGAGGCCTGCTTTGTGACCATGAGCCCGAGCTGGATTTCGGACCTCTTTGCCGGAGTCTCGCGCAACACGGCGCTGACGATTTTCTACGTCGCCATTCCTGTTGGCTCGGCCATCGGTTTCACCATCGGCGGACACTTCGCGCAGACGGGTGACTGGCGAGGCGCGTTCTGGTGGGTCGGGCTGCCCGGCGTGCTCTTTGCTCTCAGCCTCCTGTTCCTGCGCGAGCCGCGCCGGGGCGAGGCAGACGGCGAGACGCGCCTCGCTCCGCCGCGGCTCACGGAAGTTTTGCAACTGCTCACCCGCCGCCGTTACCTTCTGCTCGTGGGCGGCTACGCGGCGCAGACCTTTTCGATCGGGGCGTTTGGCGTCTGGGGCCCGGCCTTC